>JAFJUR010000075.1 GCA_017859995.1 Holophagaceae bacterium | reverse complement strand
CCATGGAAGCCGGCTAAGCACCAAGTGTCTCCCAGGCGTACATGACGTTCTCCCCTTTAATCAGCCCGATCTTTCTGAGGGATCAGGCCAACTGGTCGCTGCAGAAGATGGATTGGGAACTCTACGTGGAACGTTGGGTCCTACCTGCTGGGTGAACCTAAGTCGCCAGTGCAGATGGTGCTCATCGCCTACTAAATCCGTAAGGTATTCCACACCCTCGATCCCAACAATTAACTTTCACGCCAGAGTCATCCCGCCTAGACTCCTCCAGACCCAAACATAAAGGGGCTCGCATGGTACCCGGTCAAGGGAACGGCGGAGCATGGATCCTGGCGCTCTTCCCGATGCTGAGCGCCAGTTTGTCTTTCGCGCAGGTAACTGGGGAGCGCGCCTCGGCTGAACCTCCGTCCATTCGGACGAAGCAGGAGGAGTCCCTCTTCTCGACGCAGCGGTTTGCACCTGGAGAGACCCACGAATTGCGAGAGGGCATCGCGCTTTCGCTATCTGGTGGTGGGTACCGAGCTCTGCTGTTCCACCTCGGCGTGCTCTGGCGCCTGAACGAGTTGGGTGTGCTTCGTCGCCTCGACGAAGTGTCCTCGGTTTCCGGTGGATCGATGATGTCGGCGATTCTGGCCATGCACTGGAACGAGCTTCGGTTCGGAGACTCGCCGGTGGCGGACAATTTCAAGGAGGCGGTGGCGGACCCAGCCTTGAGCTTCGCCAACGTCAATGTGGATGTCGCAGCGGTTCTAAAGGGAGCCCTCCTGCCCTTCTACGATGCGACCGACGCCACAGTTTCAAGCTACGAAAAGACCTTCCGCGGGAAGACGCTCCAAGATCTCCCGCTGGCCAAGACCGCCCAGCACCCCGAGGCCGCACCGAGGTTCACCTTCAATGCCACCAATTACGCCTCGGGCGTGCTGGTCCGAATGAACCGCGACTTCCTGTGGGACTACCGGGTGGGGAAGATCGACCGTCCCGCCATTCCGCTTGCCAAGGTGGTGGCAGCGTCAGCGGGGTTTCCGCCCGTACTCTCGCCCCTTGTGCTGAAGATCCCTAGGGATACAGGCACCTCCTTCATCCCAAGCACTGGAGATGATCTACAGAAGGAGCCCTATACCTCCAAGTTGGTCCTCGCCGATGGTGGCGTCTACGACAATCTCGGCGTGGAAACCCTCTGGAAGAGCCACAAGCGACTGCTGGTGAGCGATGCGGGGAAGCCGTTCTTGGAAGATCCCAGGCCTTGGACCAATTGGTTCGGCCAGTTATTCCGGGTTCGGGACATCGATGAACAACAGGGGCTCGCCATGCGCAAACGGGTGCTCATGGTGCTGTTCAGCAAGGATCTGGAACAGACGCCCCTCCACCGGGAGGGCACCTACCTCGGGATCACCCTTGCGCCCAACGACCGGTCCAAGCTGGATGCCCAACAGTGGTCGAAGCCCTGGGATCGACTCGACGAGGTGCCCACGAGGCTGAAGAAGATGCCTGAAGCCCTTCAGCAGGATCTGGTGAACTGGGGTTATTTTGTCTGTGATTCCCAGATCAAGTCGTTCGCTGCCGGTTTTCCAGCGAGGCAGGAGGCGGCATTCCATTGGCCGTTCCCACGCCCAAAGCCAGTGCCCTGAATATCCCTTGAAGGACCGGTCTCGGTTCGGAACGACTGTGCCAGGCATTCACTGACGTCAAATCACGGGAGGTACCATGGCCTCATCGTACGCCGCCAACTTCTATGTGGAACGGGCATCCGATGGTGAACCAAGTTCCCCTGCTCTGCGATCCGCGCCACCGCCGCCATTCAGACGCCTCCGCGGATATGCCTTCGACCCGAGCCTCTCGCAGCGGTTGGAGACACTGTCCATCAACCAAACGATCTTCGAGACCCCCTGGGAGAACCGCCTGGAACCGGGTCCGAAGGGCGAATATGTGGAGGTTGTGGATTTCGATCCTGCAAGCGGTTGCTGGTACGAGCCTGTGGACTTGAACAGTCTGGAGGTGGTGGCTCAGGACGGATTGGCTCCTTCCCAGGGCAATCCCCGCTTCCATCAGCAGATGGTGTACGCCTCCATGATGAAAACCATCGGGCATTTCGAGCACGCCCTGGGCCGCCAAGTATTCTGGGCCTCGCGGCAGAAGAGTGATCCCGTTCGCCAGACATCGGAGACATTCATTCCGCGGCTCCGGGCCTATCCGCACGCGCTGCGAGCCGCCAATGCCTACTACAGCCCCAGCAAAGCCGCGATCCTCTTCGGCTACTTCCCCGGTCCCACGGGCATGGTGTTCTCCTGCCTCTCCAACGACATCATCGCCCATGAGACCACCCACGCCCTGCTGGATGGCATGCACCGCCGGTATTCTGAGGACAACCACGAGGATTCGCTCGCCTTCCATGAAGCCTTCGCCGACCTTGTAGCGCTCTTCCAGCACTTCACTTTCCCAGAGGTGTTGCAGAGCCAGATCGCGCGGTCGCGCGGCAACCTTGAGAGCGACACCCTGCTGGGTGAGATGGCGCGGGAGCTGGGTCAGGCCACGGGCAAATACGGTGCCCTCCGCGATGCCATCGGCGAGCGAGGAGAGGATGGCGTATGGCGACCCGTCAAACCTGACCCTGGGAGGTTGTCGCAGGAGTGGGAGCCTCATGCTCGTGGCTCAGTGCTGGTAGCCGCGGTGTTCGGTGCCTTCATCGCCGCCAACAAATCCCGGATTCAGGGCCTCATCCGCCTGGCCACCTCGGGTTCGGGAGTCCTTCCCGATGGTGCGATCAGCCCAGATTTGGTCAAACGCCTTGCGAGCGAGACTCGCGCCACCGCCTTGACCTTCCTGAACATGTGCATCCGAGCGCTGGACTACTGCCCACCCGTGGATATGACGTTCGGGGATTACCTCCGCGCCTTGATCACCGCGGACTTCGACATGGTGCCAAACGATCGGATGGGTTACCGGGTGGCACTCATGGAATCGTTCCAGAAGTGGGGCATCCTGCCCAAGGGCATCAAGGTCCTGTCCGAAGAACAACTGCGATGGCCCTTCGCCAACCTCTTCCTGACCAAAGAGAACTGGAACGTTCTCATCGACGTCGCTGGGAAAATCCGAGCCGCGCTTACCGAGACCATGTTCATTCTCGACCGGGAGGAATTGTTCGACAGACTCCTCCATGTAAGAGGGCTCACCCATCAGCTTCTTAAGCGGTCAGCAGCCCAAGAGGACAAGCGTGAGCTGGAGGCCTTCCAGAAGGCCACAGGGATCCGGCTGGATGGGGTCCTTGATGGAATCGATCCCGGCGACGGCGGCGGGCCATCGTTCGAAGTGCATGCCCTTCGACCGGCCCTTCGGGTACGGCCGGAAGGAACCATCATGAAACAGCTGATCATGATCGTGACTCAACGCCGCAAGGTTCCCCTCAATCCAACGGAACCAGCAGCAGGATCGTTCATCTTCCGGGGAGGAGCGACCTTGATCTTCGACCTCGAAGGGAAGACGCCATTGCTCCGGTATTCCATCGTGAGGCCCATCGACGACGACCACCGCCTGGAGGAGATCCGGGCCTACAAGTTGCGCCAGGCAGACCACCAGACCTCGCTTCGGGCGACTTATTTCCAGGAGGACCCGACCGAGCCAGGATTCAGCCACGACGAGCCGTTCTGCATGCTGCACGAAGGAGTCTGAGCCATGCCACGAGCCACCAAGTCTCCTACCAAGTCCCCAACCAAGCCGAAACGGACGAAGGTTTCTCCTGTCCGTAGGAAGGCCTCGTCGGACGACATCACGGTTCGCATGTACCGCCACGGATTGGGTGATTGTTTTCTGCTACGGTTCCCCAAATCGACCGGTGAAGGCACCTTCAATCTGCTCATCGACTGCGGGCTGATTTCCGTGGCGTCAAACCCCAAGGACACCATGCTCGAGGTGGTCCAGGACCTCGCCGAATGCACCGGTGGCCACCTGGATGTGGTGGTCATGACCCATGAACATTGGGATCACGTCTCTGGATTCTCCGAACAGCAATGCCAGTCGGCCTTCAATGACTTCCACGACATCAAAGAAGTCTGGTATGCCTGGACGGAGGATCCATCGAACAAGCTCGCTCGAAAGCTCCGGGCCGAGCGCTCGAGCGGCCTTCGGGCTCTGGCTGCAGCTCAGATGACTCTCTCTGCCCTCAGCCTCGGGGTAGATCACGCAGTTGAATCCGAGCGTGCAAGGCGTGTTGGCACCCTTCTCCAGTTCTTCGGAATCGAGGCAGGGGAACTCAACGGTTCGTTGAGCGCCGCGGAGTCCTCCCTCGGCAAATCAAGAAAGGCTTTCGAATACCTGGCCAACCGCGAAGGGGTGAAGGTCCGTTACTACGATCCAGGCTCCAAACCTATAACCCTCCCTGGGGTTGACGGAGTACGGGTCTACGTGCTCGGACCTCCTCAGGCCGAGGCAATGATCAAGCGCAGTAGCCCCACGGCCAAAGGCAAGGAGGTCTACGAACTCGCCTCCGAAGCTGAAACCGGTGAAAGCCTTCGCTTCGCCTTCGAAAGAGCAGCCGCGGGCACTTCGACGGCCGGGGACAGCGATCTTCCGTTCGAATCTGCCTTCTGCATCCAGCCGGGCGACCCGGTGCCCGAGCCGCTTCGCAAGCTGATGGACCAGACTTGGGGTGCTCCCGGCCAGGAATGGCGCCGCATCGAAAACGATTGGACCCGGGCGGTCGAGACGCTGGCACTGAACCTCGACAGCCACACCAACAATACGTGTCTGGTGCTGGCCTTCGAACTGATCGAATCAGGAAGGGTACTGCTCTTCCCTGGAGACGCCCAGGTTGGCAATTGGTTGTCCTGGCAGGACACACATTGGAAAGTACGTTCCGCAGCAGGCACAGAGGAGACCGTTACGGGCCCTGATCTACTGAGTCGAACCGCCTTCTACAAAGTGGGTCATCACGGAAGCCACAACGCCACCCTCAGGACTCAGGGGCTGGAGCAGATGACCAGCAATGAGCTCGTGGCCTTCGTGCCGGTCTTCAAGGAACAAGCCGAGAAGAACCGATGGCACGAGATGCCGTTCAGGCCCCTCGTGAAGCGGCTGCAGGAGAAGACCGGGGGCCGCCTGGTCTTCTCCGATCGAAAGGTGAAGGCCCCAAAACCAGCTGACCTGGATGCCTTGGATCAGGAGGACCAGAGAGCTTTCCTACAACGGCTCAAGGTCGAGAATCTCTATTACGAATACTCCATCCCGCTGTAATGCCAACCGCTGAGCTCGTCATGGAGCCAGGAGTGGATTCCACAGAATATGCGGACTCATTTACGGGGAGAACGTCAAACCAGGAGACACACCCCCCCTTTCCATCCAGGGCTGGCACTCCTGAGGCCGGCCTGGCCCCTCCGATTGGATGGGCGGCACCCAAGCCTGCGCGTTCGGATGTGGCTCAGATCCAGCCACCTCGCCCCTACAATCAAGGTCAAAGCGAGGAGTGCTTCTGCGTCTGATTGTGGCTGAGAAACCCAGCATGGGGCGGGCGTTGGCCGAGGCCCTGGGCCTGTCGGGTCGTGGGCGCAGCCTCATCGAGGGGAACGGGCTGGTGGTGACCTGGTGCGTGGGGCATCTGGTGGAGGCGCTGAATCCTGAAGGGTACGATCCGGCCTGGAAGGCGTGGCGCTGGGACCGGCTTCCGATCTTCCCGGAGCCCTTCCGCTACGCGCCCATCGCCCAGACGAGGGAGCAGTTCGAGGTGGTGGCGCGCCTGCTCAACCGGGAGGACATCACCGAGGTGGTGAACGCCACGGACGCCGGGCGGGAGGGCGAGCTGATCTTTGATCTCGTCTACCGCCTTGCGGAATGCCAAAAGCCAGTCAAGCGGTTCTGGACCTCGAGCCTCACGCCGGAGGCGATCCAGGCGGCCTACGCGGCCATGAAGTCCGGCGAAGCCTACGTGGGCCTCCGCGAGGCCGCGCGCAGCCGTCAGGAAGCGGACTGGCTGGTGGGCATCAACGCCACGCGGGCCCAGACGCTGCGCATGCGCCGGGCGGGCGCGGAGGACGGCGTGTGGAGCGTCGGCCGGGTGCAGACGCCCACCCTGGCCCTGCTGGTGCGCCGGGAGCTGGACATCCGCGACTTCAAACCCCAGCCCTTCTGGACCCTGAGGGCCCGGTTCGCCCATCCCAACGGCGCCTACGAGGGCCGCTGGTTCAAGGAGCAGGGCGATCAGGCCGTGGAGCGCTTCGCCACGGAAGCGGAAGCCCTGGCCCTGGCGGCCCGGCTGGAGGGCCGCCCCGGCAAGATCAGAAGTGCCACGGGGCGCACCGAGAAGAAGAAGCCCGAGCTGCTCTACGACCTCACCGCCCTGCAGAAGGAGGCCAACAAGCGCTTCGGCCTCACCGCCGAGGGCACGCTGGGGCTGGCTCAGAACCTCTACGAGAAGCAGCTCATCTCCTACCCCCGCACCAACAGCCGTCACCTCACGGAGGCCGACGCCCTCAAGGCCCCCCAGTGGATCAAGGCATTGGCGCAAGGACAGCTCGCCGAGCTGCAGCCCTTCCTGGACGACCTGCGCAAGCGCTGGCCCGTGAAGCTGGACAAGCGCTTCGTCAACGACAAGGAGGTGGAGGACCACGCGGCCCTGGTGCCCACGGAGAAGCCCGCCCGGGGCCTGGCGGGCGACGAGCTGCGCGTCTACGACCTCATCGCCCGGCGCTTTCTGGGGGCCTACTTCCCGGACCGGGTCGAGGCCAAGACCACGATCATCACCGAGGTCGAGGGCGAGACCTTCAAGACCAACGGCACGGTGGTGAAGGAGGAAGGCTGGTCCGCCGTGGATCCCCCGCACCGCCGCAAGAAGGCCGAGAAGGCCGCGGATCCGGCGGAGGTCGAGGAGGAGGCCGAGGAGGACGTGGAAGGCGGGCTGCCCGTGGTGAAGAAGGGCGACGGGGTGGAGACCACCTCGCTCCATCCCAAGGAGGGAAAGACCACTCCGCCTAAGCGCATGAGCGAAGGAGATCTGCTCTCCGCCATGCAGGGGGCGGGGAAAGAACTCGACGACGAGGCGCTGCGCGGGGCCATGAAGGATTGCGGCCTGGGCACGCCGGCCACCCGCGCCAACATGATCGAGACGCTCATCAAGCGCGCCTACATCGAGCGCAAGCGCAACGTCCTGCTGCCCACGGAAAAGGGCATCCGGCTGATCCAGGGACTTCCCACCGAGGCTTTGCGCAGCGCGGAGCTGACCGGCACCTGGGAGGCCCGCCTGGAGCGCATGCGCCGAGGCGAAGAGGCCCGGGACACCTTCATGACCGACATCCGGAGCTTCGTCACCGGCGTGGTGCGCGACCTTCAGGATGCCCCGGCCCCCCACGTCTCGGGAGGCCCCTGCCCCACCTGCGGGCAGTCCATGCGCATCATCCCGAGCACCCGGCGGGGCGAGTTCTTCCACCGCTGCTCAGCGTGCAACGTCAATGCGCCGGTGCCAAAGGCCCCGGGTCGCGCGGCAGCCGTCCACGACCATCCCAGCTGATCGGGGCGCCTATTCCGCCGGGGGCTGGGCCAGGGCGGCGGCGATCTGCCGCTTCCCCATCTTCCGGAGGGCCGCGACGGCGGACAGCTGCTGCTTTCGCGGCCTCGACTTTCCGGCTTCCCAGTTGTAGACGGTCTGCGCCGACACGCCGAGCAGCAAGCCCATCTCCGTGGCGGAAAGGCCCAGGCGCTTCCGCTGGGAAGCCAGCCCCTTCGCGCTGAACCGGATGGTCGCCGCCTCCTCATCGCCCTTCGAGGAACCCGCCTGATCCGCCTTCTTCTCGGTCCTGGCCCGGGCCTTCTCAAGGGCATCCACGCGCCGCTTCAGGGCCGCGATGTCCGACCGGTACTGGGCCGAGGCTTTCTTTAGGCCTTCAACCTCGCGACGCACTTCTTTCCGGGCCAACCGAAGGATCTCATCCTTTAGGGTTGATGCGAAATTTGGCATGTCCATCCTCCATATCTTGAAATCGTTTTAGTAGGGAGATTCTTGTACCTGGCCGATGCCCCCACGCGCTTGGAGACGAGACCAAGGTTTACCGCCGGGCCACCTCAAACTTAAGCCTTCCGTCAAGAACTAGCAAAGACTGTAGAAGCTGCCTAGTAGCAGGTTCGGCGCCTCCGCCAGAAAGATGGACCGTCGTAAGCGGAAATTGGAGCCCCTTCCACCGAACGTTCCTTGGCCACGAGGCGCCTCCGATCTGCCTTCCAGGGGCCGGCGTTGGGCATATCCGATGTCCAGGCCGTTTGACGCCCATGTTTCCATCAATAAAGTCCAAAGATGGAACAAGAGGCCTTCCAGGGAGCCCCCATGGAATTCCCATGCAAGGTGAAAATCCCGCCGCGGCTGCAGCCCTATGTCGAAGCCTGGGGCAAGGAGGATGCGGATGCCCTCGCCGCCTGCTTCGATGAACCGTGCGAGTTCCATTCCGCCCTGCTCGACCACCCCCTTCGATGCAGGTCCGAGGTGCGAGCCTATTTCGCCGACCTGTTCCAGCGGATTCCGGGTATCCAGACGCACGGCTCGAGGTTTTTCATCCTTGGCGACGCCACCCTGACCGTCACCGAACTGACCGTGCGGAACCCCAGCTGGGGCGAGGGGCTGTTCCTGATGACCTCCGCCCAGCTTCAGCGGTTTTCCGAGAAGGGACTGATCACGCACATGGAGGTCTTCCTCGACGTGGAGGCGGCCGTGAAGGTGTAGCCTCCCCGGGGAAACGCGAAAGGGCCCCTCGCGGGGCCCCCTCGTGCGGTGATGGGAAGGACTAGAACTGCAGCTTCACGCCGAAGCGGACAAGCCGACCCTGCTGCCAGGTGCGGGGCGCTTGGTAGGCGGGATTGCCGACTCCCAGGGAATCCGTGGCCTGCTGGACCTGGCTCAACTCCTTGCGCGCGTTGCCGACGTTGAACACATCAATGGAGGGGACGACCTTCAGGCGGCCGGCCTTGACCTGCAGCTCGGTGTGCAGGTCGAGGTTCTGGATGGCAGGGGTCCGGCCGAGCTGGCCCAGCTGGCCATTGAGCGGCGTCGCATTGCCATAGCCGCCGATGTCATTGGTGCCGTCCCACATGCTGATGGGCGTGCCCGACTGGTAGCTGTAGTTCCAGCCCAGGTTCAGCTCGCCGAAGCCGAGGACGAGGCGGTAGGACCCGAAGAGCTTGGCCACGTGGGTGCGGTCGTTGGGCAGGAGGCCGTAGCCCACGTAGGGGAAGTAGTCCCAGGAGGCGGTGATGTTGTTGTCCGCCTGGCCATTGGAGCTGGAGACCAGCCCCTCGTAGTTGCCTTCGAGCCGGCTCCAGGTGTAGCTGAAACCGATCGAGGCGTCCGCGGTCTTGTAGTTGAGGGTAAGGTCGGCGGACTTGAAGACGTTCTTGGCCTCGGGGAAGAGGGACTCGCCACTGACGAGGCCGCCTCCATTGAAGGGCTGCATGCGGTAGGTCACCCGGCCGGGGTGCGGGTTCCACAGAATGGCCACGCCCCCCTGCGTGTCGTCGGGCAGCCCGATGCCATCCGCATCCGTGATGACCGAGTCTTCGATCGGATTCAGCATCTTGCGGTACTTGTAGTGCACGCCCGCCGTCCAGGTCTGGGAGAACTGCCAGTCGAAGCCGAGGGTGATCTCGCGGCGCTCGGGCAGCTTGGTTCCCTCGGCGATGGGATCGAAGCTGTACGGCGTGGCGTAGTCCGTGAAGCCGTTGTTCGGACCGTCTGGATTGTAGGTGAAGCTGCCATTGGTGAAGTTGTAGTCGAAGCTGCCGGTGTTGGGAGCCGGGGCGGCGACGGAGTTGTAGCGGGTGCGGGTGAAGACCTCGTTGGCGAACACGCGGATTCCGAGGCGCTGGGGGATCGATTCGAAGTACCGGGCCAGGCTGCCAGCCAGCTTCATGGTCCCGTCCTTCTTCAGGTCCCAGGTGAAGCCCAGGCGGGGCTGGATCAGGTCGCCGAAATCGTCGAACTTCAGATAGGTCCGGCCGCGGTAGTCCTTGAGATCCTGCTGCTCGTAGCGGAAGCCATACATGAGCTTCACGCCGCTGTCGGCGAGGCTCCAGGAATCCTGGGCATAGAGGCTGGTGAATACGGTCTCCACCGTGGCGTTCGTCGTGTTGACCTGGTCGCGCAGATAGATGTCGGTGGGCGAGGTGCCGCGGATGCGGTGCCACACGCCGCCCGTGGTGGCCTGGATGCTCTTGTACTTGGTGTCCAGGTAGGCCACGCCGAACTTCAGGTTGTGGTCGCCCACGAACCAGGAGAGGTCCACCTTGAGCTGGGTGGTGGAATTCTTCGAGAGCGCGTCGTAGCTGCCGTAGCCGCCGCTCCACCAGAGGGGCGCGCTGGCGGTGCCGAACTGGGGTACGTTGTAGATGTTTCCGGCCTGGAACCCGGGGCCCGTGCGATACCAGTTGCCGTTGTCGATGGCGGACCGCTGATCCTCGGGCGTGATCTCATCCTTCAGCTCAGTGGTGCCCGCCTTGGCCGACAGGAAGAGGCTCGGACTGATCGTCCAGTCGTAGTTCAGGGTGACATTGCTGGTGGTGCTCTTCTGCGTGTCGCCCCAGTTGGCATCGCCGTCGAGGGGTCGCGCCCTCGGGGCTTCGCGCCGGCCGTTGTTCAGGTTCAGAAAGAAGGTCAGCTGCTGGTCGGGGTTGAGGTACCAGTTCAGCTTGCCCAGCACCTGGGTCTGCTTGTCGGTGATGCCGCCGTCTTCCAGCTGGTTCCGGTTCGTGTCATTGGGGGACTTGCTGCCGATGTAGCTCAGCCCGACGAAGTAGAAAAGCTTGTCCTTGATCAGGGCGCCGCCCACCTGGGAGCCCAGGTCGTAGCGATCCGTGGTCATGGCCTGCTTGTAGTACTGACCCTTCACCCGCTCGGCCTTCAGGGAGCGGGGGTCGACGTTGACCCAGGCCGAGCCCTTGAAGTCGTTGGTGCCGGATTTGGTGATGGCGTTGAACACGCCGCCGAGGGCGCTGAACTCGGGCTTGAACCCGCCGGTCTGGACCTCGTACTGGTCGATGAAGTTGGTGTCCAGGCTCTGGCCCTGGAAGCCGCGGCGGAAGTCGGTGGTATTCAGGCCATCCACGATGTAGGTGTTCTCGGCGGAGGATCCGCCGCCCACCGCGGGATCGTTGCCGAAACCGCCCGTCACGACGCCAGGGGCGAAGAAGGCCAGGCTGTTGAAATCGCGGCCCGCGGGCAGGGTGGCAATGGTTTCCGACGAGTAGGTCTGGCCGAGGGTGGTGGTGGTGGTGTCGATGCCCACGGCCGCCGCCACGACCTCCACGGTGGCCTTAGCCTCGGGCTGCATTTTCACAGTGAGGGGCGTGACCTGGTTGGTCACCACGTTGACCTGCTGCCGGAAGGTGGAGAGCCCGGGTTTCGCGATGGAGAGCGTCCAGGCTCCGGGGTTCAGCAGGCCAACGCGGAAGCTGCCGTCGGCGGCGGTGAGGGTGGTGCGGCTGATCTGGGCGGAGGTGACCGTGACGGTGACGCCGGCCAGGGGCTTGCCGTCCGGGTCGTTGACGGTGCCGTTGATGCCTCCCGTGGTGCTGCTCTGCGCCTGCGCAGTGCCGCCGCCCCCGATGATGATGGCGGCCGCCAGGCCGAGCCTGAAGTGGATTCGGTCCATGTGGACTCCTCTGGGTGGGCGCGGCCCGCCTGGGCGCGCGCGTTCGGTGCTGGACTCCTGGCTGATCCGGCGAGGGCCTAGCGGTGCGGCAGGCCAACCTCGAAATCCCGGTGCTGCGGGAATCGCCATCGACGTTCCCCTCCGGCGCCGGGCGGCTGCGGGCGCCAGCGCGGAGGGTTCGACGGGATGGTTGCGGCGGATTCGGAGCTCATCCGTTCAAGCTAGTCTCCGCGGGTCGCCCGCCCCACCGCCTTCGTACCGTTGATTCGGCTGTTCCTCACAAGGCCGGAATCCCTCATGCCGACAGGCGCCGCGGCATTCCCGCGTGCCCGGGATTCGAACCTCGGCACCGGGCCTTCGTCACTCGCCGATGGCGCGTCCATGGCCGCTTGCCGACCATCGGTCTGGCGCGAGCCGGCCGACCGGAACGCCGCGTGGTCCAGAGAGCGCGCGACCCGTTTCCGATCAGTCGGGGTGGAGG
>JAFJUR010000074.1 GCA_017859995.1 Holophagaceae bacterium | reverse complement strand
CACCAGGGGCACCAGGCTGAACTTGGATTCGAAGTCGTCGGTGCCGCCCGTGCTCTGCCAGACGTACTCGGGCTTCTCGTAGCCCTCGTAGTGCGTCTTTCCCCACAGGAGCCCGAAGCTGACCTCCGGGTGGGGCGCGTCGAGGGACCAGAGGTTGAGGGCCCCGCTGGCCTCGCCGGCCTGCAGGATGAGGTCGCCCTTGGGGGCCAGGGCCGCGTGGCCTCGGCCGTCGAGCGCCACGGAGAGCAGCCGGCGCTCGGTGGTCAGGTGGTCGACGACGGCCTGGGTGGGCGTCCAGGCGAGGAAGCGCTTGTCCCGCAGGCTGGCTTGGAATCCCAGCACGGGGCCCGGAAGGGACGCGAAGCGGTGGAAGGCCTGGAGCTGAAAGGCCTCCTGGACGCGGACCCGCTGGTAGGCGGCGATCCGGCCCTGGGCGCCGCCCACCAGCAGGCTCGACTGGCCCAGGGCGAACCCGATGGATTCGACGGTCTCGCCGAAGGTGGCGCTCGCGTTCACGGCGCCCGAGGCGGGATCCAGGTCCAGCAGGCGGCCCTCGCGGGTGCCCACGAACAGGTTCTGGCCGTCTGCGCTCCAGGCGGCGGCCGTCGGATGCAGGTCCGCCTCGAGGGGGATGGGCGTCCAGGCGGGTGCGGAGGTCGCGTCGAGCGGCGTCTCCAGCCAGGCCAGGCCCTCCGGAAACCGGGCCACCACGCGGAGGGTCTGCCCGCCGTCCAGACCGCCGCCGCCCAGCAGGCGGAAGTGGAGCACCGCTTCGGGGAAGGCTTTCAGGGGGATGCCGCCCTGCCAGTGGGGTTCCAGGGTCCACTGGGCGGGGTCGTTCTCGCCGGCGGGCTTGGACCAGGCCAGGCGGGCCACGGAGAGCCGCCCGTCCACGCCGATGACCAGGGTTTCGCCCCGGGTGTCGGGGGGGAGGAGGGCGCGCCAGGGCAGGGCCGGGCCTTCCGAAGGCACCGGCAGGGCGGTGCCCGCGGGCAGGCGCAGGGCGCTCAGGCCGCCGGTCCGGGAGGCGAGCACCACCGCCTTGCCCGATTCATCCAGCCAGGCGCCGCCGGAGGGAGCCGCCTGCACCGTGCCCGCGCGCTTCACGGTGGCGGGCGCGAACAGGGGCAGCGCCTCCTTCAGGATGAACAGGAGCATGGCCAGCACGGCGCCGATGATCAGGATGCCGCCACCGGAAATGGTGAAGGCCATGAACCGGTCCATGCGCTGGGCGCGCGTCTGGTGGCTGGGGAGGCTGGGCATGGGGTCTCGTCCGGGCGGAACGGCAGGATCCGCAAACAGGCGTGCCGGGGGATCCCCCGGCACGCCCACTGCGGTGGTCGGCTACTTCAGCTTGGCCAGCTCGTCGGTTTCCATCTTGGCGGTGAGGGGCAGGAAGCCGTCCTTGACGACGATCTCCTGGCCTTCCTTGCTGAGGACGAACTTGAGGAACTCGCGGGTCAGGGGATCCATGGGCTTCTTGGGATCCTTGTTGATGTAGATGTAGAGGAACCGGGACAGAGGGTACTTCCCGTTCAGGGCGTTCTCGTAGGAGGCTGCGAAGGCGGCCCCGCCGTTCTTCTTCTCGTCGGAGAGGGGGAGGGCCCGCACGCCGGAGGTGGCGTAGCCGATGCCGCTGTAGCCGATGCCGAAGCGGTCGGAGCCGATGCTCTGGACCACGGAGGAGGAACCGGGCTGCTCCTTCACGGAATCCTTGTAGTCGCCCTTGAAGAGCGCGTGCTCCTTGAAGTAGCCATAGGTGCCGCTGGCGCTGTTGCGGCCGTAGAGGCTGAGGGGACGGGCCGCCAGGTCACCCGTGAGGCCCAGGTCGCCCCAGGTCTTCAGGTCCTTGGCGGCGCCGCCCTTGCGGGTCTTGGAGAAGATGGCGTCCACCTGCTGGAGGCTGAGGGACTTGACCGGGTTGTTCTTGTTCACGAACACCGCGAGGGCGTCGATGGCCACGGCCACCTTGGTGGGCTTGTAGCCGAACTTCTTCTCGAACTTGTCGATCTCCTCGTTCTTCATCTCGCGGCTCATGGGGCCCAGCTGGCTGGTGCTCTCGATGAGGGCCGGGGGGGCGGTGGTCGAGCCCTTGCCCTCGACCTGGATCTTCACGTTGGGGTACTTCTTGTTGAAGCCCTCCACCCAGAAGGCCATGAGGTTGTTCAGGGTGTCAGAGCCGATGGAGTTGAGGTTCCCGCTGATGCCGGAGACCTTCTTGTAGGTGGTGACCTTCGGGTCCACCTTCACGGTCTGGGCGGTGGCGGACAGGCCCACCAGGGTGGCCAGCAGGGTCTGGGCCAGGAATCGGATCCGCATGGATGCCTCCTTCATGCCCTTGATCCTGGGGATCGGCCGTGAAGCCCCGCGGGCCGGCCTGTGACTTCCCTGTAACTTCGCCTTTTGGGATGAAGCTTGCCTCCCCGCTAACAAGTGGGTTTAATGATTGAAGATCCCGCGTGCCGTACGAGGCATCAGCCCACGCACCTCGATCGTGACCATCCCGATTTTTTCCCTCCGGGTGGCTGAAGCCAGGGCAGGGCCCCCTTCAGTTTCCCGTTCCACCATCCCAGACATCCCACCCCAGGGCCGCCGAGCCTGCCGGGCGTAAGCCGCAGCCAGGTACCTGGGCCCCGAGAGGAGCCTCCTTGAGCCCCAAGAAAACCATGATGATCAACGCCACGGATCCAGAAGAGATCCGGGTGGCCACGCTGGTGGACGGCGTGCTGTTCGACTACGACGTCGAGTTCCTTCACAACGAGAAGATCAAGGGCAACCTCTATAAGGCCCGGGTGGTCCGTGTGGACACCAGCCTCCAGGCCGCCTTCGTCCACTTCGGCGGCCAGAAGAACGGCTTCCTGCCCCTGGGCGAGCTGCCCCGCGACCTGAGCGGCGAGGGTCGCCGCGGCCGCATCCAGGACGTGCTGCAGCGGGACCAGGAGATCCTCGTCCAGGCCGTGCGCGAGGAGCTGGGCTCCAAGGGCGCCATGATGACCGGCCAGATCAGCCTGGCGGGCCGCTACCTGGTGATCACGCCGGGCAACCCCGTCAACGGCATCAGCCGCAAGATCGAGGCCACGGAGGAGCGCCGCCACTTCAAGCAGCTGGTGGACACCCTCGACATCCCCGAAGACATCGGCGTCATCGTCCGCACCGCCAGCCTGGGCGTCACCAAGGAGGACTTCCAGCGCGATCTCGAGTACCTGCTGGACACCTACAAGGAAGTGCTCAATCGCTACAAGCACCGCCACGGGGTCGGCCTGGTCTGGCAGGAGGACGACGTCGTCACCCGCACCCTGCGCGACACCTTCAGCGCCGACGTGGAGGAAGTGCAGATCGACGACGAGGACACCTTCCACGCCGCCCAGTCCTTCTTCAAGCGCACGATGCCCCAGCACCTCGACGTGCTGAAGCACTACACCGGCAAGAAGCCCCTGTTTTCGCGGCACCAGCTGGAAGAGCAGATCGACCGCGTCTACGGCCGCAAGGTGGGCCTGCCCAGCGGCGGCGCCCTGGTGCTGGACCAGACCGAGGCCCTGGTGGCCATCGACGTCAACAGCGGCAAGACGTCCGGCGACGGCGTGGAGGACATGGCCTTCAAGACCAACATGGAAGCCGCCGAGGAAGTGGCGCGCCAGCTGCGCCTGCGCGACCTGGCCGGCCTCATCGCCATCGACTTCATCGACATGAAGCGCGAATCCCACATCCGCTCCGTCCAGGACAAGCTGGTGGACTGCCTCAAGGCCGACAAGGCCCGCATGGAGGTGGGGAAGATCAACCGCTTCGGCGTGCTGGTCATGACCCGCCAGCGCATCCGCCCCAGCCTCCAGCACGTGAACCACGAGACCTGCCCCACCTGCGCGGGCACCGGCAAGGTGAAGACCATCGAGGCCATGGCGCTCTCCGTGGTGCGCAAGCTGCATGGCATCCTGGCCAAGGGCGGCATCGGCGAGATCCGCGTGAAGCTGGCCCCGGCCATCGCCGCCGCGGTGCTCAACGAGAAGCGCTCCGACCTCACGCAGATGGAGGAGGAGAGCGGCGCGAAGGTCCTGATCCAGGCCGACTGGTCCATGAGCTACGGCGAGATGTCCGCCGAGATCGAGCGGGCCGAAGAAGCACCTGCCGAGAAGCCGGCGCCCAAGCCGCACCGCGAGAAGGGTGCCCCCGAGGACGAGACGGTGGTGCTGGGCGGCGACAGCCCCATCTCCTTCGAGAAGGCCCTGGGCCTCCACGGCGAGGGGCCCAAGGAGCCCAAGAAGGAAGCCTTCAAATACGACCGTCGCGACCTGCAGCGGGCCGCGCTGGACGAACGAGAGCGCCTCCGCGCCCTCTTCGAGAGCGCCAAGCCCGAGGATGAGGATGCCGAGGAGGGCACCGAGGAATCCGGCGACGAGCCCAAGGGCGAAGGGGCCAAGCGCAAACGCCGCCGCCGTCGCCGCAAGGGCGGCGCCGACCGCGGCGAGCTGGCCGGCCAGCCCTCCGCCTCGGCCGAGGACCGCGCCGAGCCTGCCCCCCGCCGCGCGCCGCGGCCCGACGCGCAGCCGGAAGCCCAGCCCGAGCCCCCCAAGGTCACGGCTGACCTGGTGGCCAGCCTGCTGACCCCGAGCCCCCGCCCGAGGATCGGCGTCGCCGCGGCGACCCCCGAGCCCGCCGCCAAGCCCAAGCGCACGCCCCGGGCGAAGGTGTCCTCGACCCCGGAATCGGCTCCGGACGTGGCGCCGGCGCTCTTCGCCGACTCCGAGCCGGCCCCCAAGGCGAAGGCCGTCAAGGCCCCGGCCAAGGAGAAGGCCGCCCCCAAGGCCCCCGGAATGTCCCTCTACTGGCTGGCGCCCATCGCTTCCCTGGCCACCCTCCTGGGTGGCTGGGGGGTGGTGCGCTTCCTCCAGGGCCGCGCCCAGTTCATGCGCCTGCTTTCCGGCGTGGCCGCGGGCTACCTGCTGTCGGTGACCGTGGTGCGCATCATCCCCGAGTGCCTGGAGGCCAAGGGCGGCGAGGCGAACGCGTTCTGGATCCTCGCGGGCTACCTGCTGGTCCACGTCATGGAGCACGGCATCACGCTCCACTTCCACTACGGCGAGGAGACCCACAAGGACGGCACTCCCCTGAGCGGGGTCCTGGCCCTGGTGGGCCTGTCCCTGCACAGCCTCATGGACGGCGTGGCCATCGCCGCGGCCCTCTCCACCCACAGCAACCTGGGACCGTTGGTGCTGTTGGGGATCCTGTTCCACCGCATTCCCGAGGGCGGCACCATCGCCTCGATCTTCCTCGTGCGGGGCTTCGGCAACCGCGGCGCGCTCCTGGCGGCGGGCACCCTGGCCCTGGCGGCCCTGGTGGGCTCGGCCGGCCAGTCGCTGCTGAACCTCCCCACGGGCCCCATCCTCGGGCTCACGGCCGGGCTGGCGCTGTACGTGGCCAGCTCCGACCTGCTGCCCGAGGTGCAGAAGGTCTCCGGTCTGCGCAGCACGGTCGCCCTGCTCTCCGGCGTGGGGATCTTCCTCCTCAGCGCGCGGCTCCTGCCGCACCAGCACTGAGCCGCCCATGGGCTGGGTGGGGAAGGGGAGCGGAGGGTTGATCCTGGGCACCCTGCCGGTGCTGCTGGCGGCCCAGGGCCTGCCTGAGGTTCGGCCCATGACTCCGCTGGACGCTCCCACCCCCGCCGAACTGCTGCCCCTGCGCCCCTACCAGATGGAGCGCGGGCCGGGCGCTTCCCGGGTGCCCTTCGACTGGCGGGGCGAGCGGGTGCGGGAAGCCGGCGACATCTGGATCCTCGAGCAGGGCGCCATCCAGGCCGAAGGCCTGCTCCTGTTGGCGGACCGCATCGAGTACCGCATCTCCGACGGCCTGCTCATCGCCGAGGGGCACATCCGCCTGGAGGGCCCGGACCTGCGGCTGCGGGGCGAGCGCCTGCAGATGGACTGGACCCGGCGCTCCGGCGAGGCCTGGGCGCTCCAGATGGACCTGCCTCCCAGCTGGACTCTGCGGTCCAGCCACGTGGCCTTCACCACCCTGCGGACCTGGTCCTTCGACGAGGTGGCTCTGAGTCCCTGTCCGGAGGAGAAGCCCGGGTGGACCGCCAAGCTCTCCAGCATGAAGGTGGACCTCGACGGCTTCGCCACGCTCTGGAACGCCCGTGTCCAGCTGGGACCGGTGCCGATCTTCTACCTGCCCTACGCCATCTATCCCGCCCAGGCCGAGCGCACCTCGGGCCTGCTGCCGCCGCTGCTGGGCTTGTCCAGCGCCTTCGGCACGCGGGTCGGCCTCTCGTACTACCAGGTTCTGGGCCCCACCGCCGATGTCACATTCTCGCCCGAGTATCTCAGCAAGGAGGGAATGCTCTGGGGCGGGGAGATGCGCTGGAAGCCCGACCTCACCCACCAGGGCAGCTTCTCGGGGCAGTCCATCCATCAGCGCAGCCTGGACACGCAGCGGTACCGCTATTCCCTCAAGGAGGTCTGGCAGCGAGAGGACGGCTGGCAGCTCACGGCGGACGTGAACCAGTCCTCCGACAACCTGGTGGACGCGGATTTCGGGCGGGGCTTCGGCAACCTTGGCGCGCCCAACTACGATTCGGCGCTCTATCTCGGGCGCAGCTTCACTTTCGGCAGCCTCAGCCTTTCCGCCGCCGAGCAGCGCAGCTTCTTCTTCACCAAGGACCAGGGCGATCCCTTCTACAGTCCCGATTTCCCGGCATCCCTGAAGCGCCAGACCCTGCCCCAGGGCGAGTTCCGTTTCTTCCCCGTGCCGGTGATCGGGCCGATGTACCTGGATGGCGGCGTGCGGCTTGGCCGCTTCGCCTACCGCATCGAGGGCAGCTCCGCCGTGGGGGACCAGAGCTACGCCTGGGACCGCCAGGACGCCAACACGCGCCTGCACGGCCGCCTGGGCCAGTGGGGCCCCTTCCGGGCCGACCTCGAGGTGATGGGCCGGGCCACTCACTACAGCTCGACCCTGTCCTCGGCGGTCTTCGATCCCACGGCCGGCGCGGACGGCACCGCGGTGAACCCCGCCACCAGCCCCTTCCAGGTGGACGGCGCCGCGGCGACCCGCTTCCTCCTCTCCAGCCACCTGCGCCTCTCCGGGCCCCAGGTGGGCCGCAGCTTCAAGGAGGTCTCCATCCTCGGCTACAAGGGCGAGCTCAAGCATGTGGCGGAGCCCTATTTCGGCCTCACTGAGACCAGCCGCTACGGCGAGGCGGGCACCTTGCCCCGCTTCGACGGGGTGGATTCCTTCCCGGGCGTCAACGACAGCGCCTCCGGCGAGCGGAGCTTCGAGCTGGGCCTCAAGCAGCACATCCTCGGGCGGCCCGGCTCGGGCCATGGGTTCGCGGATCTGGCCCGGTTCCGGGTGGCCACCCGCTACCACGCGACACCCATCATCCTGAGCGACGGTCGCTACAAAAAGGGGTGGGCCTCTGTGGACACGGACCTGGACGTGGAGCCGGACGACCGCTGGCGCATCAGCCTGCGGCGATCGTCGGATCTCGGCGCTGGAGGATCGGACAACGCCCTCAGCCTGGACGTGAAGGCCCGCGATGGCGGCCGCTTCAACCTGGCCTATTTCAGCACGGGCATCAACCGGTTCCTGGTGCGGCAGAAGGGCATCCAGGTCGGAGGCCTGCAACGCTTCTGGGACGACCGCCTCCGCCTGGAGTTCAGCGCGAACTACGACTTCGAGAGCCGCGGCTTCGCCTCCAGCCAGGTGGCCCTGGCCTACGTCCAGCCCTGCGTGGCGTACGTGCTGAAGTACGCCCATGTGGCCGTGAACCCGGCCCAGGTCTCGGGGCACCGGGAGGACCGGCTGGACCTCATCCTCACCCTGCGCGGGCTGGGGGACATCTTCAGCTTCGGATTTTGAGGGCCTGGGGCGGGGCGTCGTCGTCCCCCGCCACCACCACGCGGTTCCGTCCCAGGTTCTTCGCCTGGTAGAGAGCCCGGTCCACCTGGGCCATCAGCGCCGCGGGCGTGGGCGCCCCGGGGCCGCCGACGCCGAAGCTCATGGTGGGGAAGATGGTCTGGCCCGCGGGCAGCACCATCGGATCCTCGTCGATCCGCCGCCGCAGCTTGTTCGCCACTTCGGCCCCGGCCTTGAGGCTGGTCTCGGTCAGCAGCACGGCGAACTCCTCGCCGCCGATGCGGAAGGCGAGGTCGGATTTGCGCAGGGCCGAGCGGATGCGGGCGGCCATCTGGCGGAGCACTTCGTCGCCCACGGGATGGCCGAAGCGGTCGTTGATGAGCTTGAAGTGGTCCACATCCCCCAGCAGCAGGACGAAGGCCCGCCGGTGGCGCTCCCACTGCAGCACCGCATGCTCCAGGTTCTGGTCGAAGGCCCGCCGGTTGAGCAGCTCGGTGAGGGGATCGGTGAGCACCTCGTTGCGCAGGGCCGCGGCCTCGATCTCGAGCATGCTGCGGCGCTCCCGCAGGTCGTGGATGGCGGATTCGTACTCGGCCTGGATGCGCCGGGCGTGCATCCATTCGATGGCCCGCTTGCAGGCGTGCAGCAGCCGGGGTTCCGAGAGGGGCAGGGGCACCCAGTCCGAGATGCCCGCCAGCAGCAGCCGGCGCTGGGCGCCTTCGTCCTTCACCTGGCCCACGAGGATGGCGTAGGGCAGGCGGCCCTGCTCGCGCAGCTGCGCCAGCAGCGCCAAGGCTCCCTCCACGCCCCCGGAGGAGAGGCCGAGCAGCAGCACGGGGGCCTTCAACATGCGCTGGGCCTCGGCGGCGTTCCGGGTGGGCGGGCTGTGGACTTCCATCGTGTAGTGCTGGAGGACCTCCCGCGCCCGCCCGGCCAGGGCCGAGTGCAGGCCCATGGCCAGGACAGGGACCTTCTGGTCCTCCTCCCGCAAGGTGCCGCCGGACATGACCGGTCCCAGGTGATTCAGCAGCTGCTGGATGGTGTGGCCCGCGGGGATGAAGCCGTCTCCGTCCGCCTCCTGCAGGGCCTTGAGGTCCTGCTCGGAAGGCTGGTGGTCGAGAATGAAGAAGATGGGGAGGTTCCGGAAGAGGACACGGGCTTCGCCGCGCAGCAGTCGACAGAGTCGGAAGCCATCCATGGGATCGCCACCGGAATCCACGAGCAGCACCTGCGCCTCGCCCCAGGCGTCCCGGGCCAGGGCCTCCAGGGGGTCGCCCACGTGGACGATGCGGTGCCCAGCACCCTCGAACGCCATCCTCAGGCGTTCGACCAGGTCGTCATGGCGGGAGATGACCAGCAGGTTCATGGGGGGCCGGAGGCGGGTCTCCCATGGTAATGCAGATCAGTCCCGCCCTAAGGAAAATAACGACGTGAGATGCGGCGATGGAGCGCGCACGTCAACTCGTAAGGGATGGTGCCGAGGGCCTGGGCGAGGCGTTCCACGCTGTGGGGGGCCGTGGGATCGGAACTGAAGAGGGTCATGGGGTCGCCCGGGGCCAGCGGCACATCCAGGGGCAGGGCCACGGTCAGGTAGTCCATGGAGACCCGTCCGACCACCGGGAAGGTGCGGTTGGCGAAGCCCACCACCGCCCGGTTGCCCAGGTCGCGGCGATAGCCGTCCGCGTAGCCGCAGGCCAGGGTGGCGATCTGCATGGGCTGGGGGGCGACGAAGGTGCGGCCGTAGCCCACGGTGGTGCCCGGGGGCACGGTCTTGACCCGGGCCACCTCCGCCACGAGGGACAGGGCGGGCTCCAGCCCCAGCTCGCGGCCCTCGGCCACGGTGGCGAGGCCGAAGAGGGCCAGGCCCGGGCGCACATGGGTGTCCTCCCCCAGGAGCCCGCGGAGGCAGGCGTCGCTGTTGCCGTGGTGGCGCTGGGCGGGCCGGATGCCGGCATCGGCCAGCTGGGCCAGGCAGTCTTCGAAGACCCGTCGCTGCCGGAGCGCGAAGCCCTGGTCGGGATCGTCCGCCGTGGCGAAGTGGCCCATGACGCCTTCAAACCAGGGGGCCAGCCGCCGCAGGGCCGGCAGGCAGGCCCCCAGTTCGGAGGGCAGCAGCCCGAAACGGCCCATGCCCGTGTCCAGCTTCAGGTGGAGACGGAGGGGGTGCCGGGGGAGGAGGTTCGCATACTCGGCGAGGTGCTCCGGGCCCACCACCGCGATGGTGAGGCCCTCGGCGGAGGCTGCGGGCAGGGCCTCGGGCCGCAGGCCGCCGAGGACGAGGATGGGACACTCGATGCCGCCCTGCCGGAGCTCCAGGCCCTCCTCCAGGCTGGAAACGGCCAGCCCGTGGGCGCCGGCCTCGGCCAGTGCGCGGCCGACGGGCACCGCGCCATGCCCGTAGGCGTTGGCCTTGACCACGCCCCAGATCTGGCGTCCCCCCGAAGCCCGCTGGACACGGTCCAGGTTCCGGGCCACCCGGCCCAGATCCACCTCGGCCCGGAGGGCTCGACCCTCCGGGTGCCGCTTCAGGGGTTCGAGGTGCTGCTCATTCACCTGGCGCTCGTCATTCGGCGAGGCCCTGTTCCGCCAGCCAGCGCTCGGCATCGATGGCGGCCATGCATCCGCTGCCGGCGGCGGTGATTGCCTGCCGGTAGACGTGATCCTGCACGTCGCCGCAGGCGAATACCCCCGGGATGGCGGTGCGGCTGGAGCCCTTCTCCACCTGGAGGTACCCCGTCTCGTCCATGGGCAGCTGGCCGGCGAAGAGGCCGGTGTTCGGCTGGTGGCCGATGGCCACGAAGAGGCCCTCGACGGGCAGGTCGGACTCGCTGCCGTCCACGGTGTCCTTGAGCTTGAGGGCGCGGATCTTCTCCACCTTCTCGCCCATGGGCGTCTCGATGGTATTCGTGAGGACGTCCAGCACCGCCTTGTTCCACACGGGATGGATCTTCTCGTTCTTCAGCGCGCGCTCCTGCATGGCCTTCGAGGCGCGCAGCTTGTCCCGGCGGTGGATGAGGTGGACCTTGGTGGCGAACTTGGTGAGGAAGACCGCCTCTTCAAGCGCCGTATCGCCCCCGCCGACCACGGCGATCTCCTTGCCGCGGAAGAAGAAGCCGTCGCAGGTGGCGCAAGCGCTCACCCCGCCGCCGCTGCGGGAAAGGTGCTCGTCCTTGCCGATGCCCAGCCACTTGGCGGAAGCGCCCGTGGCGATGATCACGGCGTCGGCGGTGTACTCGCCCTTGTCGGTGGTGAGCTTGAAGGGACGGGCCTGGAGGTCGGCCTTGAGCACCGTTTCGGCCTTGATGGTGGTCCCGAAGCGCAGCACCTGCTCCCGCATCTCCTCCATCAGCGCAGGACCCGCCACGCCCTGGCGGAAGCCGGGGAAGTTTTCCACCTCGGTGGTGATCGTGAGCTGGCCGCCGGGCTGGACGCCCTCGAACACCAGCGGAGCCAGGTTCGCCCGGGAGGTGTAGAGGGCGGCGGTGTAGCCGGCGGGGCCGGTGCCGATGACGACGACTTTATGGTGGCTCAAGGACATCTCCTGGCAGGGAACGGACCCCTCAGGGGCCCAGCGCTCCAGTCTAGCGCGCCAGTCCCCGCTCCCGCAGGAGGGCTTCGGCTGCCGCCACGTCGGCCGGCACGTCCACGCCCAGGCTGAGGTGCGGCGTGTCCGCCACGCCGATGGGGATGCCCGCCCCGAGCGCCCGGAGCTGCTCCAGCATTTCCAACTGCTCGAGGGGGTGCGGGGGCAGGTTCGTGAAGGTGCGCAACGCGTCTGGCCGGTAGGCATAGATCCCGAGGTGCCGCCGGAAGTGGGCGAGCTGCCCCGGCGTCATCCAGGGGCGGAAGTCGGGCTCGAAGATGGCCGAATTCCGGAGGTAGGGGATGGGGCTCCGGCTGAAGTAGAGGGCCCGCCGGTGGTCATCCACCACCACCTTCACGGCGTTCGGGTTGAACAGCTCGTCCTGGTGGGCGAAGGGGCAGGCGGCGGTGCCCATGGGCAGGTCGGGCTGGTTCCGCATGAGGGCCACGAGGGCGGCCACGGTGTCGGGGTGCATGGCGGGCTCGTCGCCCTGGATGTTGAGCACGCAGTCGAAGGGGTCCGCACCGGCCGCCAGGAGGGCCGCCAGGGCGGCGGCGGCGCGGTCGGTGCCCGAGGGCAGCGCGGGATCGGTCATCACCGCCTCCCCGCCGAAGCCCCGCACGGCCGAGGCGATGCGGTCGTCGTCGGTCGCCACCACCACCCGGTCCACCCCCTCGGCCCGGCGGGCGGCCTCGAACACCCACTGGATCATGGGTTTTCCCGCGATGAGGGCCAGGGGCTTGCCAGGGAAGCGGGAGGCCTGGAAGCGGGAGGGCAGGACGGCGAGGGTGCGCATGGGCCCCAGTGTAAGACAGGCCCAGACTCCAGACTGTCCTCCGCCCTGCCGATGGGCCAGGAACCGGGAGCTGCACTTGGATCAATCCTTCGACGACGTCTGGGCCGAATGCGAGGACCTGTTCGCGCAGGCCCGGCAGACCCTCGCCGTGCTGAAGGAGAGTCCGCCGGCCCACGTGGTGCAGGCCTCGGTGAACGCCCTCTTCCGGACGACCCACACCCTCAAGGGCATGGCCGGGATGCTTGGCTACACCAGCTTCAGCCGGGCGGCCCACCGCATGGAGGACATCTTCGACCTCATGCGGAAGGGGCGCCTGCGCTCCACGGATTCGCTGATCGAGACCCTGGAGGCGGGCATCCTGGCCCTTGAATCGGGCCTGGCCGGCATCCGCCGGGGCCGGCCCGAGCCGGATGACTACCTCCATGCCCTGCGACGGGAGCTGGGCGAACTGGAAGCCCTGGCCCGCCCGACGGAGGGGGGAACCCAGGATCTGACCTCCCTGCTCGACCTGCCGCCGGACACCCTGAAGGCCCTGTCGGAGTACGAGCGCACCCGGGTGACGGCGCTGCTGCTGAGCGGCATGCCCATCCACGGGGTCGCGGTCTGTCTGGATTTCGCCACCTTCGACGAGCGGCTCCGCGCCTACAGCGAGGTGCTGGGCGCCCAGGGAGAGCTGCTCTCCACGCTGCCCTGGGACGTGCCCGAGGACCGGGAGGGCCTCGCCTTCCTGCTCATGGTCGCCTGCCCAGCCGTGGATCCGGCCAGCCTGCCCCTGCTGGACGGCGAGCTGCTGGGCGTGACCCTGCTGGCGGACCCCGCCCGGGTTCCCGCGAGCCTGCGGAACCCGGAGCCCGAGGCCCCCGAACTCCCTCAGGCGCCCGCCCCGGCCTCCGGTCCGCCTCCGCCCCCGGCGGCGCAGGCCGTGGAGGTGGAGATCCTCCGCCTGCCGGCCCACCGGGTGGAGGCTCTGGAAGCCCGGCTCATGGCCGTCGGCCAGCTGCGGGACGCGGCCAGCCTCCTCATGCGCCAGGCCAAGGGCCTGGACCGGGAGCGCCCCCTGGCGCTGTTGGGGGACATGGAGGAGGGCCTTCTCGAGGTTCAGAAATCCCTGCTGCAGATGCGGATGATCAAGGTGGATTCGGTGTTCTCCCGCATCGAGCCCCTGGTGAAGGGGCTCAGCCGGGACACAGGCAAGCCCGTGAAGCTCACCTTCCTGGGTGGGGATCTCGAAGTGGAGCGCAGCCTGCTGGGTCGGCTTTCCGAACCCTTTCTGCACCTGGTCCGCAACGCGCTGGACCATGGCCTGGAGCCGCCTTCCGAGCGCGTGGCCCAGGGCAAGAGCGAGGCCGGTTCGCTGAAGATCTCCGCCTCCCAGCGGGGCAGGAACCTCCGCTTCGACATCCGCGACGACGGCCGCGGCTTCGACCTGGCGCGGATCGAGGCCCGGGGCATCGAGCTGGGGCTGCTGACCAAGGGGCAGGCCCATACGCCCGAGCGGCTGCACCGGCTCACCCTCGAGCCTGGCTTCTCGACGCAGGAACGGGCCTCCCAGCTGTCTGGGCGGGGCGTGGGCATGGATGTGGTCCGGGCGGAGATCGAAGCCCTCGGCGGGGAAGTCCATCTGTCCAGCGAGCCCCGGCGGGGCAGCCTGATCCGCCTGAGCATTCCGCTCAGCCGGGCCGTGGTCAGCTGCCTGCGGGTCCGCTGCGCCGGGCAGATGTTCGGCATTCCGCTCAACAGCGTGCTGCGCGTTCAGGCTGGCAAGGAACCCCTCCACGGCGGCGACCAGGTGGACGTCCTGGGCATGTCCACGCCGCTCGAATCCCTCCAGACTTGCCTCGGGCTTCCCGACCCCGACGGCCAGAAGGCCTTCGTGGTGCTGACGCAGCCGGGGGCAGCTTCGCGCAGCGTGGCGATCGCCATCGGCGTGGACGAGATCCTGGGCCGGGGCGAGGTGCTGCTGCGGAGCCTGCCGGAACTGGCCCATTCACCGGGCATCATGGGCGGCAGCCTCCAGGAGGAGGGCATCCTCTGGGTGCTGGATCCCGAGGCCATCCTCGGCCTGGCCATGAATTCCCTGATGCGGCGGGTGGCCCATGCCTGAGAGCAGCACCTGGCTCCATGTGAGGGCGGCGGGCCTGGACCTCCTGCTGGCCACGCGGGACCTTCGCGAAGTGGTGGCGCCCCTGCCGGTCTCCGCCATCCCTGGCGGCGCCCGCGGCATACAAGGCGTGGTGATGCACCAGGGCGAGTTCCTGCCCGTGCTGGCCTGGGACGATCTGCCCGGATGCGGCTCCCCGGCGGGACCCGTCACGGCCCTGGCCGTGCTCAGGCCGCGCCTGGGGCTACCCATCGAGCGGGTGGTCGGCACGCTCGGCGCGCTGCCGGAGCCCTGGCAGGTTCCGGAAGATTCCGAGTCCGCCAGCGCCTGGTCGGGCGGCTCGGGCCTGCTTGGGGACATGGAGCTGCGCCTGGTGGATCCGGATCGGCTGGTGGCGCTGCTGCGCCGCCTCAGGGCCGATCGCTGACGAACGCCTCCGTTCATGCGATGATGGCCGTTTCGGAACGGAGGCCCTTTGAACCGTCGCCTTGTCGCCCCCGTGGGAATCACCGGTACCGGGCAGTGCTTTCCCCCCCGCGTGGTCACCAACGATGACCTGTCCAAGATCATGGAAACCAACGATGAGTGGATCCGAACCCGCACCGGCATCCGCGAGCGCCGCTGGGTCGAGCCCGGCACCGGCGCCTCCCAGCTGGGCGCCCCGGCCCTCCAGATGGCCCTGGACAACCGTGGGATCAAGGCCACGGACCTGGACCTGATCCTTGTCTCCACCGTCACCCCTGACACCCTCTTCCCCGCCACGGCCTGCCGCATCCAGGAGATGGTCGGGGCGACCAACGCTTTCGGCTTCGACCTGAACGCCGCCTGTTCGGGCTTCCTCTACGCGCTGACCACCGCTGCGAGCCTCGTGGCCGCCGGCGGCATCAAGCGGGCCGGCGTGGTGGGCGTGGACATCATGTCCACCATCATCAACCTCGAGGACCGGGCCACCTCCGTGCTCTTCGGCGACGGCGCCGGCGCCGTCATCGTGGAGCGGGTGGAAGAGGGCCTGGGAATCCTGGATTTCGAGCACAAGGTGGACGGGTCCGGCGGCTGCTTCCTCTACATGCCCGCGGGCGGCTCCCTGAAGCCCGCCACGGCCGAGACCGTGGCCGCCAAGGAACACTACATCCATCAGGCCGGTAGCGAGGTCTTCAAGAACGCCGTCCGCGAGATGGCCGACAACAGCCGGCTGCTCATGGACCGCAACGGGTTCACCGGCGACCAGCTCAAGCTCTTCGTGCCGCACCAGGCCAACATCCGCATCATGGACGCGGCCGCCAAGCGGTTGGAGCTGGATCCCTCGCGCATGATGGTGAACATCGACCGCTACGCCAACACCACCACCGCCACCATTCCCACGGCTCTGCACCAGGCCTTCGGGGAGAAGCGGATGGCCAAGGGCGACCTGGTGGTTCTCTCGGCCTTCGGGGCCGGGTTCACCTGGGGCTCGACCCTGATGCGCTGGGCCTACTGATTCAGCCTCGCCATGCGGGTGGTCGCCGGAACCCTGAAGGGCCGCCGCCTTTCCTCGCCACCCCCTGAGGATCAGCGGGTGCGGCCCACGGCGGACCGGGCGCGGGAAGCCCTGTTCTCCATCCTCCAGCGCTGGCCCTCCGGCCCCTTCCTCGACCTGTGCGCCGGCACTGGAGCGGTGGGGCTTGAGGCCCATTCCCGGGGCTACGCCCCCGTCGCCTGCGTGGAGGCGGGGGAGCCCGGGTGGTCATGCCTGGTCCGCAACCTCGGCGGCAGCCCCGTCCAGGCCCTTCGGCTGGATGTGAAGCGACTGAAAGAGGAGGCCTTCCGGGCCCAGGCCGTGATCTTCCTGGATCCCCCCTACGAGCAGGCCGGGGAGCTGTGGCGCCGGATGGCCGCCCGCCTGAGGCTCTGGGTCGCCCCCGAGGGGGTCCTGGTCTTCGAGACGGACCGGCGTACCGTGCTGGAATTACAGCCCGGATGGGCACTGGCCGAAACACGCGAATATGGCGCAGCCCGATTCCATTTCTGGATCCCGTCCTGAATTCAGGGTGGTGGATCCTATACGGCTCGACGATGCCACGAGGGAACTCGTCCTCCGCCGCGTCCGCAACGGAATCGGCCTGGTCTGGGGCGTCACCGCGGCGGCGAGCTTCCTCCTGTTCCTGTTCTCGGCGCCCCCGGAATTCCGCGTCACCCTGTGGGGGGCCTTCTTGGCCCTGCTGTTCCTCGCCGCCGCCGCGGGAGCCTCTCTCCTCCACGTGCGTCAGCTGGAGACCGCCATCCGGTCCCGGGTGCTGGGGCCCGACCTCTACCGACCCCTGACCCGCTTCCCCCAGGCCTCCTCCCTGCTGTTCTTCTACCTCGGGGCCTGCCTGAGCACCTGCGGGTATTTCTGGGTGAAGTTCCGGCTGGGTCAGAGCCTCTGGGTGAGCCTTGCCACGACGGCCCTCTTCCTCGTGCTGTCCGGCCTGGGAAGCGTGTGCCTGTATTTCCTCACGAAGCAGAAACTCATCCGGATCTTCCGCCTCCTCGCCGCCCAGCCGGGCTTCGCGGATTCGCCCAGCCGCTTCGCCACGACCCTGGGCGCCAAGTTCGG
>JAFJUR010000073.1 GCA_017859995.1 Holophagaceae bacterium | reverse complement strand
AGTTCGTCGCTCATCTCGGTGCGCCCGGCGCTGAGGCGGATGCGGCTCTTGGGGAAGAGGATGCGGGCCGTGGCGATCATGCGCACCAGCTCCAGGGGGGGCAGGGGCGGCACGCCGGCCAGCGGCGTGCCGTCCACGGCCACGAACTGGTTGATGGGGATGCTCTCGGGCGCGGGCTCCAGCTCGGTCAGCTCCTGCAGGAAGTGGATGCGCTGGTCCACCGTCTCACCCATGCCCACGATGCCGCCCGAGCACACCTCGAGGCCGGCGGCGCGCACAGCGGCAATGGTTTCCAGGCGCTCGTCGAACTTCCGGGTGTGGATGATGGTCTCGTAGAAGTCGCGGCTGGAATCAATGTTGTGGTTGTAGACCTGGCAGCCGGCCTCCTTGAGGCGCTTGGCCTGGGGCTCGTTGAGCATGCCGAGGGTGACGCAGACCTCCATGCCCATGCCGGAAACCCCGCGCACCATGTCGAGCACGGCGTCGAAGTTGGCGTCGTCCTTCACCTCACGCCAGGCGGCGCCCATGCAGTAGCGGGTGCTGCCGGCGGCCTTGGCCTCGGCGGCCCCGGCGAGGACCTTCGCCACGTCCTTGAGGGGCTCGACCTTGAGGGCGGTCTGGTACCGGGCGCTCTGGGGCAGGCGCCGGTCTTGATGGAATCCAGCGTGCAGAACTGGATCTCCTCCGCGTTCCAGTGGGCCCGGTGGGCCGTGGCGGCCCGGTAGAGGAGCTCGGGCACCGGCAGGTCGTGGATGGCGCGGATCTCGGAGGCGGTCAAGGACATGGCTGGGCTCGCAAAGACGCGATTGTATCTCAGTCGGGCATCAATCCCCGGACGGCGCGGGACGGTGGAACGACCCCGCCTCCGCGCGAGTCGGAACCCACGAGGTCCGCCGCTTCCGCCACCGCGGTCCAGCGGACAGTTTCTCGACCCTTTCATCATGAATTGATCTGCGGTGGTCTGTGCCGCGACCCGGTTCGACCCGGCAGGACCCCGGGTAGGCGAAGGGCAGACGGGCAAACCGAGTGGCCCCGACCCTGTGCTAGATTTGGGCCATGGACCGCCCCCTGGCGGGAGGAGATCTCGTGGCCGACAGCTCTGTGCAGACTGCCATTGCCACCCAGCTGTCCCGCGAACAGCGGGTTGGGCTCTACCGCACCATCTATGCGGCCCGCCGCATCGACGACAAGGAGATCACGGGCAAGCGCCAGAACAAGGTCTTCTTCCAGATCAACGGCGTGGGCCACGAGGCCCTCCAGGCGGCAGCGGCGCTGGTGTTCCGGCCCGGCCACGACTGGTTCTTCTTCTACTACCGCGACCGGGCCCTGGCCTACGGCCTGGGCTACTCGGCCAAGGAGATGTTCCTGGGTTCCGTGGGCGCCGTGGCCGATCCCGCCAGCGGCGGCCGGCAGATGCCCAGCCACTGGGGCCACAAGGGTCTGAACATCTTCACCACGTCGAGCCCCACCGGCAGCCAGTTCCTGCAGGCGGTGGGCGCGGTCGAGGCGGTGGTGCGGGCGGAGCAGGGCGGGCTGCAGGAACAGCTCGGCATCAAGTCCGACGAGGTGGCCCTGGTCACCACGGGCGACGGCACCTGCAGCCAGGGCGAGTTCTGGGAGGCCATCAGCAACGCCGTGAACCTGAAAGCCCCCGTGGTCTTCCTGGTGGAGGACAACGGCTACGCCATCAGCACGCCCAGCGAAGTGCAGTACCCCGGCGGCAACGTGGCGGCCCTGCTCCAGGGCTACGCGGCCCACGGCCTCCTGATCGTGGACGAGGTGGACGGCTGCGATCCCATCGCCAGCCACGCGGCCCTGAAGGCCGCCGCCGACCACGCCCGCGCCCGCAAGGGCCCGGCCCTGGTGCGCGCGCGGGTGATCCGGCCCTACAGCCACTCGCTGTCCGACGATGAGCAGCTCTACAAGCCGAAATCGCAGCGCGAGGAGGAGGCCCTCCGCGATCCAGTGGTGACCTACGCCCGGCAGCTGCTGGAGTGGGGCGACCTCACGGAGCTGCAGCTCCAGATGCTGAAGGAGGAGGTGCAGGCTGAGATCGACGTCGCCTGGGACGAGGCCGACGCGGCGCCCCGGCCCGAGCCCGGCAGCTACTACCAGCACCTCTACAGCGAGGAGGTGGATCCCACCTCGGCGGCCTTCGACACTGAGCACACCCCCGGCGACCAGGCCACGGGCGCGAAGACCATGCTCGACCTCATCAACGCCACCCTGAAGCACGAGATGGCGCGGGATCCCCGAATCCTGGTGTTTGGCGAGGACGTGGCCGACGCCAGCCGGGAGGAGATCCTCGACGAGGTGAAGGGCAAGGGCGGGGTCTTCAAGACCACCCACGGTCTGCAGAAGCAGTTCGGCGCCCATCGCGTGTTCAACACGCCGCTGGCGGAGGCCACCATCGTGGGCCGCGCCATCGGCCTGGCGGCGCGGGGCTTCAAGCCCGTGGTGGAGATCCAGTTCTTCGACTACATCTGGCCCGCCATGCAGCAGCTGCGCGACGAGCTGGCGAACATCCGCTGGCGCTCCAACGGCGCCTTCAAGAGTCCCGTGGTGGTGCGCGTGCCCATCGCCGGCTACCTCATGGGCGGCGCCACGTACCACAGCCAGTGCGGCGAGAGCACGTTCACGCACATCCCGGGGCTGCGGGTGATCTGCCCCAGCAACGCGCTGGACGCGGCGGGCCTGCTGCGCACGGCCATCCGCTGCGACGATCCCGTACTGTTCCTGGAGCCCAAGCACCTCTACCGGCAGACCCACAACAAGGGCAACGATCCGGGCCCCGACTTCATGATCCCCTTCGGCAAGGCCCGCACCGTGCGGGAGGGCGCCGACCTGTCGGTGATCACCTTCGGCAACACGGTACACCGCGCGGTGCAGGCGGCCCGCGAGGCGGAGAAGGAGGGACTCTCCGTCGAGATCATCGACCTGCGGTCCCTGAATCCCTACGACTGGGCCGCCATCGAGCGCACGGTGAAGAAGACCCACCGGGTGCTGGTGGCCCACGAGGACACGCTCAGCTGGGGCTACGGCTCGGAGATCGCGGCCCGCATCGCCGACGAACTGTTCTTCCACCTGGACGCCCCGGTGCGCCGCCTGGCCTCCAAGGACACCTGGGTGGCCTACTATCCCGCCCTGGAGGACGAGATCCTGCCCCAGCCCCAGGATTTCCTGGAGGCCTACCGGAAGCTGGCCTCGGTGTGACGCTCTCCGGGGGTTCTCCTTGCCACGCATGCGTGGCAAGGAGCAAAGGTCGCGCTGCGCGCCTCCGCCTGACGCACGCTCTGCGTGCTCCCGCTCACGGGCTCGCGGAGGCGGAGCCTCTCCCCGGAGAGGCTGGACGAAACTTCGGTATTGGGGGTTCTCAGGCGATAGGATGGGCAATCATCCAGGAGTTGCCATGCGCGTCCTGCCGATCGTCCTCCTCCTTTCCGGAACCGCCGCCTTCGCCCAGCTGGGGTCACCGAACTATGCCCCCGTCGACTCCGGGCGCACCTGGACCCTGGGCGTCCAGTCGTACGGGCCCAGCCTTAGCGGCCACTTCAACGGGGTGCAGGACGGCCAGCCCATCCAGGTGGACCTGGACGGGGACCTGGGCCTGGGCAAGGACAAGACCACGCCCGGCTTCTTCCTCGACTATCAGGGCCCCCGCTTCGCCTTCCAGGTGAGCAGCGGCAAGGCCGAATACCGGGGCGACCGGGTGGTGAACCGCTCGGTCACCGTGGACGGCACCACGTACACCGCCGGCACGCGGGTGCTCTCGAAGGTGAAGCTGGCCAGCGTGGACGGGATCTGGACCATCAAGTTCGTCAGCCTCCCGGACGCCTGGCTGGGCTTCGACCTGGGGGTGCAGGCCTGGACCCTCGACCTGGACGCTGCCAGCGCCCCCGGGTCGGGCACGCCCATCGCGGCCAGCACCCGGGTGACCGCCCCTATCCCCCAGATCGGCCTCTCCGGGGGGTCCCGCGGGTTCAACGGGGCCGTGGAATCCAAGGTCTACGTCCACTACCTGGGCTACAAGAAGGCCAAGTACACCCTGTTCGGCGCCGACCTCCGGGTCTTCCCGGTGCGGTGGTTCGGGCTGCGGGCCTTCTATGAGGGCGGCAGCTTCGATGTGCCCCAGGGCTCGGTGAAGGACGACCTCGAGTTCAAGCTCGACCGGAAGGGGGTCGGCTTGGGGGCGGTGGTCCGGTTCTGAAAATTTGTGATGGGCTACAAGAAAAAAGGACTGGACTCCAACAATTCTGTCATGCTGGGCGGCGTGACCCGCCAAGGGCGGACCTCACATACACGCAATGACGGCCTTGTCTGGGGAAAGTCATCGCTACAACATCACCAGACATCTTGCAGGAAACAGTCATGGCTCAGGGCACCGTCAAGTGGTTCAACGCCGAAAAGGGCTTCGGATTCATCACCCCCGACGAGGGCGGCGCTGATCTCTTCGTCCACCACACTGCCATTCAGGGCGGCGGCTTCCGCACCCTGGACGAGAACCAGCGCGTCAGCTTCGAAGTCGCCCAGGGCCAGAAGGGCCCCCAGGCGACCAACGTGCAGAAGATCTAGTTCTCACCGTTCCAATCCAGACAGGCGGTCCTTCGGGGCCGCCTGTTGTTTATGGAGGCTAATCGGCGCGCGCCGCCGGGCGTAGGCTCTCCAACCCCGGAGCGAGCCATGATTCCCGCCCGTCGGAGCCTGCTCCGCGCAGGCCTCGCCCTGCTCATCCTCTACGCGGCCCTCCTGCTGGCAGCCGGCTGGTGGCTCCCCTCCCTGCTGCTGCACCCGCCGGTGCCCCAGCGGCTGCCAGGTACCGTGCGGACCCAGCTCGCCGCCCTGGCCCCGGAGGGGGAATGGACCTGTCATCAGGTCACGGGTGGGGGCGGCGTGCCGCTCCAGTTCCACTGGCTCCACCGCCCCGGAGCCGGGGGGGCCGCCATCCTGCTGCACGGCTTCGGCGATGATGCTCTGGGAACCGCCCCCCGGCTGCGCGACCTGCCCGGGTTCGACATCCTCTGCTTCACCTTCCGGGGCCGGGACCTCCGCCCGGAGGTGCCCGTCACCCTGGGGGGCCATGAGCGGGCCGACGTGGTGGCGGTGGTCCGCTTCCTGGCGGGGTCCGGCTGGCCCCGGCAGAAGCAGGTGCTGGTGGGGGCGAGCCAGGGCGCGGGCGTGGCCCTCCTGGCCCTGGCCGACCTGGAGGCCGAGGGCCCACCCCTGGGCGGGGCCCTGCTGGAGAGCCCCTTCCGGGATCTCCAGGACGCCACCCGGAACCACCTGCGGGGCACCCTCGGGAGCCTGGAGCCGCTGGCCCGGCCGGCCGAGTGGCTGGCCCTGTGGCGGGCAGGGCGCCTCGCCGGATTCGAGCCGGCCGCGGTGTCCCCCGTGGCCGCCAGCGGCCGGATCCGCACCATCGCCCGGCACCATCCGGATCTCACCATCGTGGTCGGCGCGAACCACCTGGAGGCCGGCGCCCAGGTGCCTGGAGGTTGGCGCGCCTGGGCCGACCTCCGACTGCGGAGGTGGGGGCTGGTCTAGCCTTCTGGGATCGGTCTAGTGGTGGCCGTGGTCGTCGATGGCGGCGGGCTTGCCCATGAACTCGGCCTTCCGGCCCAGGAAGAGCACCCAGAGGCCGTAGAGGACCAGGACCGCGATCCCGAAGATCATGAAGCCGGGGCGCATGGCGGCCAGCCCGGGGGAGCGGTAGCCCAGGAGGCCCAGGATGGCGCCCAGGAAGCCGACCGTGATGAGCAGGATGCCCCAGCGGGCGGAGGCCACCGGGTTCTGGCCCACTTCCTCGGGCAGGGTGCCGAGGGGCGTCTTCACCTCGCCGGCCACATGGGTGCCCTGGAAAAGCAGCACCGCGAACAGGATGAAATAGAAGACCAGGAAGAGCATGGACAGACCCTCACCCTTCTTCCTATCACGATTCGCCGGGCCCCGGGCGGAATTCGCTGCGCGTGTCACAACCTCCGGGGGACCCGGATGGGTCCCCCGGGGAGGCCCTCAGCGCTCGTCGAGGATGGGTCGGCCCGCGGCGATGGCCACTTCCTTCTCAAGCAGCCAGTGGCGTTCCCGGCTGCGGTGTCGGAGGTAGATCCCGTAGAGGGCCCCGGCGCTGACGAGGGCGAGGGCGGCCAGGACCAGGAGGGCCGGCGCCGTCCATTCCGGCATGGCGGCCCCGGTTTCGCGGAGGGCCACGGCGGCCGCCAGGGCCGCCAGTCCCAGGAGCCCGGCCTTGAGGGCCCGGGTCCGCCAGGGGCCCACCTCCTTCAGGAGTGCCGCCCGGGAGAGGTCCCGCACGAAATCGATCTCCTCATCGGCGTTCACGGCCCCCCGGGCCGCTTCCAGGTCGAGCTTGGCCAGGCTGCGGGCCAGGTCTCCCGAGACCCCGTCCAGGGCGGCGGTTCGGCTGCGGATGGTCATGGCGGTTCCTTTCTGGAAAAAAGGGCCGGGGCCTCAGTGGAGGGAGAGGCCGCCTCCCTTGGGGTTGCGAAGGGCGAGGGCGAAGGGCAGGGCCAGCAGGAAGACCACCACCAGGAACCCGAACACGTCCACGAAGCTCATGAGGAAGGACTGGCGGGTGACCTCGGCGCCGATGAAGGCCCGGCTCAGGTCCTGCACGGAGGCCGGATCCAGGCCGGCCCGGGGGAAGAGCCCCTGGGCGAGGCCCGCCTGGCCCACCTGGAGCGGTCCGCTGAAGGGGGTGACGTGCTCGGCCAGCCGGGCATGGTGGAACTGGGCGCGCTGGGCCAGGATCGTGCTCGCCACGGCGATCCCCACGCTGCCGCCCTCGTTGCGCATGAGGTTGAACATGCCGGAGGCGGTGCCCACCAGGGCCGGGGGGATGCGCTGCACCGAGGCCGTGGCGACGGGGACGAAAACGAAGCCGAGCCCCAGGCCGTGGAAGGTCCAGGCGGTCACCAGGTAGGCCATGCCCGTCTGCAGGTTCACGTGCGTCAGCAGCCACGCGGAGTAGGCCAGCGACGCCGCGCCGCCGGCCACGATGAGGCGCACGTCCACCTTCCCCATGGCCAGGCCCACGGCGACCATGGCCACCACCGAGGCCACGCCGCCGGGGCTCAGCAGGAGCCCGGCCAGGGTCGGCGTGTAGCCCAGCAGGTTCTGCGCGAAGAGCGGCAGCAGGATGAAGGCGGCGTAGAGGCCGAAGCTCACGATGAAGATGAGCGCCATGCCGCCGGCGAACTCCGGCAGGCGGAACATGGCCAGGTCCACCAGCGGTTTCTCCGCCGTGAGGGCTCGCCAGATGAAGAGCGCGAGGCCCAGGGCGGCGAGCCCCGCATAGACCTTCACGGTGTTCGACTCGAACCAGTCCAGGCGCTCGCCCCGGCTCAGGAAGAGTTCGAGGCAGCCCAGCCCCACGGCGATGAATACCAGGCTCCAGTAGTCCACGGCGCCTTCGGGCTTATGGAGGTAGGGCGGATCCTCCACGAAGCTGAAGGCCAGGTAGTAGGCCAGCACGCCCACGGGGATGTTGATCCAGAAGATCCAGGGCCAGCTCCAGTTGTCGGTGATCCATCCGCCCACCAGGGGTCCGAGGATGGGGCCGAAGATGACGCCGATGCCGAACAGGGCCGAGGCCATGCCGTGCTCCTCCTGCGGGAAGGCTTCGAGGGTGATGGCCTGGCTCATGGGCACCATCGCGCCGCCCGCCAGGCCCTGCACCACGCGCATGAGGATCAGCCAGCCCAGGGTGGGCGCGGCGCCGGCGCCGAGGCTGGCGAGGGTGAAGAGCGCCAGGCAGAAGAGGTAGAGGCGCTTCCGGCCGAAGAAGCTTCCCAGCCAGCCCGTGATGGGCAGGATGATGGCGTTGGCCACGAGGTAGCTCGTGATGACCCAGGTGATCTCGTCGGTTCCCGCCGCGTAGGTGCCCTTCATGTGGGGCAGGGCCACGTTGGCCACGGAGGTGTCCAGGACCTCCATGAAGGTCCCGAGCATGGTCGTGAGGGCCACGATCCACTTGTGGGAGGAACCGGGAAGGCCGTTCATGGGGGCCTCAGGGGCTCCGGGTGTCGATCTCGGCCTCCACGCTCAGGCCGAGCCGGAGCCGGTGTTCCGGATCCGCGTCCGCGTCGAGGCGGATCCGCACCGGCAGGCGCTGGACCACCTTCACCCAGTTGCCCGTGGCGTTCTCGGCGGGCAGGAGGCTGAACACCGCGCCGGTGCCCGCCGAGAGGCTCTCCACGGTGCCCGTGAAGGTGCGTCCGTCCAGATCGGTCTTCAGCCGCACCTTCTGGCCGGGGCGGACACGGTGCAGCTGGGTTTCCTTGAAGTTGGCCTCCACCCACAGCGCCTCGCCGCCCAGGGGCACCACGGCCAGCAGGGGCTGGCCCGCGGCCACCACCATGCCCGGCTCCGCCAGCTTGCGGCTCACCACGCCGTCGCAGGGCGCGGCGATGGTGCAGTACGAGCGCTGCAGCTGCGCCTGGGCCAGAGTCGCCAGGGCCACCTGCACCTTGCTCTGGCTCACGCCCCGCAGACCTTCGGCGGCGGCCACCTGCTTGCGCGCCGCGGTCACCTGGGCGCGGGCCATCTCCTCGGCGGTGAGGGCCTGGTCGAGCTTCTGGCAGGGCAGGGACTGGCGGTCGAACAGGGCCTGCATGCGCTTCCGCTCGAGCTCCGCCAGGGACCGCTGGCTTTCGGCGGACTGGAGCAGGGCCTGGGCCTGGGCGATCTGGGCCTGGTTCAGGGCCAGCGCGCTGCGCGCCTCGCCCTCGGAGGCCTCGGCCCGCGCGATGGCGGCGTCGAAGTCCCGGGGATCCAGGGTGGCCAGAGGCTCGCCGGCCCGCACCGCCTGGTTCTCCTGGGCCGCCACCGTGAGCAGCGGCCCGGCCACGCGGCTGGCCACGGCCGTCACATGCCCCTTCACGTAGGCGTTGTCGGTGGCCACGAAGACCTGCCCATGGCGCCACCGGGCGATGGCCCAGGTGGTCCCGACCGCCGCGAGGGCGAGGATGGCGGACAGGGAGATCCAGCGCGTCTTGGCCGAGGCATCCATCTCAATTCTCCCGCGGGGCATGGGATTCGAAGAAGGCGGGCAGGTCCTCGCCCAGGGCGGCGAGCAGCGCGGCCTGCTGGGCGTACGCGCGGTACCGGCGGTCCGCCAGGGCGCTGCGGCTCTCGGCGAGCACGGCCTCGGCATCCAGCACGTCGGTGCTGCGGACCAGCCCCTCCCGGTACTGGTCGCCCACGATGCGGAGGTTCTCCTCGGCCGAAGCCACGTTGGCCTTGGCCGTCTCCATTTCGCGCAGGGATTGCCGGAAGGCCCGCAGACCCGCGGCGGCGCCTTGGCCCGCCTGGCGCTCGGCCTCCTGCAGGTCCCGCCGGGCCCGAGCGGTCTCGGCCTCGCTCTGGCGCACGCGCGCCGTGCGGACGCCGCCGTCGAAGAGCTTCCAGGAGAGCCCCACCGATAGGCTCGTGTCCCGGTCGTGGACCATGTACGGGTTCTGGGCGTAGGTGTGGGCGGCCTCGGCGGCCAGTGTCGGCAGGTGGTCGCGGCGGCGGACCTCCGCCTGGTCCGACAGGGCCCGCACCCGGGCATCGGCGGCGCGCACGGCCTCGTTCCGCGCCGTGGCCAGGGCCCGGCAGGCCGCCTCGTCCCAGGGCAGATCGGGGGGGCCGGCCAGCTCCTCGGGAAGCGGCTGGGGCGTGGCGGCGGGCAGCCCCATGGCCACGTTCAGGGCTTCGAGGGCGGTGGCGTAGGCCTGGTCCAGGGCGTGGTCCGCGTCCCCCACGGCGCGCAGGGCGACCTCCGTGCGCAGCAGGTCGTTGCGGGCCACCACGCCCTGGTCGAAGAGGGCCCGGGCCTGGCCCAGGTGGCTCTCCAGGGCCCTGGTCCGCTGGGCCAGCACCCGCTTCTGGGCCTTCAGGTTCAGCAGGCTGAAGTAACGCGCGGCCACCTCCGCCTGCGCCTTCTGCACCTCGGCCTGGCCGGCGTGGGTGACGGCTTCTTCCCGGGCCCGGGAGGCGGCGAGCGCCCCGGACCGGCGGCCGAAGTCCCAGAGCAGGTACTGGACGGAGGCCTTGTAGCGCCAGGACTGGCGATCCTCGATGGGGAAGACCTGCGCGGGAACGGAGAGGGGGCCGATCCGCATGGGCTGGCTCAGGAGTTCCGGCCGGTGCTCCAGGGCCCGGTAGCCGCCCTGGAACTGCACCTCGGGCCAGTAGAAACCTTTCACCTGGGCCGTCTCCTCCCGGGCGCCCTCGAGGCTGAACCGGGCGGCTTCCGCCGCCTGGGACGTGGCCCCGGCCGACCGCAGGGCCCGCACGAGGCTGAGGGGCTCTCCACCCTGCAGGGGCGCGGCGAGGGCGGCGCAGAGCAGGAGGGCCGTCGCGGCGTTCATGGGGCGGCCCCCGCGCCCCGGAGGAAGCAGGCCATGGCCCGGTCCACGCAGGCCTCGGGGGGTTCGTCCACGCCGCTGCGATGGCTGTGGTGGAGGGAGGCCTCGAGGACCCCGAAGCAGAGCTGGGTGAGGAACTCGTCGCCCAGCCCCTGCAGCTCCCCCGCGGCCACGGCCCGGCGGAGGATGGTCTTCAGGCGGATCCGCTCCGTCTCGTAGATCTCCTTCAGGCGGGGCAGGAACCGCGATTCGAAGCCCCAGTCGTAGTAGACGCGGTCGTGGATGAACATGGGGAGCCAGATGGCCCGGCCCTTGAACTGGCTGGCGTAGGTGAGGAACATCGCCCGAAGCTGCTCCAGGGGGGGGCGATCCACCCGGAGGGCCTCTTCCGCCTCGATGAAGAACCGCTCGGCCCGGCGCAGCATCACCTGCTCGTAGAGCTCCTGCTTGGAGGAGAAGTGCTCGTAGAGGCCCTGCATCCCGATCTGAGCCTCGGCGGCCACCTCCTGCATGGTGGCCTCGTCGAAGGGCTTCCGGCCAAACACGAGGCTGGCAGCTTCCAGCAGGAGGTTCTTTCTTTGCTGCTTTTCAAGGTTCTTCCGGTCCAGGGTCATGGGGAACTCCGAATCCATATTCCGAATCTAGAATTCCTATTACGACCGTCAAGTCATATATCAAGGGCCCCCCAGGGCATCTTTTTGGGGTTGACTGAGTCAATCGATTGATTAAACTTGGAAGCTTGTTACTCAATCGGTTGATTGGAAATGGGGCCCATGAACGCACAGCACGCGGATGTTTCACCTGACACGCGGCATCGCCTGATCGAGGCCGCCATCCTCACCTTCGCCGAAAAGGGCTTCGATGGCGCGGGCATCCGCGAGATCGCCCAGCGCGCCAAGGCCAACTCGGCCCTGGTGGCCTACCACTTCGCGGGGAAGGAGGGGCTCTATCTGGAGGCCCTCCGGGGCATCTTCAGCCGCAAGTCCTGCGCGGTGTCCGAACTGGCCACGCTTCCCCCGGCGGACACCCCCGGCGCCCGGGAGGCGGCGCTCCAGGGTTTCAAGGACTACATCCGGGCTTTCTTCATCGAGCTGATGTCCTGCCAGGGCAGCGATCCCATCGACGAAGCCGCCATGATTTTGATGGCCCGCGAGATGCAGGCGCCGCGTCCCGCGTCGGCGCCCCTGCTGCTGGAGCAGCTCAAGCCCTACGTCACCCACCTCACCAACTGCCTGCAGATCCTCCGGCCGGACCTGGACCAGGAAGAGATCTTCGCCATGGGCGTGAGCATCCAGGGCCACATCATCCATTTCCGGAATTCGCTGGGGATCATCCGCCTCCTCAGCGGCAATCCGGGGTACCCGGAGGACCTCGAGAAGGTCATCCAACACCACATCGGGTTCAGCCTGCGGGGCCTTGGCGTCCCCGAGGCCTTCCCCCAGGCGAGGAACTGACATGCTGTTGATCTCCCCACCCGCCCTCCAGGCTCCGGCGCCCGCTGACGCTCCGGCGCCCCTCACGCTGGACCTCGCCGGGGCCCTGTCCCGGGCCCGGGCCGAAAACCCCATGCTCCGCGCCGCCAAGGCCCGGGTCGAGGAGCGCCAGGGGCTCATCACGAGCACCCGTGCCGACGCGCTGCCCCAGCTGACCCTCGTGGGCGACTTCACCCGCGCGCGGGACGTCTCGATCCTCAACAGCGGCTTCGCCGACAGCGCCGCGACCTTCGGGTTGTCGCCCTCATCGCTCGTGGGTGCCCGCAGCATCTACACCAGCCAGGCGAACCTCACCCAGCCCCTCTTCTACTGGGGCAAGCTCGGCACCGCCATCGACATCGCCAAGATGGGCGAGCGGGAGGCCACCTTCGCCTTCACCACCTCCGAGCTCGAGGTCCTGCACGGGGTGGCCAAGGCCTACCTCGGCGTCCTGTCGGCCCAGGCGGAGCGGGAGGTCATCGAGACGCGGCGCAAGACGGCCGAGCAGTTCGTCTCGGACGTGAAGGCCAAGCTCGAGGCCCAGTCGGCCACAGAGCTGGACCGCCTGCGCGCCGAGAGCGAGCTGCTGGCCGTCATCCCCGAATCCCTGCAGGCCGACGCCCAGGTGAAGCGGGCCGTGGAAGTGCTGAACGGCCAGCTGGGGCTGGATCCCAAGGCGCCCCTCGTCCTGGCGCCCCTGGGCCTGCCCGAGGCCGGGCCGAAGCCCGTGGGCACCGAGCGCAGCGAGCTCGCGCAGCTGAAGCAGCAGGAGGCGATGTACCGGGCCAACGAGAAAATCATCACCTCGGACCTGCGCCCCAAGTTCGACCTCAGCGCCAGCTACGGCTACCAGGCCGGCAAGTCGGACAACCTGTTCAAGGAGCCGTACGACACCTGGAAGGTGAGCGTCACGATGAAGTTCCCCATCTTCGACGGGCTCCGCAGCTCGGGCAAGCGGGCCCAGAACACCGCGCAGCTCGAGCAGGTGAAGCAGGCCCGGGTGGACCGCGAGCGGTCCGTGGCCATCGAGCAGAGCACGGCGGACCGCGAGCTGGAGAA
>JAFJUR010000187.1 GCA_017859995.1 Holophagaceae bacterium | reverse complement strand
GAAGGTGCCCGTCCTCGGCATCATCGAGAACATGAGCAGCTTCATCTGCCCGGGCTGCGGCCAGGAGACCCAGATCTTCGGCCACGGCGGCGTGAAGGCTGCCGCGGTGCGCATGGAGCTGCCCTTCCTCGGCGAAGTGCCCATCGACCTCTCCATCCGCGAAGGCGGCGACAGCGGCCAACCCCTGGTGGCCGCTCACCCCGACAGCCCCCAGACCAAGGTCTTCCAGGCCATGGCCGACACCCTCAAGGGCGTGCTGAAGCTCTGATCCGGCCCCCGGGCTTCCGCACGTTCCCGCCATCACCGGGCCGCGCTGCGGCTATCCTGGGCCATGGCCAAGCCGCAGATCCCCGAGACCCTCGCTCCGGATCTCCTGGAGCGCCTGCGCGCGCGCTTCCACCCCTGGGAGCTGATCCGCGACTGGGGCCTCACCATCGAGGCCGCGACACCGGGCACCGCCACCATGCGCCTGGTGCCCACGAAGGCGGTGATCAACGGTGGCCGGGGCAACGTGAACGGGGGCGTCCTGGCCACCATGGCTGACATGGTGAGCGCGCTGGCCCTCAGCACCGCCTTCGACGGCGCCATGCCCTTTGCCACGTCCGACCTGCATATCCGCTACCTGGAACCTGCCAAGGGCGAGGTCGTGGGCGAAGCGAGGGTCATCCGGTTCTCGGGCCGCGGCGCGATCCTGGAATGCCGCCTCACCTGCGGCGAGCACCTGGTGGCGCTCTGCACGGCGAACTTCGCCATCAAGCATGGGCTCGGGGGCTGAGGTGGGGCAGAACCTTCCTTTTCCCACCGGGCCCGAGCACCAAGCGGACGGCCCGCTGCACCGGCTCCGGTACGCCCTGGCCCTGCTGACCGCAGTCATCATCGCCGGGGCCCTGGGCTACCACCTGCTGTCGCACCTCAATGCCCTCGACAGCGTCTACATGGCCATCACGACGCTGTTCACGGTGGGATTCCGCGAACTGGGCGATGTGAACGCCAGAACGAAGGTGTTCACGATCTTCTACCTGGTGATCGGCCTGGGCGTGGCCACCTACGCCATTTCGAACCTCACCGCCCTGCTCCTCGAGGGGGACCTCCGGGGCTATCTCATGGAGCGCCGCATGCAGAAACGGCTGGATGAGCTGAAGGATCACGTCATCGTCTGCGGCTTCGGGAAGATGGGCTTCCAGGCCGCCTGGGAGCTGAAGAAGGCGGGCATCGCCTTCGTCATCATCGAGCAGGACGATTCCAAGGGCCGCAGCCCCCGCTTCGCCGGCGAACTGATTCTCTACGGCAACGCCATGGACGAGCTGATCCTCGAGAAGGCGGGCATCCGCCGCGCCCGGGGCCTCATCACGGCGCTCACCACCGACGCCGACAACGTGTTGGTGACCCTCACGGTGAAGCAGATCCGCCCGGATCTCCCTGTGGTGGCCCGCAGCGCCAAGCTGGGCACGGAGCGGCAGCTGAAGGCCGCCGGCGCGGACCACATCGTGAGCCCCTACGAGATCGGCGGCCGGCGCATGGCGGGCCTGCTGGTGAAGCCCGAGATGATGAACTTCTTCGACATCGTCCTGCAGCAAGAGCAGCTCGAGCTGGGCCTTGAGCGCATCGCCATCGCCGAGACGAGCCCCCTGGTGGGCCAGACCCTCCGCGAGGCCCGCCTGCGCCACGCCACGGGCTCCCTCCTGGTGGGCCTCGTCCACCCCGGCGCCGGCCTGCGCTTCAACCCCGCCGGCGACGAGCAGTTCCAGGCTGGCGACGAGCTGCTGGTCATGGGTCCCGCGGAGGCGCTGGAGATCCTCACCCGGCTGGCGCGGGGGAACGGGTAGGTTTGTTCCCGGGGGACCCTTCCATGGTCGATGGGGATGGGTCGGCTCGGCGGACGCGCCGCGCCTATCGCGCCGGCCTCGCCACGGGGCCGTGGGGCAGGCGGCCCTCCAGGTTCAGCAGCTCCCAGGCGGTGCCGGCGATGGCCTGGGCGCCCTGGATGAGCTGGTCGGGCTGCAGGTGGTCGGGGTAGTCCATCTGGCTGTGGTGGGTGCCTTCGAAGTAGTCCACCGCATCCTGGATGGCGGCGAAGGCGGGGACGCCGGCCCGGTCGAAGGGAGCGTGGTCCGTGCCGTTCATGACGCGGAGGGACAACTCGCGCACGCCCAGGTCGTTGAGGGGCGCGATGGCCTGGGCCATGAGGCCGCGGCAGTTTTCGCGGTTCTGAAGGTCGAAGCCCCGCACCATGCCCGTGCCCATGTCGTGGATCAGCACCGCCTGGATGGCGTCCATCTCGGTCTTGTGGGCTTCCACGTAGGCCCGCGAGCCCAGCAGGCCCTGCTCCTCGCCGCTGAACAGGATCACGCGCAGCGTGCGCTTGGGCTTCAGGCCCGTGGCCTGCAGGGCGCGGAGCACCTCCAGGCACACGGCGCTGCCGGTGGCGTTGTCCGTGGCGCCGGTGCCCAGGTCCCAGCTGTCGAGGTGGGCGCCGATGACGACGGTTTCACCGGGCTTCTCGGTGCCCCGGATCTCTCCAATCACGTTGAAGGCCTGCACGGGCTTGGCCGAGAAGGCGCCGCCGAGGTTCAGTTCAAGGCGCACCGGCTCGTTCCGCGCGACCAGGCGCAGCAGCATCCGATAGGGTTCCTGCGGCACCACCGCGGAAGGAATGGTGACGCGCTTGGGGTCGCGGCCGGGTCCGCCCGCGGCGAAGCCAAGGCCGTTCTTGCGGCCGGACATCTGTAGGGTGGCCAGGGCCCCTTCGTCCAGGAGCCACTGGGTCATGGCGGCCACCTCGGCCTGGTAGGCGGCCATGTCGCCCCCGGCGCGGCGAGGCAGGGGCGGGCGCTTGTCGTTTGGGTTGGTGCGCAGCAGGATCTTGCCCTTGAGCTGGCCGTGGAAGGCCTTCAGCTCATCAAAATTGCGGGCGTCCACCAGCATCAGCTCCCCCGTCACCGGCCTGGGCGTGCCGGTGGTCCAGGCCACCTGGTCCACGCGGAAGCGCAGGCCGTTCTGGGTGAGCAGACGGGCGCTGTCCACGCCCCGAGTCCAGGCCAGCCCGAAATCGTAGGCCTCCTCGTGCACGTTCTCGGCTCCCAGCCGCTTCAGTTCGCCCATGGCCCAGGCCTGGGCCCGGCGCAGCGATTCCGAGCCGGTGAGGCGCGGGCCGATGAGGTCCGTGAGGTGTTCCACCTTGGCCACCACCTCGGAGTGCTCCTTCACCTCCTTGAGCAGCTTCCCGGAAGGCGTCTCGGGGTAGCTGGCGACCACGGGCACCGGGGAGACCGGCGGCGGCGGCGTGGTCCGCAGGGGGCCCTGGGCGTGGAGGATGGTGGCCAGGGACAGCAGCAGAAGGGCGGGGGTGGACCGCGGCATGGGCACTCCGGGAAGGGTGGCCCCAGCTAACCTCATCTCATGAGGTAAAGCAACGAGAAGGTGGCCGGATGTGGGATGATCTTGTTTCGGAAAAGCTCGAAATGACGACCGACACCCTCCGTCCCCTGGTGGACACCCTGAAGACCCTGGCCCACCCCGTGCGCCTGCGCATCCTCGCGCTCCTGCGCGAGGGTGAGCTCTGCGTCTGTGAGGTGGCCGAGGTGCTGGACATGGCGCCCTCCACCGTCTCCGAGCACCTCACGGGCCTGCGCCGCACCGGGGTGGTGCGGGAGTGGAAGGTGGGCCGCTGGGTGCATGTGGCCCTGGCCGACGAGGCCACGGTGCGGCCCGTGCTGGAGGCGCTTTGGCCCCTCATGGCGGAAGCTGAGGCGGACCTGGCCCAGGATCGCGTCCAGGCCCGCGCCCTCCGCTGCAAGACCTGCGATCCGGCGGCCTGTCCTGCGCCGGACCTTCGTTCAGAACCCCTTCGAATCGCCACCCTTTCCCCCCGTGCCGAGGAGCACCCATGACCGCCCAGACCGCGACCCAGAACCAGGCCGACACCGGCCTGAACGAAATCACCCTCAACCTCATCGCCCTGGGCGCCGCCATCGGCGCCAACGCCGAGCGGGCCTTCCGCGCCCACCAGGCCCGTCTCACCGAGCTCGGCGTGTCCAAAGAGGCCATGATTGAAGCCGTGAACATGGCGCTGCGCGTGAAGGGTGACCCCCACGCGATCATGATGGCGCTGGCCGAATCCACCCTCACCGAGGGCGGCGGCTGCTGTGGCGGCGCCTGCGCCTGCGAGGCCGAAGGCAAGGAGAAGGGCGACTGCGGCGACGACTGCGGTTGCTGCTAGGTCCGAGGAGGCGCCATGATCCGCGCGGTCCGGCTTGAGGATGCCAAGGCCCTGGTGGCGATCTACAACCCGTACATCCGGGAGACGGTCATCACCTTCGAAGAGGAGGCCATCTCGGAGCATGAGATGGCCTCCCGCATCGCCAAGGTGACGGAGGGCTACCCCTGGCTGGTGTGGGAGGAGGATGGCGTCGTGATCGGCTACGCCTATGGCTCCACCTGGCGGACCCGCCACGCCTACCGCTTCACCACCGAGACGACCATCTACCTGGCCCCGGAAGGCCAGGGGAAGGGCATCGGATCGCGGCTCTACGAGGGCCTGCTGGCGGAATTGAAGCAGCGCGGCTTCCATTCCGCCCTGGGGGGCATCGCCCTGCCCAATGCGCCCAGCGTGCGCCTGCACGAGGCCCTCGGATTCAGGAAGGTGGGCCACATGACGGAGGCCGGCTGGAAGTTCGGGGCCTGGGTGGACGTGGGGTTCTGGGAGCGGTTGCTGTGAAGGCGTCGCTAATTTCGAAAAAATTCG
>JAFJUR010000072.1 GCA_017859995.1 Holophagaceae bacterium | reverse complement strand
CATCCCCTGAAAGCCGCCCTTGACCTGGTGACCGCCGGCGAACCAGCTGAGCTCGCTGCGGACCGTCAGGTTCTGGATGCGGTCCAGGCGGTCCTCGCCATAGGCGCCGAAGGTCTCGCCGCCGGGGGCATCCAGCTGCCCGCGGAAGGGCCCGGCGCCGGGCGTGGCGGGCGACCAGTGGAAGCTGGTGCGGTGCAGGCCTACGGTGTTCTCCCAGGTGAGCTGCGGGCCGAGGGCGCCCACGTGCTTCAGGAGGTAGCTGTCGCCGCCCCGTGTGCGGTTCGGCTGCTGGAAGTCCTTCACGCTGCTGTCGCCGGCGGTGTCGAAGTTGGCCTGGGTGACGGGATCGCCGAAATAGCTGAACTCGATGCGGTGGTCGGCGGTGGCCAGCCAGGTGAGCTTGAGGAAGCGGTAGCTGCGGTCCTCCTCCTGGCTGCGGCGGTGGGGGGCGGTGCCCACGGGCTGCACGTTCTCGAAGTCCGAGCTCAGGAGCTGCCGGTTGAAGGCGCCGAAGAAGAAGAGCCGGTCCTTCATGAGGGGTCCGCCCAGGCTGAAGCCCACCTCGTCGGCGTCCGTAGGCCGCTCTTCGGGGGTGGTGGCCTTGCCCGCGTCGGGCTTGGCGTTCAGGCTGCGGAAGATGCGGCTGGTGAACACGGAACCGTGGAACTCGTTGCCGCCGCTCTTGGTCACCATGCTGTAGACCCCGCCGGAGGCGAAGCCCACTTCGGCCTTGTGGCCGCCCGTGCTGAGGCTCTGGCTTTCGAGGATCTCCGTGGAGAGGTTCATGCCGAAGCGGCCCGTGGAGCTGAGGCCCGTGGCCATGCCATCCACCAGGTAGGCGTTGCCATCCAGCATGGAGCCGAGCACCACGGGCTCGGGCTTGCCCGACGGCGTGACGCCGGGCGCCAGATACCCGTGCTCCACGTAGCGGTGGGGCGAAAAGGGCAGGCGGACGAGGCTCTCGGCGTCGAACACGGTCTGGGCGCCGACGGAGCTGCTCTCGGCCCGCAGGGGGGAGGCTTCCACCGCCACGGTGGCCTGGGCCGGTTCGGCTTTCAGGCGGAGGTGCACCCGCTCGTCGGCCTTGAGGTGCAGCGTCTGGCCCTGCAGGCGGTAGGCCCCCGGCAGCAGCCCCGAGGCCGTGGCGACCCCGAACGCGTCAGCCCGGAGGCTGCGGCGCTCGCCGCGCGCCAATGATTCCAGCACCAGGGTGGCGCCCGGCCGCGGCCGACCCGCGGCATCCAGCACCTCCACCCGCAGGGTGGCCGTCGTCTGGGCCATCAGGCCCTGGGCGGCGAGACCCACCGCCAACGCGGTCAGGAAAGAGGAGGTACGGATGGACATGACCAGCTCCCGATCTCGAGGAAGCTTCACCTTACATCAACCTGTCTCGAATGTCAGGTTCTTGGCAGGCGAATCTGGACCCGGGTTCCCGCCCCCATCCGGCTCTCCACCACCATCTCGCCGCCGAGCATGGTGGCGATGCGCTTCACGATGGCGAGGCCCAGGCCGTGTCCCTCGGTGGGCCGGGCCTCCGGCGGCCGCAGGAAGGGCGTGCCCAGCCGGGGGATCCACGCCTCCGGAATGCCGCAGCCGTCGTCCGCCACGCGGAGCGTGACGAACCCCGCGTCACCCTCCGCGCTCAGCTTGACGGCCCCGCCCCGGGGCGTGTGGCGCAGGGCATTGGCTGTCAGGTTGTGCAGGGCCCGGGTGAGCAGCAGCCGGTCGCCGTGGAGGACGAGGCCAGGCTCGGCGGCGAGGTGCAGGGCCACGCCCCCTTCCTCCGCGGCGGCCTCGAAGAAATCCCGCACCTCCTCCAGCAGGTCGCCGGCGGGAATCGGCACCCGCGCCAACCCGCCAGGGCCGTGCTCCGATCGCGCCAGAAAGAGGATCTGCTCGATGAGGGCGGCCATGCGGTCGCAGTCCTCGAGGAGGGCCCCGAGTTCCGTGGGTTCGATGGGCGCGGCGCCGGCCCGCAGCACACGGTTCTCCAGGGTGCTCCGCAGGTTCTGGAGGGGCGTGCGCAGCTCGTGGGCCAGCTCCGCCCCCAGGTTCCCCACCCGCTCGAAGGCCTCCTGCAGCCGGGAAAGGGCGGCGTTGAGGGTGGCCACCAGCTCCTGCAGCTCCAGGGGGAAGTTCTCCGCCGCGAGACGGCGATCCAGGTTCCGGTCGTTGATGGATCCCGCCTCCTGGATCAGCGCGCCGAGCGGGGCCAGGCCCCAGCGCGCGATGGCCCGGGCCAGGAGCGTGGCCGCCGCCAGGGCCGCCACCACCGCGAGCAGCAGCGTGCGCCGGAAGCCCTGGATCAGCGCCTCCTCGTGGCTGCGGTCCAGCACCAGCTGGAACAGGCCCCGGGCCTCTCCATGCGCCCAGGGCCGGGTCAGCACGGAATACGTCCGTCCGCCCGCGGTCTCGACTTCCCGGGCCGCTTCGCCTGGGCCGGTCGCGGGGAGCGGCGGAACACCTTCGAGGTCGCGGCTCTGGGAGAGGATCCGCCCGGCAGGATCCATCACCCGCCAGGAGGCCTTCTCGGGCCGGGGCGCGTCGCCGGGATCCGACAGGGGCCGGCCCTCGGCCAGCTGCTGGAGCAGGGCCCGGGCCTGTCCCTCCATCACCTGGGCGTCCTCCGCCTCCAGGGAACGGTGGAGGGCGCGATCCATGAACAGCGCCATCAGTCCCGTGAGGACCACCGCCGCGAGGGCGAAGCCGACCTCGAGCTTGCGGAGGATGCTCCCGCTGTGGACGGGAGGCCTCACCGTGGCCTTAGCCATGTTGTCCGGCCCCGTGCTGTTCCAGGTTGCGGGGTTCCAGCACCAGGCCCACGCCGCGCAGGGTGTGGATGAGCTTCACCGGGAACGGTCCGTCCACCTTCCGGCGGAGCCGGAGGATCTGCACGTCCACCGCGTTCGGATCCACCGCGCAGTCCATGCCCCAGACCGCCTGCACCATCTGGCCCCGGGACACCACCTCGCCCGTGTGCTCGATGAGCAGGGTCATGATCGCGTATTCCTTGGGCGTGAGGTCGATGCGGGTGCCGGAGCGGCTGATCCGCCGGGTCTGCGGATCCCAGGCGAGGTCGGCCACGTGGTGGATGCGGGCGCCCGGCGAGGCTTGGGCCCGCCGCGTGATGGAGCGCAGGCGGGCCACCACCTCCAGGATGCTGTAGGGCTTGGCCAGGTAGTCGTCCCCTCCCGCCTCCAGGCCCTGCAGGCGGTCCTCCAGCCCGCCCCGGGCGGAGAGAAAGACCGCGGGCACGAGACGGTTGTGCTCCCGGAGCCGGCGGACCAGCGTGAGCCCCGACATGCCGGGCAGCATCACATCCACCACCAGGGCCTCGAAGGCCTCGGCGTCCAGCAGGTGGAGGGCTTCCTCGGCGCTCGCCACCACCCGGGCCTCGATTCCGGAGGCCTCCAGCCCCGATTGCAGCTCCCGGGCGGCGCGGGCCTGGTCCTCGACGATCAGGACGCGCATGGCCGCCCCATCCGCGCCACCAGGCCGCCGGGCGCCTCGCTGACGGTCAGGCCCAGGCGCTGGGCCATGGCCACGAGCCAGAAGGACGGCAGGTTTTTCGGGGCGTCCGGCGAGGGCTCCGGCCGGAGCGCCGTGGGCAGGGGCGCGTCGCCGACCCAGGTGAGCAGCCAGGCCTCGGGGGTGGCCCTCGCCTGCAGAAGGAGGGGGCCGGGGGCGGCCCAGGGGAGGATCTGCCGCGTGAACACCGCGGCCCAGTCCTGCAGCAGCGGCGCGGGCCACGGGGCCTCGCCTGCGCCATCGTCCACCAGCTCGACGGGGCAATGGAACAGGGTGGCGATGGGCTGCAGCCGTTCATTCAGGCCGCTCCGCCACTCGGGCCAGGAGGCCATGCCGGCATCGGGGAATCGTCCCAGGGCCAGGGCCCGCCCCATGGCGATGAGCATCTTGCCGTCCTCGATGGACGACTCCAGCCGCGCGCGGTTCCGCGCGTCGAAGGGCATCCGCGGGTCGCTCAGGTCGAGCACCCCCTGCAACCCGGCGAGCAGGTTGTTGAAGTCGTGCAGCGTCGCCCGCCAGAGTTCTTCGGAAGTCATGCTCCCCCCGCCTGCACAAAAGCCTTGAATAAAGTTACCTTGGAGATGACCCTCTGTGCAGCACAGGAAGATCCAGGAACCCGATATGCAGCAACCGATCAAGAGGCTGGGGGAACTGCTCGTCGAGGGCGGACTCATCACGCCGGCCCAGTTGCAGAGCGCCATCACCCATCAGAAGATCGCCCGGGGCCGCCTGGGCAGCAACCTGGTGGCCCTCGGCTACATCTCCGAGGAAGTGCTCATGGACTTCCTCAGCCACCAGACCGGCGTGCCCCAGATGGACGTGCGCAACATCGACGTGCCCGCCCAGGTCCTGAAGCTCGTGCCCCACCGCCTGGCCGAGCAGTTCACGGTGCTGCCCATCACCACCCGGGAACCCAAGTCGCTGGTGCTGGCCATGTCCGATCCCTCGGATCTGAATGCCGTCGACAGCGCCCGTTTCGCCTCCGGTCTGAACATCCAGCCCGTGGTCGCCTCCCACAGCGCCCTGCGCAAGGCCATCTCCGATCTGTATCGCAGGCTGGACGCCCCGTCCGGCGCCCTCACGGTGGAAGTGGGCCGGGACAGCGACCAGGACGACGCCCTCCCGGTGACCTTTTCCCTGGACCCCGTGCCGGTGCCCATGCACGCCCCGGCTCCCTCCGCCTCGCCTGCGGCCTTCCCCCCCGATCCCTTCTTCGACTCGCCCGGCGCCCAGACGCAGCCGGTGAACATCGATCCCTTCGGCCTCTTCGAGACCGCGGCCACCCCCCGGCCCGCTGCCCCGCCGCCGCTCGCCGCCAATTTCGTGCCGAGCCGCACCCTGGGCGACACCGTGCGACGCCTGGAGACCTACCAGACCCGCACCCTCGTGCTCGGCCTCATCCGCCTTTTCCAGCGACGCAGCATCATCGGCCAGGACGAGCTGCAACGCCTCCTCGCCAACCTCATCGAGGCCGGCGAAATCAAGGACGACGACCGGGTGGGGTAGGGTCCGCCATGACGCCTCCGAAACCCGCAACGCCGAGGGGCGCCAACGCCACCGCCGAGGTGGACGCATTCATGGCGGCCCTCGACCATCCCCACAAGGCGGTCGTCGAGCTCCTTCGCCGGGTGATCCGGGAGGCAGACCCGGCCATCGCCGAAGGCATCAAGTGGAACGCGCCGAGCTTCCGCACCCGGGAATACTTCGCCACCACCCACCTGCGGACGAAGGAGGGCATCGGCCTCATCCTCCACCTCGGCGCCAAGGCGCGGGAGGCCTCCGGCCTGGCCGTCCAGGACCCCGAAGGCCTGCTGCGATGGCTGGGAAAGGATCGGGCCATGGTGGTTTTCCGCAGCGCGGAGGATCTCCTCGCGCGCCGGACACCCCTGGAACACCTGATCCGCCAGTGGATCGCCTTCCTCTGAGCATCGAACAGCCCCTGGCTGTCCACGTTCAGGATCGCCGGGTTCCCGGCTGAGCCTCGGCCTGCGGGATCTCCACGTTGCCGATGGACTTGACTCGGCCCATCCCGGGCCTCGCCCCTTCGGGGCCATGCGCTTCGCGCACGGTCGTTGCCTTCCTTCTGCTTGTTGAGCAGCTTCTTCTTCCGGCTGATGTCGCCGCCGTAGCACTTGGCGAGCACGTCCTTGCGGCGGGCCTTCACGTTGGTGCGGGCGATGATCTTGCTGCCGATGGCGGCCTGGATGGCCACGTCGAACAGCTGCTGGTGGATCACTTCCTTCATCTTCTGGCAGAGGGCGAGGCCCAGGCTCTGGCTCTTGCTGCGGTGCACAAGGATGGACAGCGCGTCCACCGCGTCGCCGTTCACCAGGATGTCCATCTTCACCAGGTCGGATTCGAGGTAGTGCTTCATGTGGTAATCGAAGCTGGCGTAGCCCTTGGAGATGGACTTCAGCTTGTCGTAGAAGTCGAGCACCACCTCGTTGAGGGGCAGTTCGTAGACCAGCATCACGCGGTCCTGGCTCACGTACTCCAGCTTCTGCTGGATGCCGCGGCGCTCCTCGCAGAGCTTGATGAGGCCGCCCACGAAATCCGTGCGGGTGAGGATCGTCGCCTCGATGATGGGTTCGTCGATCTTCGCGATCTTCTGCAGGGGCGGCAGCTTCGAGGGATTGTCCACCGAGGTCTCGGAGCCGTCGGTGAGGAACACGTGGTACCGCACGCTGGGCGCCGTGGTGATGAGGTCCAGGTCGAACTCGCGCTCCAGGCGCTCCTGCACGATCTCCATGTGCAGCAGGCCGAGGAAGCCGCAGCGGAAGCCAAATCCGAGCGCCGTGGAAGTCTCGGGCTCGTAGGTGAAGCTGCTGTCGTTGAGGCGCAGCTTGTCCATGGCGTTGCGCAGGTTCTCGAAGTCGTCGCTGGAGGTGGGGAAGATGCCCGCGAAGACCACGGGCTGGATCTCCTTGAAGCCCTTCAGCATCTCCGTGGCGGGCTTGGTGGTGAGGGTCACCGCGTGGGTCACCGTGTCGCCGACCTTCACGTCGGCCAGCTGCCGGATGTTCGCCACGAGGTAGCCCACCTCGCCCACGGAGAGCGAATCCTGCTTGTCCATCTTGGGATCGAAGATGCCGATCTCATCCACCCGGTGCTCGCTGCCGGTCGACATGAAGCGGATCTGATCGCCGGCCTTCAGGGTGCCGTTCACCACGCGGATGAGGTTCACCACGCCGCGGTACGCGTCGTAGTAGCAGTCGAAGACCAGGGCCTGGAGGGGCGCGTGGGGATCGCCCACGGGCGCCGGGATGCACTTCACGATCTGCTCGAGCACCTGGTCGCAGTTGTGGCCGGTCTTGGCGCTCACGTTCACCGCGTGGGCCGTGTCCACCAGGCCGATGACGGTGTCGATCTGGTGCAGCACCCGCTCGGGATCGGCGCTGGGCAGATCGGTCTTGTTCAGCACCGGGAAGACCTCCAGGCCGTTCTCCAGGGCCAGGTAGGTGTTCGCCAGGGTCTGGGCCTCCACGCCCTGGGTGGCGTCCACCACCAGGATGGCGCCCTCGCAGGCGGCCAGGCTGCGGCTCACCTCGTAGGTGAAGTCCACGTGGCCCGGGGTGTCGATGAGGTTCAGGGTGTAGGTCTTCCCGTCGGCCGCGGGGTATTTCAGCGTCACCGCGTGGGCCTTGATGGTGATGCCCCGCTCGCGCTCCAGGTCCATGTCGTCCAGGATCTGGGCCTGCATGTCGCGGCCAGCCACGGTCTTGGTCAGTTCAAGCAGGCGGTCGGCCAGCGTGGACTTGCCATGATCAATATGGGCGACGATGGAGAAATTGCGGATGAGTGCGGGATCTGACACTGAGGAACCTCGAACCCGCCATTGTACCGTTGGAATCGCCCGCTGTCTGCGGAGTTTTACCAGTCACTATCTTCATCCTCGGGTTGATCCAAACCGATAGGCCCTTTACCCTCGAATCACGAGTGCAAGGAGCCAGCTTGTCCCAGTTCACGTCCCCCATGACCATCCTGATGGTGGAGGACAATGCCCTTCAGCGGCGTCAGATCGAGGCCCAGCTTCAGCCGCTCGGCCACCGCATCGTCACCGCGTCCAACGGCCAGGAGGCCCTGGAGCGCATGAAATCGGGCATCCCAGACCTGGTGATCATGGACGCGGTCATGCCCTCCATGGACGGTTTCAAGGCCTGCGAGATGATCAAGGCCGATCCCGCCACGGCCGCCGTGCCCGTGATGGTGCTCACCGCCCTCAGCCGCGACGCCAAGGACCGCAGCTATGCCGCCGGTGCCGACGACTTCCTGCGCAAGCCCGCCAACACCATGCTGCTGCAGGTGCGGGTGCAGACCCACCTCCGCATTCGCGCCCTGACCCTTCGGGCGGGGACCCCCGCCCCGGCCCGGCCCAAGGTTCTGGTGGTCTCGGCCAGCTCCCTGGTGCGTGCCCAGGTTCAGAACCATTACGGCAAGGACCAGGCGACCTTCCTCGAAGCCCAGGGCGAAGGCCAGGCCCGGGCGCAGATCCTGGCCCACCGGCCCGACGTGCTGGTCCTGGACACCGAACTGCTTGAGGGCAGCGCCCAGACCCTCGCCGTGGCCATCCATGAATCCGAGGAACTGCGCGACATGCCCATCCTCCTCCTGCACAGCCCCGGCGAACTGGAGACCTGGTCGCGGTTGCAGGAACCCGTGGCCGACGCCCTCGAGAAGCCCCTCGTGGCGCCGGAGACCCGCCGCCGCGTGGCCCTGCTGGCCCGGCTGGCCCATCTGCAGAAGCTCGTCCAGGCATGAGGCTCCCCCCCCTCGCGGCGGGCCTGGGGCTGCTGGCCGCCAGCCTGCTCGCGGGACCCGTGGCGGGACGTGTCACCGATGGCCGCCAGGGCCTCGCCGGCGTGCGCATCTACCCCGACCGGCAACCCAGGGTCTCTCCGGCAGACGACCTGCCCGAAGCGATCACCGACGCCGACGGCCGGTTCCGCCTGGAGCTCGACAGCCGGGATGCTGTCCTGGCCGTCGAGAAGGACGGCTGGCGCCGCGACCTGGTGCCGGCGGCGGAATGGCCCCGGGACATCGTCCTGCGGCCTGGGCCCGCCTTCCGCCGGGAGGCGGTCTTCATCGTCCGCCTCGATTTCACCGACGAGCCCTCCAAGCTGCCCGACGGCGCCCTCCGCGAGCTGCTCTTCTCCCGCCGGCCCGGGGTGGCCAGCGCCGCCAACTACCTCTACGAAGTGAGCAAGGGCGCCCTCTCGCTGGTGGAAGGCCGGTTCCTGAAGCTGCGCAGCGCCGAGCATCCCGCGCCGCGCCATGACAACCACAAGGAGGCCATGGCCCGCTGGGTGCTTGAGCGGCTGCAAGGTGAGACCTGGGCCGACTGCGACCGCGTGGACAACCGCACCGGCGCCGCCAGACCCGATGGCAAGCCCGACCACCTGTGGATCATCACCCCGGGGGCGCCCCAGTCGCTCACCGCCGACGAATCGCACCTCAAGGCCGTGAGCCTGCTCATGCCCCTGCCCTGGCGCAAGGCCCAGCGCTGGCCCCTGCTCTTCATGACCGAGGAAGTGCCCCTGGGCAACATCGTGCACGAGGCCTTCCACGCCATGGGCGAGCATCGGGTCGACGACCTCTACCTCGGCTGCGACGACCCCCTCACCGCAGGCATCTGGGATCTCATGGACGCGGGCCAGTACCGCGGCTGGGACCGCTCCCACCCCGAGGAGGGCCCCTGGGTGGAGGACACGGGCTACAGCCCCTCGCACCCCACCGCCTGGGTGCGTTCCGAGCTCTGGTACCGCGGGTATTTCCGTGGCGGCGTGCCCCGCCTGGCCGTGAAGGGCCGCACCTGGGAAGGCTGGATCGCGCCCGCGTCCAGGGCCCCTGGCGCCGATCCCCAGTGGGTCACCCTGCCCGATCCGAGAAAGAAGGGTCGCTTCTTCAGCCTGGAAGTGCGCCAGCCCTGGGGCTTCGAGCGGGGCCGCGTGGGCGGGCGCTTCGGGCCCGGGCATGCGGGCCTGGTGGTCGCGCGCGTGGATCCCAGTCTGCTCAGCTACGGCGAGCCGAGGGGCCCCGTGCGGGTGGTGGACGCCCATCCCGGCAGCCCGGAACCGCCGAAGCCGCGCTTCCCCTGCGGCCGCTGGGAGCTGGACGACGCCGCCTTCAACCTGGGTCCCGGCGAAAACTCCAAGGGCCGCAGCGGCCCCCTGTCCTGGGAAGTGCTGGAGACCGACGCCAGCGGCCGGATGCGGGTGCGGGTGGCCCTGGACAAGCGGTGACCGGGGTTTCCACCCATCGAGCGGCGCAGGCTAGTGGTCTTTCTTTTGAAGGTGGCGTTCCAGGGGCATCTGGTAGATGCGGCTGGGAGCCACGCCGCCGTCCGGCAGGCCGGTCCCGGCGGAGGGTGACTCCGGCGAGTAGTAGAGGGTTTTCAGGTCGGGACTCAACCGGGCTTCAAGGCCTTCCGCCGTGGGTTCAAGGGCCCGAGGCGGGGTCCACTGGTCTCCGCGCCGGTAGGTGATGAACAGGATCGCCTGGCCGGGGCCGGCGGGGGGACGCCCCGAAGAAAAGACCAGGAACGATTCATCCGGAGCGACGGCCGCGTCGAAGTCGCCGATGCTGCCATCGCTGATGGGCAGCGGCGTGGCGGGCAGATACCCCCCCGCCGCGGCCCGGGCCACGTAGATGTGGCTCTTTCGCGTCACGGGATCCGGCTGGTTGAAGTAGAGGTTGCCGTTGGCGGCCACCGCCGGCGAGTAGATGGCCGAGTGGCTGTTCACGACCTCCGGCAATCGCCGGGGTTCCCCCCATCCGTCGCCCGCCCGGTCCACGCGCCATAGGTTTCCGCCGGCTCCCGGCCTTGAGGCCCCGCCCCAGAACCCCGTGAGCGGTTCTCCCTCGGGCGTCGCTGGCCGGTTGGAAATGAAGACGAGGTAGGATCCGTCCGGCGCCATGGCCGGCTCGATGTCTCGCCAGCGTCCCGAGAAGGAAGCCACGTCCGGCTTCGACCAGCGGCCATTCCGCAGGCGCGACACCATGATGGCGCGAGCCTCTCCCTTGGATTGCGTGAAGAACACCGTGCGGCCGTCCGGCGTGAAGGCCGGAGAGGTCTGCGACCCAGGGGGCCAGGGCAGCTCCGGCGCAAACCGGATGGGCGCGGGATGGTCGGGGGGCTCGAGGCCCATCAGCGGGGCCATCGCCGTCCAGCCGGCGCAAAGCCAGCCCAGTCGATGGAGGCATCTCCTCGCGAAAGCATGATCCATGGCCGGTTCCCTTCGGATGAGCCGCCCTCGCCATGGCCGCCGAACCACGGTCGGGAAGTGGGGCAGGTCGAGCAGGCGTGACGGCCATTGGAGCGCCTCCCTGGCACCTGAAGTCGGCTGAGCGGGGCCATCCGCGTTCTTGTCGGGACGAACGCCCAGAGCCGCGCGGCCCGGCCCCTCCGAGCCTCCACCCCCGGGAGAAGTTGACGTAGGCTGATCCCGGAGCCCTCCCATGCGCCACGCCCTGATCCTCTGCGCCACCCTCGCGCTCTCAGCCCAATCCCCTTCGGAAAAGGCCGTGGCCGCGGTCCTGGACGACTGGCACCTGGCGGCGGCCCAGGCCGACGAGGGCCGCTACTTCGCCCACCTGGCCGAGGGGGCGGTCTTCCTGGGCACGGACCCGGCGGAGCGGTGGACCAAGGCGGCCTTCCAGGCCTGGGCCCATCCCATCTTCCAGCGGGGGAAGGCCTGGAGCTTCCGGGCCACCCGCCGCGCGGTGGCCTTCTCGAAGGACGGCCGCACCGCCTGGTTCGACGAGGACCTCGACACGCCGAACCTCGGCCCCGCCCGGGGCAGCGGCGTGCTCACCCGCGACAAGGAACGCTGGCTGATCCAGCAGTACAACCTGAGCGTGCCCATCCCCAACGCCCTCATGAAGGCGGTCCGCGCCCAGATCGGGGCCCACGCGGAAGCCCGTGTTGAGACCTCGACCAAAAAACCCTGATGGCCGTCGCGGACACCAAGTAAGATGAGGCATGTTCCCAAGCCGCCGCCTTCTCCTCTGCCTCGCCGCCGCCTGCCTGGGCGCCCAGCCCGCCCCTGAAGCCCTGCGCGAAACCGCCGGACGGCTGCAGAAGGAGGCCTTCCGTACCCATGGCGCCTACCAGGACCTGGCCTGGCTCTGCGATCGCGTCGGGCCCCGGCTTTCCGGGTCGCCCCAGCTGGACCAGGCCATCGCCTGGGCTCAGGCGCGCCTACAGGCCGCGGGCCTGACGAACGTCCACGCCGAACCCGTGATGGTGCCCCATTGGGTGCGGGGCCACGAGGCGGCGGAGCTGCTGCTGCCCACGCCTCACAGGCTGAACATCCTGGGCCTCGGCGGCAGCGTGGGTACCCCCGAGGGCGGGCTCACCGCCGACGTGGTGGTGGTGGGCTCCTTCGACGAGCTCGACCGCCTGGGCGCGGCCGCCAAGGGCAGGATCGTGGTCTACGACGTGCCCTTCAAGGGCTACGGCCACACGGTGGTCTACCGCCACGACGGCGCGGCGCGGGCCGCGAAGGCCGGCGCCGTGGCCGCCCTGGTGCGCTCCGTGGGCCCCGTGAGCCTCGACACGCCGCACACCGGCGTCATGGAATACGACCCCGCCGCCCCGAAGATCCCCACGGCGGCCATCACCATCGAGGCCGCCACGCAGATGCGCCGCATGCAGGATCGCGGCGAGCGCATCCGCATGAAGCTCGAGATGGGCGCGCAGACCCTGCCGGATGCGCCTTCCGCGAACGTGGTGGCCGAGCTGCGCGGCACCGAGAAGCCTGAGGAGGTGGTCATCCTCAGCGGCCACCTGGACAGCTGGGACGTGGGCCAGGGCGCCCAGGACGATGGCGCGGGCACGGTGATCGCCATGGAGGCGGCGCGCCTGCTCAAGACCCTCGGGCTCACGACCCGCCGCACCATCCGCGTGGTGCTCTGGACCAACGAGGAGAACGGCCTGCGCGGCGGCAAGGCCTACTGCGAGGCCCACCGCGCCGAGCTCGGGAACATCGTCGCGGCGCTGGAGACGGATTCCGGCAGCGAGCGCATCAAGGCCTTCAGCCTCGACTTGCGCAAGGCCGCCCCGGAGGCCAAGGCCACGGCCCTGGGCGCGCTCAAGACCTTCGGTCCCGCCCTGGCGCCCTTCGGCACGGTGGACCTGCGCCTCGGCGGCTCCGGCGCGGACGTGAGCCCCATGGTGGCTGAAGGCGTGCCCGGCATTGGGGTGGGCCACGCGGCCACCCACTACTTCGACGTGCACCACACCCACGCCGACACCTTCGACAAGGTGGAAAAGGACGACCTGGCCCACAACGCCGCCGCGCTGGCCACCTTCGCCTACGCGCTGGCCCAGTCCGACCTCCGCTTCCAGTAGGTCAGCCCCGAAAGACGGTCTTCGTGAACCGGAGGAAGGCCTGGTCCGCCCCGTGGAGGTGGTGCTGGCGCCAATCGGCCACCAGCGTCGCCAGCTCCGCCGTCACCAGGTAGCCCCGGCCCTGGCGCGCCCGCAGCTCCTGGAGCCGCTGGGTCAGCTGCGCGTGCTCCACCCGGTGGGCGGCCAGGTCCGGATCCCCCATGGCCCACATGAACCGCTCCTCGGTCTGGAAGTGCTCCCCGCCGTGCTGGGCGAGGAGGGCCAGGCACTCCCGGGCCTGATCCGCCGCCCGCCCGGCCCGGAACGCCTCGGCGAGGTCGTTCATCATGTCGAGGAGGGTGCGGTGCTGGGCGTCGATCACATCGATCCCCGTCTCCGGCTGGGGGTCCCAGGCGGCCTCCATCATCGCGGCCTCCGCGGGCGTTCCCGGGCCGGTTCGAAGCGGAGCCCATGGTCCCCGGGAATGGGCCGGTCGTGGCGGACGCGGTCCTGCAGAATGTCCAGCGGGATCCGGTCCGGGAAGGCCAGGCAGGTGCCCTCCACCAGATCCAGCAGGTGGCGGCAGCCCAGGCAGCGGCTCCCGACCAGGTCGGCGTCGGCGGCGATGGGGGCTGGCGGGCGTGGATTCGGCATGGGGAGATTTTCCGTTCCCGGCGGCCCGGAGGCAGTGGGGGAAAACCCTACTTCGCGGCCGGGATGGTCTGTATTCCGCCGGGCGGCCCCAGCCTCGCCAGCCCCGCCTTCGACCTGGCGGCCAATCTGGCGACCGACCTGGCGACCGATCCAGGGCCGGTCAGCGCTCCGCCACCCGCTGGAACCGGAAGGTCACCCGGCGCTGCAGCGCGCGGCCCTCGGGCGAGCTGCCGTCCCCCTCGGGCTGGCTGTCGCCCCGGGCTTCAGACGTGAGCCGGGCCACCGGCACGCCCACCCCCGCCAGGTAGCGCTGGGCCGTGAGGGCCCGTTGGGAGCTGAGGTCGAGGGCGTCCCCGCCGGTTCGGCTCCGTTCGCCTGGCGCCGCGTGGCCTTCGCAGACCAACGTGAAGCCTTCGTACCGATTGGCCAGCGTGGAGAGCCGCACCAGCAGCACGTCGGACCCGGGGGTCAGCACCGCGCTGCCCTCCTGGAAAATCAGGGCCCCCCGGAAGCTCACGAAGCGCAGGCGCGTGCCCTTGTCCGGCCCGTCGCTGGCCTGGGCGGCGCTCAGCAGTTTTTCCAGATCTGTGGCCTTGGCGGGATCCAGGCCCGTGGACCCCGGCAGGATGCCATCCCCCGCCGTGGCCGCCCCGAGCGGAGTCTTCACGCCGAGGGCCTTCTGGATGCTGGTGACGGCCTGCTGCAGCTTGCCCTGGTCCGCCACGGAGAACGAGTAGAGCAGCGCGAAGAAGGCCATGAGCTGCACCATCAGGTCCGCGAAGGTCACGAGCCAGAGCGACTCCAGGTCCGCCTTGCGGCGGGCGAAGCGCATGGGCTGGGGGCTGCTAGCCACGGGCCCGCCGGTCCTCGCCCCGCTCCCGGGGCGCGAGGAAGGCCGTGAGCTGCGCCTCCAGGGCCGTGGGGTGCATCTCAGCCTGGATGCCCAGCACGCCCTCCATCATGATCTGCTTGAGCTGCAGTTCCTCCCGGCTGCGCAGCTCCAGCTTGCCGGCGATGGGGATGGCCAGCAGGTAGGCGATGACCGCGCCATAGAGCGTGGAGAGCAGCGACAGCGCCATGGCCCCGCCGATGCTGGAGGGATCCTTGATGCTCGCGAAGAGCTGCACCATGCCGATGAGGGTGCCCACCATGCCGAAGGAGGGCGCGCTCAGCGCGATGAAGCGGAAGATCTCCTGGCCCTGGTGATGGCGATCCTGGGTGGCGCGCAGCTCCTGGGCAAGCACGCCATGGATGTGGTCCCGCTCCGCCCGGTCCACCACCATGCGGAGTCCCTTCGCCAGGAAGCCCTCCACGTCCATGGACTTCTCCATGTTGAGCAGCCCCTCGCGGCGCGCCCGCTGGGACAGGCCCACGATCTGATTCACCAGCATCTGCGTTTCGGGCGTCCGCGTGAAGAAGGCCCGCGAGGCGATGGAAAACGCGTAGCTCACGTGCTCCAGCGGGAAGCGGATCAGCGTCGCCGCGATCACCCCGCCCACCACCACGATCGTGCTGGCCGGATGAAAGAAGATCCTCGGATTCGGCCCCAGCCCAATGGCCACCGCCAACAGCGCGAACCCCAGCAACACACCCAGGAAACTGCCTCGATCCATGACACGGCCCTCAAGGATGTTATCGGTGGATGACCAGGGACTCCCCAGTTTGGAACGTCACACGCCCGGCGGGAACCCCACGGCGAGCCGGATGCGGGCGATGGCGGGGTCGACGGTGCCGTCGGCGCGGCGGATGAGGACGGGGGGCTCCACCTCGGGGCACTGGGCGCGGGTGGCGAAATCCTCGGGGAGATCCTGGCGGCGGGCGGCGGCGAAGACATCGAGGCCATAGGGCTCGCCGTCCTTGAAGACAACTTCGCGGCGGTGGAGGCAGAGGAGGTCCGCCGCCGCCAGGGCCGCCAGGGCGCGGTCGCGCTGGTCGTTGGGGAACACGCAGGCGAAGCAGCCGCCGGGGGCCAGGAGGCGGGCCGCGGCCTGGGCGTAGTCGGCGATGCTGCCGCGCACCTCGAGGCGGGCCGGCACGGACTGGGGATGGGCGGCCGGCAGGCGGTGGCCCTCGGGCCAGTAGGGCGGCGTCCCCAGCACGAGGTCGAAGGGGGCCTCGCCGTCGAAGAGGCCCGGATCGCGCAGGTCGCCGAGGCGCGGGAAGACCCGAGACTCCTGGCCGTTGTAGCGGATGCTCTTCTGCGCGAGGCGGAAGCTCTGCTCCTGGGCCTCCACCGTGTGGACGATGGCCCCGGGGCAGCGCCAGGCCGCCAGCAGGGCGACGCTGCCAATGCCGGAGCCCAGGTCGGCGATGCGGTCCGCCCGCGGGCACCAGGTGGTGCCGTACCAGGCGGTGACGAGGTCGTCCACGCTGAAGCGGTTGCCCTTCTCCAGCTGGAAGATGCGCCAGCGGCCGCAGAGGCCGTCCAGGGTCTCGCCCGGCTCGACCGCCACGCCGCCGGGCGGTGTCGGTCCCGGGCGCGTCCAGCCCTTGTAGGAGGAGGCATCGTCGGAGGAGGCGCGGCGCGGCATGGCTTGAGTGTGGGGCACCCCTGGATCGGAATGCAAAATCCACGGCCCAGAGGAGGGCCTTCGCACCTGCCTCGAAGGGGTTCGCGTCACCTCGGGCCCAGGGTGCAGACCGTCCTGTTTATGGTGCAGGCGCAGCCCATCCACCCTCAGGAGCCTCCCATGACGACCTTCCGTGCCCTCTGCCTCTCCCTGATCGCGACCGGCGCCGCCCTGGCCACGGAACCCGCCCTCCCCGGCAAGAACGCGGTCCCCGGGCAGTTCCCGAGGGATTACCGGAGCTGGACCCACGTCAAGAGCGCCCTGGTGGGACCGGATTTCCCTGCCTTTGACACGCAGGGGGGCCTCCACCATGTGTATGCGAACGACAAGGCCGTGGAGGGGCTGAAGACCGGCCAGTTCCTGGAGGGCGCGGCACTGGTGTTCGATCTGCTCGAGATCCGCGAGAAGAATGGGCTCTCTCTGGAGGGGCCCCGGCGCCGGGTGGACGTGATGGTGAAGGGCGGCAAGGGGTATGCAGCCACCGGTGGCTGGTGGTTCGCCCGCTATAAAGGCGATGACTGGGAGCACGACCTGCTCTCCGCCGAGCAGCGCAGCGCCTGCTTCCATTGCCACCAGCAGCCGAGGGCCCGGGACTACGTGATCAGCGAATTCCGGAAGTAGGGCCCGGCGGACGGGCCCCGCCGGCCAGTCCCAGGGCGGTATCGTGTGTGACGCCCTCACTTCCGTCTGGCGTCTAGCCAGCGCCTGCGCGACACTCAACCATGGCCGTACCTGGGAAAGCCCCGGAGCCCGTCCTCCGCGAGGGGGAAGGCTCGGCCTGCGGCACGGAGGCCTGCCTGACCCTGGAGGGATCCTTCGAGCGGGTGAAGGCCGCCTTCCTTCGGCACCATCCCAACGGCGACATCGCCCTGCTCTACCGGGCCTTCGTGGTGGGCCGGGACATGCACGCCACCCAGGTGCGGAAGAGCGGCGAACCCTACTTCTTCCATCCCCTGTCGGTGGCCCAGAGCCTGGCGGACTGGCGGCTGGACGCGGTGAGCGTGGCCTGCGGCATGCTGCACGACGTGGTGGAAGACACCCTGATGACCCAGGGCCAGGTGAAGGCCCAGTTCGGGGAGGAGATCGCCGAGATCGTGGACGGGCTCACCAAGATGAGCAAGCTGGCCTTCACGGACAAGCACCTGCTCAACGCCGAGAATGTCCGCAAGCTGCTGGTGGCCATGGGCAAGGACGTGCGGGTGCTGCTGGTGAAGCTGGCGGACCGGCTGCACAACATGAAGACCCTGGGCGTGATGGAAGAGGAGAAGCGCCGCCGCATCTCTCGGGAGACGCTGGAGCTCTACGCCCCCCTGGCCAACCGCCTGGGCATGGGCCTGGTGCGCCTCGAGCTGGAGGACCTGGCCTTCCGGCAGCTGGAGCCCGAGCAGTACACCGAGCTGAAGAACGCCGTGGAGCGCAAGCGCGCCAAGCTCACGGCCACCATCCACGAGATCCACGGTTCGATCGAGGCCATCCTGCGCCAGCAGGGCATCTCGGCCCAGGTCTACGGCCGCATCAAGCACCTCTACGGCATCTGGAAGAAGATGGGCGCGCAGGCTAAGGGCTTCGAGGACATCCACGACTGGCTGGCCTACCGCATCATCTGCCCCGACCGCGCCAGCTGCTACACGGCCCTGGGCCTGGTGCACGGCCTCTACAAGCCCGTGCCCGGCAAGTTCAAGGACTACATCAGCCTGCCCAAGGAGAACGGCTACCAGAGCATCCACACCACGGTGCTCATGAATTCCGGCGACCTCTTCGAGGTGCAGATCCGCACCGAGGAGATGCACCTCCACGCCGAGGCCGGCATCGCCAGCCACTGGACCTACAAGGACGGCCGCATCGCCAACCGCCTGGAGATCAACCAGGTCTCCTTC
>JAFJUR010000186.1 GCA_017859995.1 Holophagaceae bacterium | reverse complement strand
CCCGAACCGAGCCTCAACGCCGGAATCTGGAGACAAGCAAAAGCGCGGCTCCGCCAAGCTTTCGCGCGGGGGCTCCGGGGGTGTGCGCGCCCGAACCGAGCCTCAACGCCGGAATCTGGAGACAAGCGAAAGCGCGGCTCCGCCGGGCTTTCGCGCGGGGGCTCCGGGGGTGTGCGCGCCCGAACCGAGCCTCAACGCCGGAATCTGGAGACATGCGAAAGCGCGGCTCCGCCGGGCTTTCGCGCGGGGGCTCCGGGGGTGTGCGCGCAGCGCGGAACCCCCGGACAACAAAGAAGCGCCCGGAGGTGCGGGCGCTTCGTGAGGGTTTGGTTGGCGGGGTTTCGTGTGGTGGGGCGTTGAAGCGGGAGTTCCGGATCGGAACTGGTGTCGATAGGTGGGACGGTTGGTGGCGGGAAGCCCTTGCGGGCACCTCGCCTGCGAGTCTACCACCCCTGTCCGATCTGGATCGGCCGGGATCTGCTCAGCGGGTTGCCGGGAGGTCGAAACGCCCCGGATCCACCCCGCCCTTCACCCAGCCGCCGAAGGCGAGCTCCACCTTGTGGCCGCCGGGTTCGACCAGCTCCATCCGCGAGAGCACCGGCTGACCGAGCGCCTGGACCGGCGGCCCGAACAGGGCCGTGCGCGCCAGCTTGCCCGAGGCCAGATGGAAGTCGGCCCGCAGGGGAATCTGCCGATCCCGGGCCACCCACAGCCGGACGGTGCGCGCGCTCGTCGCCGCGGATCGCGCCGACAGGTCAAGCCGCCAGCAGGCCTGCCCCGCCAGGCTGTCCTCGGCCACCTTCTGCACCGCGTAGTCCTGGCGGAAGCGGGTGCGGGCCACGTCGCCACCCGCGGCGGAGCCCATCATCCGCTGCTGCGGCGTGACCTTCAGCGGACGCCGGGTGCCCGGCAGCAGCAGCCACATCTGATCGCCGAGCATGAGCACGGACCGGCCCTTCTCCTTGTCCGAGAGGCCGTCCAGCCGCGCATCGCCGTTGTCCCGGGCCGAGACCTTCCACCGCTGGCCGGCGGTGTTGGCATCCTTCACGGTGAGCTCCACCGTGAAGGACGGCCAGGGATGGCGGAGGCGATCCACCCGGGCGAGCAGCTCCTCGCCGCTGGGGGCCATCACCTCCACGGGCGCGGTTGGTGCGGGCTCCTCCTGCGCCAGGATCGGAACGGCCGCGAACAGAAGGAGGACGGGCCGCATCAGCGGCGTCCGTAGTCGTCCTGCAGTCGCTCGATGTCCGCCTCGTCGAAGACGCCGAGGCTCACCTCGAGCACCCGGACGGGGCCGGGCGTGGCGGCGTCGCACCGCAGGCGGTGGGTGCTGCCCTGGGGCAGCCAGATCTGGTCGCCCACCGCGGGACGCAGTTCTTCGCCATCCCGGTCCACCACCACGCCAGGATCCAGCGCCACCCACAGTTCGCCGCGATGGGTGTGGCGCTGCAGGCTCAGCTTCTGGCCCGGATTGCAGGTGAGGATCTTCACCGTGCAGGGCGTGTTGAGGGCGTACTGGTCGAAGGAGCCCCAGGGCTTGTCGACGTGCAGCGTTTCGGGTCGATTCATGGTGTGTCCCCGGTTCGGATTAGAGGAGGTCTTCGCGGCCTTCGGCCTTGAGCCGCTCGACGATCTGCTTGACGGTCTGGGCGCGGTCGCGGCGGCAGATGAGCAGGGCGTCGTCGGCATCCACCACGATGAGGTCATCCACGCCACTGGCGGCGATGAGGCGCTTGCCGCCGAAGAAGGCACTGTTCCGCGTATCCAGCAGAAGCGTCTCGCCCTGGCTGACGTTGCCTTCGGAATCGGTCTCCTGGAACTCGATGGCGGCGGGCCAGCTGCCCACGTCGGACCAGCGGAACCGCGTGGGCACCACCGCCACCGTGGCCGCCTTCTCCATGAGGGCCACGTCGATGGCCACCTTGGGCAGCTGGCGGTAGGCCGCCGCGAGCGCCTCGGGCTTCGCGCCGGTCTTCACCCACGCGTCGAGGGGCGCCAGCACCTCCGGGGCGTGTTTGTGCAGGCCTTCCCGGAAATCCGCCAGGGTCCACACGAACATGCCGGCGTTCCAGAAGTGGCGGCCGGATTCCAGGTACTGCACGGCCACCTCCACGGGCGGCTTCTCGCGGAAGGCCTTCACCTTCAGCACGGGGCCGTGGCCCTCCGATTCGATGTAGCCGTAGCCGGTCTCGGGATACGTCGGACGGATGCCGAAGGTGACCAGCTCCCGCTCCCAGGCCGCGTGCTTCACCGCGAGGTCGAGGTCCTCCAGGAAGAGCTCCCGGTCGCCGATCCAGTGATCCGCAGACAGCACGGCCATGACGCCGTGGGGGAACTTCTTCTCGATTTCGACCAAGGCCAGGGCCAGGCAGGGCGCGGTGTTGCGGCCCTCGGGTTCGACGATGACGTTCTCCGGCGGAAGCTCGGGCAGCATGCGCCGCGTCTCGGCGGCCAGATCCTCCGTGGTCACCACGAAGATGCGGTCGGGGGCCACGTGGCCGTCCAGCCGGCGCACGGTCTGGTGCAGGAGGGTCTCGGTGCCCACGATGGCCAGGAACTGCTTGGGGCGGGCATTTCGGCTGCGGGGCCAGAAGCGGGTGCCCCGGCCGCCGGCCATCACCACCGCCACCAGGGAATCCTTAGGGTTTTCCGACATCACCGACCTCCACATCGCCTTGCCAGCCTTCAAGGAGACCACGACCCGGTTGTTCCTCACAACCGGCGCGTGTGCTACCGGGCCAGGATGGCCACCAGGCGGCCCAAGTCCCCCGGAGGCACGGGCTGGGGTTCGAGGATCCGTGACAGCGGCTGAGCCACCAGGGCCCCGGCCACCTCGCCAAGGTAGAAGCCCCGCTCGCCGCGATCCAGGCGGCGCACGGCCTCGGCGCCCCAGCGGCTGCCCCAGATGCGGTCCAGCGCCGAGGGGCTGCCGCCCCGCTGTACATGCCCCAGGACCACCACCCGCAGGTCCAGGGCATGGTCGCGCTTCAGGCGCTCGCCCACCGCCATGGCGCGCCCCACGGTGTCGCCCTCGGCCACCACCACGATGGAGCTCCGCTTGCCCCGCAGCCAGTTGGTGTTCAGGCGCGAGACCAGAGCCTCGTAGCTGTCGTCCGGCGATTCAGGGTAGAGCACCGCCTCGGCGCCGCAGGCCAGCGCGGTGTGCACCGCCAGCATGCCGGAGCTGCGCCCCATGACTTCGACGAGGAACAGCCGGCCGTGGCTGGAAGCGGTGTCGCGGATGCGGTCGATGGCCTCCACGGCGGTGTTCAGGGCCGTGTCGAATCCGAGGGTCCGCTCGGTGCCGGGCAGGTCGTTGTCGATGGTGCCCGGAATGCCCGCGCAAGCCACGCCGTGCTCCCGCTGCAAGGCCTCGGCCGCGCGGAAGCTCCCGTCCCCGCCGATGACGACCAGCGCCTCGATGCCGGCATCCCGCATCTTTGTGGCGGCCTCGGCGCGCCGGGCGGCGTCATGGAACTCGACGCATCGGGCTGTGTGGAGGATGGTGCCGCCCCGCTGAAGGATGTTGGCGCAAGCCCGGCTTGGCATGTACGACCAGTCCGCGTCCAGGAGGCCCTGGTAGCCGCGGTGGATACCCCACACTTCGTGGCCCAGGGCATCGGCTTGTCGCACGGTGGCGCGGATGGCCGCGTTCATGCCAGGAGCGTCCCCGCCGGAGGTGAGGACTCCGATTCTCACTTGCCCTTCCCTTTGGCGGCAGGCCTCGCCTTGGCCTTCTTGGCGCCCTTGCCTTTCTTCGCCTTCCCCTTGGTCCGGCGCCCTCTGCGGGTGTCTTTCACATGGGCTTCCGGAGGCGGCAAGGGGGGCGGCTCCACGATGCCGCGAGGCACCGGAGGCAGGTCGCCCTCGGAGGGGCCCTGGGCCGCGGCCCGCTGGGCACGGGCCCGCATCACGGGGTCGTCCTGGGGCTGGGCCGAGGCCACCAGGCTCATGGCCAGGCTGCTGATGATGAACATGCGACGGGGCATGATCCCTCCAGGGATCTGATTATCGCATCTATCCACGCGAAAGCCTTAGGCTTCGGCTTTCTTGGCGGCCTTCTCCTTGAGGGCCTTGGCGAAAAACTCGGCCACCACGGCATCGGCGTCGGCCTTGGTGACATCGGCCATCTGGGGCTCCCGGTGCAGGATGTCCCGGCCCGAGGGCGCCATCTTGGGCAGGTGCTCCTCGGTGGGCTGGAGGCGGGCCAACACGTAGTGGGAGACTTCGATGAGGCTCCGGCCCACCCGCTCCAGCTTCTGCCGGACCACGTCCTGGTACTGGTAGAGATCGAAGGCGCCTTGGATGTTGTAGGCCCCGTTATCCGCGTGGAAGCCGATCTCCTCGAGCTTGGCAGTCAGCGTCTCCAGCTCGCTTGAGGGCGGCACCAGGGTCCGGAGGATGTCCTGGCACTCCTTGGCGAGGTTCTGGATCTCCTCGAAGCTGTGCTGGACGACCTCGATCTGGCCGAGGACCCGCTCCGCCCCGCCCTCTTGCTCCTGGGCGATCTGCATGAGCTGATCCGGGATGGCTTGGTTCTGCTGGGGGTTGTCCTGCATGGGTGGGACTCCGTGACCCCTGTATCGGCGGTTTGTCGGCAATCTTTGAATTCGTCTCGGGTTCCCCCTCGCGATAAACTTCCTAATTCGAGGATCAATCCTCCATCAAGTCCGGAGTTTCCATGACCATGCAATCCGGTTCGGCCCCCGTGGACGGTTCGGCCCTGGCCGCCTGCCTCCAGCCCTTCCCCGCCTCGAGGAAGATCCACGTGGCCGGCGCCCAGCCGGGGGTCCGGGTTCCCTTTCGGGAAATCCAGCTGCAGCCTACCCGCGACTTCCAGGACCGCCTCACGGAGAACGAGCCCGTGCGGCTCTACGATACCTCCGGCCCCTACACCGACCCCGAGGTGGTCATTGACGTGGCCAAGGGCCTGAAACCCCTTCGTCAGGACTGGATTCTGGGGCGGAACGATGTGGAGGAGCTGCCCGGCGCCACCAGCCTCTACCGCAAGCTGCGGGAGCGGGACAAGGACCTGGACGCCATCCGCTTCCATGCCGACCGCATGCCCCTGCGCGCCAAGTCCGGCCGCAACGTGAGCCAGATGCACTACGCCAAGCAGGGCATCGTCACGCCCGAGATGGAGTTCATCGCCATCCGCGAGAACCTCGGCCGCGAGGCCG
>JAFJUR010000071.1 GCA_017859995.1 Holophagaceae bacterium | reverse complement strand
CTGGGCGCGGGGCTGCTCTTCTTCACGCCGGCGAGCCTCCGGCCTGGCGTGGCCATCGTCCTGGAGACCACGGGTTTCGAGGCCAGGGTCCAGACGGCCGACCTGGTCCTCACCGGAGAGGGCCGCACCGATGCCCAGACCGCCATGGGCAAGGCCCCCGTGGGCGTCGCGGCCGTGGCGCGGCGCCACGGGGTCCCCGTGGTCTGCCTCTCGGGGGGGCTCGGGGAAGGCGCGGACGAGGTGCTGGCCCACGGCATCGATGCCCTGGCCTCGGTGGTGCCCCAGCCCATGACCCTGGAGGTCTGCATGGCCCAGGGATCGGCCTTGATTGAAGCCGCCGCTGCCCGGGTGTGCCGCCTACTGAAGGTAGGCATGTTCCTACAGTGAATTCCCGAAACAATGGTGGCATTCCCCTGAATGCCGCACGCGGAGGTTGGTGATGACGATGTCCCTCGAATTCCGGTCGGGGATCCTGGTGGCCTACCCGGACGTCTACACGCCGGAGGCCCTCCGCGCCCTGGAAGCCCTCGCGCCCCTCGACGCGCGGCGCCGCGAGCTCATGGCCCTGCGCACGGCCCGCCGGAAGCGCCGTGCGGAGAACCACGAGCGCATCGCCTTCCTGGATCCCGCGTCCCTCATTCCCGGCACCCAGATCACCGTGGCCGACGCCCGCGCCGGCAACTTCGACGGGGCCGTCATCCCGCCGGACCTTCAGCGCCAGTGGATCCAGGGCACGGGGCCCGCCACCAAGCCGCGCTCCGACGTTCGCTCGGGCATCCGTAACGTGGCCTACGCCCTGCTCTCCGGGGCGGACGGCTGGATGTTCGACGGCGAGGATGCCCTGGGCCAGGTGGACACCATGTCCCTGGACAACCACCGCAACCTCAAGCTGGCCATTCAACGGGATCCACTGTTTCTCGAGGTGGCCGAAGAAGTCGCCCGCGAGATGAACCGCTGGGCGGAAGGCTTTTTCGGCCGACCCATCATCGCCGACTGGCGCCAGCAGCTGGACTTCACCACCGTGATCTACCGGGTGCGGGGCCTGCACCTGGATGACCGGCACATCCGCCTGGACGGCCACGGATTCTCCGCCTCCATCGCCGACATGGTGCTCTTCGTGGTGAACAACCACGAGCGCCTCCGCGCCGCGGGTCGCAGCATCGTGCTGTACCTGCCGAAGACCCAGACCGCCGAGGACGCCGCCTGCTTCAACAGCTTCATCCTGGCCCTGGAGACGCACCTGGGCCTGCCGGTGGGCACCATCAAGTGCTACGTGCTGGTGGAGCAGATCGAGCAGTGCTTCCAACTCATGGAGATCCGCGCCGCCCTGTCGCCCCATTTCGTGGGCTTCAACACGGGCCGCTGGGACTACATCAACAGCGTCTCCGACGCGCTGGCCTGGGATCCGGATTTCGTGAACCCCAACATCCAGGCCATCACCATGACCTACGGCTACATGCGCACCTACGAGGACCGCGTGCGCCGCGCCATGAACACGCCGGACCGGAACGGCCGCTTCGCCCTCTGGCAGGGCGGCATGGAGCCGAACATCCCCGTGGGCTCCGAAGCCGGCGTGGCCGCGAGCATGAAGAAGGCCGTGGCCGGCGCTGAGCGCGAGCAGCGCGAGGGGGCTTCGGGCAAGTGGGTGGCCCACTGGAAGATGGTGCACATCGTGCGCCCGGTGTGGGAGAAGGTGGGCCAGGCCAACCAGGTGGGGCGCGCCTTCCCGGCGCTCACCTACACGCCTGAAGACGCGGCGGGACTCATGCAGCTGGAACCGGCCCCCCGCACCATCGTCGGGGCCCGCGACCTGCTCTCCGTGGCCCTGCAGTACGGCAACGCCTTCCTGCGCGGCTTCCAGGCGGCGGCGCTGAAGCCCGCGGATTTCTTCGGCAACGACGATGTGCTCTACCTCATGGAGGACATGGCCACCGGCGAGATCCGCCTGTCCATCCTGTGGGAGTGGATCCACAAGGGCGCCCGGCTCACCGAGGCCGATGCGGAGACCGGCTGCGCCGCGGGCGATGCCTTCACGCCGGCCCTTTTCGCCCGCCTGCTGGAGGAGGAATACGCCAAGCTGCGGAAAGCGAGCAACCGCGACGTCCACGACGACTCCAAGGACACCACCCTGCCCATCGCCCGGGCCATCGTGCAGACCTACGTCCAGAGCGGCATCAAGGCGCCCTGGTACGTGGACCTGCTGAACCTCAACCTCGGCGTGGAGAACCTCGCCGAGGCCGAGCGGCGCATCGCGCGGTTCCTGGTGGCGTTCGAGAAGGACGGGACGCGCATCACCGAGAATCAGGATTTCTGAGCGCCCGCGGCCTGGGCTTTGGCTCAGGCCGCGTCGTGCCGTCCTTCGAGAAGCCGGCGGGCGCAGTCTGGGCATGCGCCGTGGGTGAGGCTCGCCCCTGGGTGATCCAGCAGGCTGGGCGCCACGTCAGCCCAGTGGCCGGATTCAGTCCGGGCCTTTCGGCACCAGCTGCACACGACAATCAGGCCGTCCCGCGTGAGGATGTCCCCGAGGCGGGCCGTCGTCCCCCGCCGCGCGGGGCGGTCCCCATCCAAGCCCATGCAGGCCGCCGCTGGCTGGCTCAAGGTGCAACCCATCGAGGTGATCTCCCGGGTGCCCGGACGATTCAGATCGCGCCGTCCTGGAACCCAGTCATGAGCATGACCCAGGTGTGCCTGTCTTGACAGTGATTTCTGGCAAGGATGAGGCGGTTACCTCAAGTCAGGCCTTGAGCCGGGCCGCGAACGCCTCCAGCGCCCGGTAGTAGGGATCCACGCTGGGGATGTAGTGGCGCTCGCCGGCGGCGTGGGGGCCGATGCCGGTCTGGCCCCACACCACGGCCTGCCCTCCAGGGGCGAAGCGGGCGGAGGTGCCGGCGCCTTTGCGGCCCAGGCGCACATCGCCGCCGGCGGCCGTGATGCCCGCGAGGAGTGCCTGGAGGTAGGGGTTCTCGGGATCGCAGGCCACGCCCGGCTCCCAGGCGGAGGGCTTGAACTCCAGTTCCCGCTCGGCGGCCAGGGCCTCGATTTCCGCGCGCATGGTGGAGACGTCATCCTGCGGGATGGCGCGGATCTCCACGCCCAGGGAACCGCGGTCCGGCGTGATGTTGTAGATGCCCGGGGTGCCCACCTGGATGTAGGCGAAGCGGGCCAGGGACTGCCAGCCGTCGGCGGCTTTCAGGGTGAGGTGTTTCGCGAAGAGCTCGCGCAGGGCCTCCCGAGCCGCGAGCAGGCGCTCGGTGAGATCCGTGCCGCCCCCCAGGCCGCTGTGGCCCCTGGTGCCGCGGGCGATGAGCTCGAAGCGCAGCACGCCGCGGTTCTGGGTGCAGACCTCGCCCCAGAGCTCGGTGCCCTTCTCGCCGGTGCGTTCCCCGGCGATGAAAAACGACGGCTCGTAGTTCCACTCGTCCTTGAGCGCCTTCAGCACGTGGGGCGTGCCCATGGGCTCAAGCTCGCCGTTCTCTTCGTTGCCCACCAGCAGCAGGTTCACGGGCGGGTAGGGCGCGCCCTTCTTGAGGGTGTCCTTCATCCACACCAGGTAGGTCGATACCACGGTCTTCATGTCCGCGGCGCCGCGGCCCCAGAGGTAGTCGCCCTCGATGCGGGGCTCGAACTGGCTGTCGTCGGGATCGGGTTCCACCACGTCGAAGTGCCCGCAGAGCATGGCCGGCGCCTTCTCGCCGCCGGGGAAGTGGGCGAGGATGGCGGGGAAGGGCCCCTGGTCGAAGGTGCGTACCGGCACGCCGTGGTTGCGCAGGTAGTCGTAGATGAAGGTGGCGGCGCGGTGGATCTCGGGCAGACGCTCGTTGGGGCAGGCGGTCACGCTGGGGATGCGCACCAGGCGCTGGGACATGGCCAGCACTTCTGAGGTCTTGTCCGGATAATCCGCATCCACGAGGGCCTCGGGCCGGGGCCGGAAACGCACGGGGGCCAGGGCGTCCAGGTGCACCTCGTCCCGGGCGTGCTCCAGGAAATCGCGCAGCTTGCCGTCCTCGCCGCCCAGGTCGGCGAGGTGGGCGGTGACGGTCTCCACGTCGTCGCGCACCTGGTTCTTGCGGGCCTCGGCCAGTTCCACGAGTAGGGAGGGCGGCACGATGTCCGAGGTGCCGAGCTTCGCCTTCAGGCGCTGGCGGATGCGCTCGGCGGTGCTGGGGGCGCCGGCGGCCAGGTCGCGCAGGGGCTGGAGGTCATCCCACATGCCGAGGGCCTCGGCCATGGGCCGCAGCTGCTGGAGCGTCCAGTCCAGGAAGGCGCGCAGGGGCACGGGCTTGGCGGTGAGCGGGTCCTCGATGACGGCGCGGAGGCCCTCCCGGGCGGCGAGATCCTCGTTGCGACGGGCGCGCTTGATGTCCTCGGCGTCGTAGCGGAAGCCGCGGGCGAAGTCGGGATCGCCGTAGAAGCGGAGCAGCAGCAGGTGCTTCAGGGTGAGGTTGGCCACGTCCAGGGCCAGGTCGTGGCCGGGGTCGTCGGTGCGCACCTCCACGCGGGCCATGGGCAGGTCGATGCGGGCGAAGAGGTTCTGCCGTTCGATCTGGGCGGCCATGTCCTCCACGTTGCGCGTTTCGCCGGCGGCGAACAGCCCTCGGGCGTAGATGTCATGCAGCTGGTCGCTGGTGACCTGGATGAGGCGCTCCACGGGCTCCGCCTGGGAACGGGCGCGGACGGGGATCCAGTTGTTGTTGCCGAAGCGCACGCCCCGGCGCACCAGGTCGTAGGACAGGCGCAGGTAGTCGGAGTGGCTGCGGTTCAGGTCGGGCACGTCGAGGGCGGGCGGGTTGGGGAAGGTGAGGTTCCGCACGGATTCGAAGGGCGTGAGGCGCACCACGGGCTTGCCGTTCTCCTCCGAGGCCTGGAGCGGCGTGCTGGCGCTGCAGGCGATGAAGAGCGAGGCGAAGGCCCGCATGAGGCGCGTCCCGGTGATGTAGACCTGGTTCTTGTAGTCGTCCAGGTGCCGGTCGCCGCGCTCGGAAGCGGGCAGGTGCATGAAGTCCCAGGCCAGCATGGGCTCGGGCAGGCTGAGGTTCGAGTGGGTTCCGGCGGTGGCAAGCTCGGTGCCGTACAGCTCGACGCAACGCTGGAGGTAGCGCCGCTTGGCCAGATGCCAGGATTCGGGCACGCAGTCTGGGCCGATCTCGGGCAGCACGAGCAGGTTGCCATGCCAGTAGTGGAGGGGTTCGCCGAAGGCCCGTCCCGCCTTGGCCAGCGCGTTGATGAGGGCCGCCTCCAGCAGGCGGCCCTCGTACACGGCGCCTTTGGGCGTGTGGTAGGGCCGCGTCACCCACTCGATCATCCAGTGGAACACCTCGAGCTGGTGGTATTCCTCCGTCCAGGGCGAGAGAACCTTGGTGCGCAGGTGGTCCACGAAGGACATGCGGTCAGGCCCGGTGCCCACGGTGAGCAGGGGCCGGAACTGGGGATCCACCAGGTTCCACTCCAGTTCCAGCCCGCAGAGCCCGCCCGCCGGCCGGGTCTCGAGCGCCGTCTGCCGCGCCAGCTGGAACTTCTCGACGAAGGCGTTCAGGTCGAACACGGGTGCTCCAGATCCATCACTGAGGCTGTTGGTAACTCAGAGATTTTTTAAATGAGTATTTAACCGCAGATGTCGCAGATGACGCAGATAGGTGGGCCTGACTTTTCATCTGTGCCATCTGCGACATCTGCGGTTAGAACTCCTTGTTTTCACTTCCCAAGTTCCTTGAGCGCTTCGACCAGCCTCGTCGCTGCGCCCTGGGTGCGTTCCACGGGGGTGGCGTAGGAGAAGCGGATCCACTCGCCGCCGTAGGGGCTGAAGAAGGCGCCGGGCACCACGGCCACGCCATGATTCTCGGCGAGGTGCTGACCCATCGGTTCGGAATCGGCCCAGCCTTTGGCCTTCAGGACATCTCCCACCTTGATGAAGGCGTAGTAGCCCTGGCCGATGATGTGGGTGAGCCGCTGGGCCTTCAGGTAGTCGCGCAGCCAGGCCCGGCTGGTCCGCGTGGGCCCGGCGATGGGGGCGGAGGCCTCCTTGAAGCCTTTTTCGTAGGCGGCCATGGCCACGGCCAGGCTGAAGAAGGAGGGGATCACCGTGTGCGAGGCCTGGGCCACGATGGTCTTCACCACCTCGGCGTCGGCCAGCAGGTGGCAGTTGCGGATGTTGGAGCCGCCGAGGCTCTTGGTGATGCCGTCGAGCACCATGAGGCGCTTGCGGAGCGCGGGTTCGAAGGCCCGCAGCAGCACGTTCACGTCGTAGGGTTCGCCGTCGCCCACGGCGTGGTACATCCAGTCGAAGAGCACGAAGGCCACGCCAGCTGCCAGCGCGGCGCGGGCCAGGGCGATCTGGCGTTCCAGGGTGAGCGTCTGGCCCGTGGGATTGTCGGGGCTGGTGATGACGAGGCCCGCCACCTTGCGGCCCGATTTTGCGGCCTCGGTCACGCAGGCGCGAAGGCCCTCTTCCGAATAGGCCCAGCCTTCCTCCGCGCGGCCCGGTGCCCACATCACGTTGGCGCCGATGCCGTACGGCCCCCAGTTGTAGCTGATCCAGGGCACCCGGCTCACCACGATCACATCGCCCTGGCGGCCATGGCCCAGGGCCAGCATGGCCTGGTAGGCCTTCTGCAGGCCGTCGCGACCGCCCTGGGTGCCGATGACGTTCGCCGTGCCCCAGTCCGTGTCGGGCGCCAGCTTCCAGTAGCTCTCCGCCACGGCCTTGCGGTAGGCCTCGGTGCCGAAGGGCATGTCGTAGGCGGTGCCGTGCTGCTTTTGCAGTTCGAAGGCGCGGTCGAGCAAAGCTTCAGGCACGCCGGGCAGGGAGGCGCCGCCATCGCCCTGGCTGGCGTCGAAGACGGGCACGCCGGGCTGCTTCTCCTGGAACACCTTCAGCGATTTGTTGATGAGGAACATGCGGGAGGGCGGGATGGGCGTCAGCCGGCCCAGGTGATCGCTCACCGGGACGAGGTTCGCCTCGGGCACGGCGAAGGCGGGGGTTTCAGGAGAGAGAAGTGCGGACACGGTACCTCCCGATACAGAAAAGCTGCCGATACGAAAAAAGCCGCTCCTGCGGCTACCCCGGGGGCGACGAGCATTGGTTAAGGCTACCAGTTCAGCCCATGGGCTCAAGTTATCGAACGTTATGAACGGATAACGGATCCTTATGGACGCCCGTGTCCCCTGGGTCGCGGCCGACCTTCAGGGATTGGCGCTCAGCGCGCGGCCTCGAGGAGGGCCGCCCAGAGGGCCTCCACATGCCGGCGCTCGGTGGTCTCGGCGCCGATGCTGACCCTCAGCATCTGCCGGCCCTTGAGCAGGGAGGGCGTGAGGTAGGCCTTGCCGCTGTCGTTCACGCGGCGGGCGAGGCCCAGGTTGTGGGCGGCCAGCGCGGCCTCGTCCAGACCGGGCTTGAGATGGCGGATGCACACAGTCTGGAGAGGGACCGGCGCCAGGCGCTCCCAGTCCGGCGTCGCGTCCACCTGGGCCTGGAGCCACTGGGCGTTCTCCAGGTCGCGGCGCAGCCGCTGCTGCAGGCCCTCGACGCCCACGTCCATGAGATAGAACCAGAGCTTCAACGCGCGGAAGCGGCGGCCCAGCTGGATGTGCCAGTCGCGGAAGTTGCTCACCTGGCCGTCCTGCGCCGTGCGCAGGTAGCTGGGGTTGGTGCTCATGACGCGGATGAGGTGCTGGGGATCCCGCACATAGTAGGCGCTGAGGTCGAAGCCCACGCCCATCCACTTGTGGGGGTTGAACACCAGGCTGTCGGCGCGCTCGATGCCCGCCCACATCCACCGGCACTCGGGCAGCACCATGGCGGTGCCCGCCAGGGCCGCATCCACGTGGAGCCACATGCCGTGCTTTTCAGCCAGGTCCGCCAGGGCGGCGACGGGATCCAGGGCCGTGGTGCCCGTGGTGCCCACCGCCGCCACCAGGGCGCAGGGTCTCAGGCCGATCTCCACATCCTTCTCGATGGCCGCCTGCAGCAGGTCCAGGCGGATGGCGTGGTTCTCGTCGGTGGGAATCAGGCGCAGGAAGCTGCGGCCGAAACCCGCCAGCAGCGCGGCCTTCTCGATGGAGCTGTGCCCCTGGTCCGAGGCGTAGACCACCAGCGGCGCCTCGCCGCTCTGCAGGCCTTCCGTGTCCTGGGCGTAGTCCGAAGCCCGCTCCCGGGCGCAGAGCAGGGCTGTGAACGTGGCGGTGCTGGCCGTGTCGTGGATGACGCCGGTGAAGGCGGGGCTGAGGCCCACCATCTGGCGCAGCCAGTCCATGACCACTTCTTCCACCTCCGTGGCGGCGGGGCTCGTCTGCCAGCTCATGCCCTGGGCGCCGAGGCCCGAGGCGGCAAGGTCGCCGAGGATCGAGCTGTAACTGGTGTTGCTGGGGAAGTAGGCGAAAAAGGATGGATGGTTCCAATGGGTGATGCCGGGCATGACGTCCCGCTCCAGGGCTGCCAGGGCCTGATCCATGCGGCCCCCGTGCTGGGGCGGATGATCGGGGAAGGCGGCCCGGATCTCGCCGGGCTGGGCCTGGCTCATGACCGGCAGGCGCTCCAGGTTCTCGCGGTAGTCCGCGATCCAATCCACGAGCTGGTAACCGAGGCGGCGGAATTCTTGAGCGTCCATGGGCTCCATTCTGGCCCGGTCCAGGCGGCCCCCGAAGCGAACTGTGACATCCAGAGGCGCGGAATGATCGCGTCCCGGGCTTGCGTTCCTGGCTTGAAGTCATAAAATGATGGCAAAAGGTGATGTCATGTTCAGTACCACGCTCCGCCTTGACGATGACCTGGGCCGCTTCCTGCGGGAGGCGGCGGAGGCTCATGGCGTGAGCGTGAACGGCTGGTTGACGGAACTGCTGCAGCGCGAGCAGGCCGCCGCGGCGCGGCGCAAGCTGGCGGCGGACTGGGCGGCCTATGGCCAGGATGCGGAAGCCCAGTCGGTGACCTATGCCTTTTCGGCCCAGGCAGAGGTGGCGGCCGAGCCCCGGCGCCGCAGCTACCGGGCGCGGAAGGCCCGATGAGCGATCTTCTTCCCCGCTGCGACAAGGGCGAGATCTGGCTGCTGGACTGGAACCCCCGCCGGGGTTCGGAACAGGGCGGTTTCCGGCCGGGGATCATCCTCCAGTCCGACCTGGGCAACCACGCCGAGGGCGCCCGTACCACGGTGGTCGTTCCGCTCACGACCCAAGGACGGGCCTACGTCTTCTACGTTCCGGTCCCCGCCGGCCGGGACACGGGCCTGCCCGTCGATTCCTGGGCCAATGCCACCCAGGTGTTCACGGTGGACAAATCGCGGCTCGCCAAACGCCTGGGGAAGGCCGGTCCAGTCGCGATGCAGGCCCTGGCTCGGGCCGTTCGCGCGGTGCTCGACCTCGATTAGAGGGCGTGCCGCTGGAGGCGCCCGCGCCCAGGCGCTGGCCCCAGGGGCGACGAGGATGGCCTATTCGTAGCGGAGGGCCTCGATGGGGTCCTGCTTGGCGGCTTTCAGGGCGGGCCACAATCCGAAGATGAGCCCCACCGCCGTGCTGACGCCGAAGCCCAGGACGATGCTCCACAGCGGGGCCGCGGCGGGGAACTCGAAGACCAGCCGCACCAGCATGGCGATGCCGAGGCCCGTGGCGATGCCCACCGCGCCGCCCACGCCCGTGAGGCTGATGGCCTCCACCAGGAACTGCATGGCGATGTCGCGGCGGGTGGCGCCCAGGGCCTTGCGCACGCCGATCTCCCGGGTGCGCTCGGTGACGCTCACCAGCATGATGTTCATGACGCCCACGCCGCCCACCAGCAGGGCGATGGCGGCGATGAGGATCATGGCGCCCGCGATGCCGCCGGTGATCTGCTGGAAGGTCTTGAGCTGGGCTTCGCTGGTGAATATCGCGAAATCGTTCGGCTGGTTGGCCCGCAGGCCGCGCCGGGCGCGGAGGATGGCCACTTCCTGGTCCATCATCTCGTACATCTGCTTCGGGTCCTTGGGCACAGTGGCGATGTGGATGGTGTCCCCGGTGCCGTTCTTGATCTGGGGGAACATCTCGTCGAAGGTGCTGATGGGGATGAGCATGATGTTGTCGGCATCCCCGCCGAGGAAGCTGCCCTTTTTCTCCAGCAGCCCCACGACGCCGAAAGCGTTGCCGTTCACCAGCACCGTGCGGCCGATGGGGTCCTTCCCGCCGAAGAGGGCCTTGGCGGTCTCGGGGCCGAGCACGCAGGTGCGGGAGGCGTGGGCGATGTCGGCTTCCACCAGGAAGCGCCCGTCCTCGACGAAGCTGTTGTTTGCGGGGGCGTAGTCGGGGTTGGTGCCCACGAAGGTGGGGCCGTTGGCCTCCGTGCCCTCGGGGGTCTTGATGGTGAGGGCGGCGCCCGCGGGCCCGAAGAGGTAGCGCTCCTGGGAGACGGCGGCCGCCAGGGGCGAGCTGCGCTTCAGGGCCTCGGCATCTTCGATGGTGAGGTTGCGCCGCCGTTTTTGGTCCTCGGGCAGGGGGCCGCCCCCGCCAAAGCGCTGCTCGTATTTCTGGAACTGGACCAGCGTGGTGCCGAAGGCGCTGAAGCTGTCGGTGACGGCGGCATTGAAGCCCGACACGAAGCTCACCATGGCGATGACCGTGGCCACGCCGGCCACGATGCCAAGCAGGGTGAGGAAGCTGCGCAGCTTCTGGGCCACCATGGCGCGCAGGGCGAACCGGACGTTCTCGCTGCCGATGCCCCTGAACCCGACGTTCCGCTTGGCCATGATCACTCCGCCCGGATCGCGTCGATGACGACGAGGTTCGAGGCCCGGAAGGCGGGCAGGAAGCCCGCGGCCAGGCCCACGAGGGTGCTGAGGAGGATGCCCGTGAGCACGATGCCGGGGGTGATCTGGGCTGGGAAGCTGGCCACGGCGCGCACGATGAAGGCGCCCGCCGAACCCACCAGCACGCCGATGACGCCGCCCGCCGCGGAGAGCAGGGCGGCTTCCAGCAGGAACTGGCTCCGGATGTCGCGCTTCCTGGCGCCGAGGGCCATGCGCACGCCGATCTCCTGGGTCCGCTCCACCACGCTCACCAGCATGATGTTCATGATCACGATGCCACCCACCCCGAGGCTCACGCTGGAGATGAGCATGAGCAGCAGGAAGGCCGCGCTGCTGATCGTGCGCCAGAGCTGCTGGAGGCTCTCCTGGGTGAGGATGCCGAAGGGATCGGGATTGCGGAAGCTGGTGTGCCGCATGGCCCGGAACATGGCCCGGACCTCATCCATGGAGGCGTCGAGGCCTTCCACGCCGCCCCGGGCCTTGATGTGCAGTTCCAGGCTCTCGTTGGAGGCCATGAAGTTCTTGCGGTAGACCTGCAGGGGGATGTAGATGCGGCCATCCTGGTTGAAGCCGATGCTCCGGCCCTGCTTGGGCATGACGCCGATGATGCGGAAGGGCAGGCCCCGGAGGAGGATGGTGCGGCCCACGGGATCCAGGTGGGGGAACAGCTCCTCTCGGGTGTTCGCGCCGATGACGGCGACGGCCTGGGAGGCCTGGTTCTCGTTCTCGCTGAAATAGCGCCCCGACTCGATCTCCAGGTTGAAGAGGCTGCCGAAGTTGCCGGTGGCGCCGATGACGATGATGTCGGGCAGCCGCTTGTCGCCGAAGTTGACGGGCATGGCGGTGCCGGCGGCGGCGGAGACCTGGGTGGCCTCCTTCAGCAGGCCGCTGGAGAGGCGCTCGTACTCCGACCAGGTGATGGGCGGGCGCTTGATCGCGTCCAGGAACTCCTTCCGGCTGCGGATGATGCCGAACTTCTGCACGATGAAGACGTCCGGGGCCAGGACGATGATCTTCTCTTTCACGTAGGCGTTCAGCCCGGAGATCACGCCCACCACGGCCACGATGGTGGCCACGCCGATGATGACGCCGAGCAGCGTGAGGAAGCTGCGCAGGGTGTGGGCCCGGATCGCCCTGAAGGACGCGCGGAAGAGTTCGGTGAAGTTCATGGGGGTCCCGTCAAACCGATGGGCGGCTGGGCCCGGTCGCGAGGTGGGGGGCCGGGGACGTCGCGCGCCAAGCGGACGGCGCCCCCGGGCATCGGATCAGGCCTTGGGCTCTTCCTTCTTCTTCGCCTTCTCGGCCCGCACCATCTCGCCGCCCTTCAGGTCGCGCAGCGCCCGGTTGGGACCGGTGATGAGCGTCTCGCCGCCCTTGAGGCCGGAGAGGACTTCCACGGAGAGGTCGCCCATGAGGCCGGTCTTCACGGCCACGAACTTGGCCTTGCCGCCCTCCTGCACGAAGACGCCCTCCTCCTCGCGGGGGGTGCCGGGCTTGTGGGTCTCGCCGGGCTTGAGCTTGATCTCGCGCATCACGAGGGCCTGGAAGGGGATGGCCAGGGCCTGGTCGCGGTTGCCGGTGAAGATGTCCGCCTGGGCGGAGAGGCCGGGCTTGATGGTGAGGGGCGGGTTCTTGATCCA
>JAFJUR010000070.1 GCA_017859995.1 Holophagaceae bacterium | reverse complement strand
AGCCCGTGAGGAACACGCGGCAGAGATGCAGGAACACCACCGCGACCATGCCGTGGGCGGACCAGCGGTGCATGTTGCGCAGCAGGGTGCCGAAGGCCACGGAGCCCCGCAGGTCCAGCATCCGGTCGTAGGCCTGCGTCGTGGAGGGCACGTAGTAGAACATCAGCAGGATGCCCGTCACGATCAGGATCACGAACAGGAAGAACGAGATCAGGCCGAGGCCGAATGTGTAGGTGGGCTTCAGCGAATGCTTGTGCACCTTCACGGGGTGGATGTGCAGGAAGAAGTTCGTGAAGCTGGTGGCCGACCGCTCCAGGTCATTGGAGGGGAGCGGGTTCCGGAAGAGGGAGTGCCAGACGTTCTTCGGCAGGTCCGTCAGGATGGCCAGGAAGGAGGCTTTGGGCGGGGTCGCGGGGCTCATAGGGTCAGGTAGCTCCCAGGGGTGATTTCAATGTCCTTGTCCACTTCGATCTCGCCGTTGGGCGCGAGGGTGACCTGGAACCAGGGCAGCGGGCGCGGGGCGGGACCGCCGGTCACATTGCCGTCCTGGTCGAAGCGCGAGCCGTGGCAGGGGCAGGCGAAACCCGTGTCGGCGGCGCCCACGGTGCAGCCCAGGTGGGTGCAGGTGGTGGAGATGGCCGCCAGCTTGGAGCCTTCGCGGATGATGCAGATGCCGCGGGCGGCCAGCACCGCCCGGGTGCCCGACGGGTAGTCCTCGGGCTTGCCCACGCTGAAGCGCTGCGGCTGGCCGTAGGTGGCCCTGGGCTTGATGAACACGAAGTTCGACACGGCGCTGAGGCCCGCGGAGCCGAACAGCCCCGCGCCGGTGAGCCAGCCGAGCATCCGGCGGCGGGAGGTCTTCCCCCCATCGGAATCCTCCGCGCTACTCCGCTTTAGATTGACTGCCATCGGTCGTCTCCTGAGAGGGTTTCGCCTGTTCGTGGTCCTGCTTGTCCGACCAGAAAACCTGGTATTTCGCGTCCTCGATGTTCCGCATCCAGTCCCGCTTGACCGCGAAGACGAAGAGGAAGGCCGCCCCGGCGCCCATCGCCAAGCTGGCTGCGATCGAGATCCAGGTCAGTTCCATGGAGGGGCCCTTGGGGATCGGTTTCGCGCCGGAGGTTTGGCGCGATGACCGGATTTGGTGCCAGAAATGCAGCCTTGCGGATCTGCTGGTCACGTTTCGTTGAACTCGATTTACCAGCACTCACCATGTGATCTGGAGCACAATACGGAAATATTATTATAATTGATATTATTAACTTTTTCATGCTTCAAAATCACTCATTTTTAGATATTTATGAGCTCTATTTTTTGACATAAATTATTTTATAAATTCATTTACATATTCACTGAAGACGATCTTTATCGCTACCGTGAACACAATGCATTAAAAACCATATATTGTCTCGACACTGTCGGGACATCTTTTTTTATTCATGCAATCAATGGATATCAAGACTTGTTAAATAAAGGAGACCTGAACCGGTCCGCGCGTCGCAGGCCCTTCCGCCTCCCTGGCTCCGGGTAGCCCGCCCTCGGGCCTACACTGGCCGGACCGCCCCGGAGCCCCCGTGCCCTACCCCCACCTGCTGGCCCCCCTCGACCTCGGGTTCACCACCCTGCCCAACCGCGTGCTCATGGGTTCCATGCACACGAATCTCGAGGAGGCCAAGGGCGGCTTCGCCAAGCTTGCCGCCTTCTATGCCGAACGCGCCAGGGGCGGTGTGGGCCTCATCGTCACCGGCGGCATCGCGCCGAACCTGCAGGGCCGGCTCACGCCCTTCGGCTCCCAGCTCTCCTGGCCCTGGCAGGTCCGCAAGCACCGGAAGGTGACGGAGGCCGTCCATGCCGCCGGCGGGAAGATCGCCCTGCAGATCCTCCACGGCGGACGCTACAGCTACCACCCTTTCAGCGTCGCGCCTTCCGCCGTGAAGAGCCCCATCACCCCCTTCAAGCCCCGCGAGCTGAGCGACCGGGCCGTGCGGGCCACGATTCGCGACTACGCCCGCTGCGCGGCCCTGGCCCAGAAGGCCGGCTACGACGGCGTGGAGATCATGGGCAGCGAGGGCTACCTCATCAACCAGTTCATCGCCGCGCGCACCAACCGCCGCACCGACGCCTGGGGCGGCAGCTTCGAGCACCGCATGCGCTTCCCCGTGGCCGTGGCCCGGGCCGTGCGGCAGGCCGTGGGGCCCGACTTCATCATCATCTTCCGGCTCTCCATGCTGGACCTGGTGCCCGATGGCAGCAGCTGGGAGGAGGTGGTGCAGCTGGCCAAGGCCCTGGAGGCCGCGGGCGTCACCCTGCTCAACACGGGCATCGGCTGGCACGAGGCGCGGGTCCCCACCATCGGCGCCATGGTGCCCCGGGGCGCCTACGCCTGGGTGACCCGGCGGCTCAAGGGCGAGGTGGGCATCCCGCTGATCACCACCAACCGCATCAACACCCCGGAGGTGGCGGAGGAGATCCTCGCCGGCGGCAGCGCCGACATGGTGAGCATGGCCCGCCCCCTGCTCGCGGACTCGCACTTCGTGGCCAAGGCCGCGGAGGACCGCGCCCAGGACATCAACACCTGCATCGCCTGCAACCAGGCCTGCCTGGATCATGTCTTCGAGCGGAAGCGCGCCACCTGCCTGGTGAACCCCCGGGCCTGCTTTGAAACCGAGCTGGTCTTCGAGCCGGTCATCGCCCCGAAGCGCCTGGCCGTGGTGGGCGGTGGCGCCGCGGGCCTGAGCTTCGCCTGCCACGCCGCGGAGCGGGGGCACGTGGTCACCCTCTTCGAAGCGGGCCCCGAGCTGGGCGGCCAGCTGAACCTGGCCAAGCGCGTGCCGGGCAAGGAGGAGTTCTTCGAGACCCTGCGCTACTTCGGCCGCCGCCTCGCCACCGCCGGCGTGACCCTGCGTCTGGGCGAGCGGGCCACGGTCGACGCGCTGGCGGGTTTCGACGAGGTGATCCTCGCCTCCGGCGTCCAGGCCCGCGTGCCCGACATCCCCGGCGTGAACCATCCCAAGGTCATCAGCTACCCGGACCTGCTCTCGGGCCGGAAGGTGGCGGGCCCGACCGTGGCCATCATCGGTGCTGGGGGCATCGGCTTCGACGTCGCCGAGTTTTTGGTGCATTCGGGGCATGCTCCAGCGGTGGCCCCCTACCTGAAGGACTGGGGGGTGGATGGCGCCCATGCCCACCGCGGCGGCCTCCTGCCGAGCCCAGAGCCGCCGGAACCCGTCCGAAAGGTGTTCCTCCTCCAGCGCAAGACCGAGCGCATGGGCGCCGACCTGGGCAAGACCACCGGCTGGATCCACCGGGCCGGGCTCAAGGCCATGAAGGTCAAGATGCAGGGCGGCATCCACTACGAGCGCATCGACGACGAGGGGCTCTGGATCCGCGACGGCAAGGACGCAGGCGCCAAGTGCCTGGCGGTGGACAGCATCATCCTCTGCGCCGGCCAGGTCTCCGAACGCAGCCTGGTGGAGCCCCTGCGCGCCGCCGGGAAGACCGTCCACCTCATCGGCGGCGCCGACCTGGCCGCCGAGCTGGACGCCCAGCGCGCCATCCGGCAAGGGGCGGAGCTGGCCGCGAAGATCTGAATTTTTCGCCACGGATGGACACGGATGAACGCGGATCCTGATTCAATCAGGGTTCATGCGAGTTCATCCATGACCCATTCCATTCCGACCCTCACCGCCGATCAAGCCGCCCGCCTCTTCCTGGGCGCCCAGGGCCTGCTGGACGATCCCGCCCGGCGGGTGACCACGGCCTCGCTGCAGAAGCTCATCGAGACCTTGGGCTTCGTGCAGGTGGACACCATCAACGTGGTGGCCCGCGCTCACGACCTGACCCTCGCCAGCCGCCTGGACGGCTACCGGCCCGAGCAGCTGCGGACGCTCCTGGAGGACAAGCGGAGCCTCTTCGAGGGGTTCACCCACGACGCCTCGGCGGTTCCCACGGCCTGGTTCGCCCACTGGAAGCCGCGCTTCGCCCGCGACCGCGACCGCATGCACGCCCACGCCTGGTGGCAGCACCATTTCCGGGGCACCGAGGGCGGCCGGGTCGTGGCGGATGTGAAGGCCCGCATCGAACGGGAGGGTCCCCTCAAGTCCTCGGATTTCGAGCACCCGGAAAAGCGCGGTCCCTGGTGGGGCTGGAAGCCGCAGAAGGCGGCCCTCGATTTTCTCTGGCGCAGCGGCGAGCTGATGATCCCCCGGCGGGAGGGCTTCCAGAAGCTCTACGACCTTACGGAGCGCGTGCTGCCCGAGCAGCATGCCCTGCCCTGCCCGGACCCCGCGGACCATGTCGAATGGGCCTGCGCCGGCGCGGCCGAGCGCCTGTGGGTGTTCACCCCGAAGGAGCTGGCGGATTTCTGGGCCTCCATCGAGGCCACGGAGGCCAAGGCCTGGTGTTCCGCCGCCGCCAAGGCCGGCCGCATCGTCCCCGTGGCGGTCGAGAGCGTGAAGGGAGAGCTCCGCCCGGCCTACGCCCTGCCGGACTGGGAGACCCGGCTGGCGAAGCTGCCGGAGCCGCCCCAGCGCACCCGCCTGCTCTGCCCCTTCGACCCCATCCTCCGCGACCGGACCCGGGCCCTCCGCCGCTTCGGCTTCGACTACCGCTTCGAGGCCTTCGTGCCCGAGCCCAAGCGCCAGTACGGCTACTTCGTGCTGCCCATCCTCGAAGGCGACCGCCTCGTGGGCCGCCTGGATCCCAAGCTCCACCGCGACCAGGGCCTGCTGGAGATCAAGGGCCTCTGGTGGGAGACGGGGGTGCGGGCCACGAAGGCCCGGCGACGGGCGCTGGACGAGGCCCTGGCGCGGCTTGCCTCCTTCCTGGGCGCCGACCGGATCCAGCTCCCCACCTAAATGGGGGTGGGCGTTCGCGCTATCCTTTGCCCCATGTCCGCCTCCAAGCACCCCCTGCTGAACCGCCTGCACAGCGCTGAAGGGCTGTCCCCCAGCCAGCGGCAGATCGCGGACTGCCTCATCGCCAACATGAACGAGGCGGCCCTCTGGGGCGTGGAGGAGCTGGCCGCCAAGTCCCAGACCTGCGTGGCCACCGTGGTGCGCTTCGCCAAGAAGCTCGAATACTCGGGCTACCTGGAGATGCGCAAGGCCCTGGTCAGCTCCGCCAAGAAGCACTACGGGCGCGGCGAGCAGCTGCTGCAGGCCCCGGTGCAGGCCTCGGCCACCCTGCTGGAGGTGGCCCGCCGCGACGTGCGCAACATCGAGACCCTGGTGAAGGCCGTGAACGAGGACCTGCTGCAGCGGGTGGTGAAGCTGCTGAAGGCCAGCCGGATCCGGCTGGCGATCGGCGACGGCGTGTCGGCCCTCATGGCCCGGCAGCTGGCCTACCTCCTCATCAACACCGGGCTGCCGGTGATGGAGGGCAATCCGGCTGATTTCGCGACTCAGGTCGGCATGCTGGAATCCAAGGACCTGCTCATCGCCATCAGCATCACCCCCTACACCCAGGAGACCCTGGACGCGGCGGCCTACGCGCGCAAGCGGGGCATCCCCGTCCTGGCCTTCACGGACACCCTGAATTCCCCCCTGGCCAAGTGCGCCACCCTGACGCTCCCCATCCCCGGCGAGAACCTGCTGTTCTCGCACAGCGTCACCGCCTTCGGCGTCCTGGCCCACGCCATCGCCACCTCCATCGCCAGCCAGGCGCCCCAGCGGGCCCTGAGCAAGCTGCGGGAGGTGGAGCGGGTAGCCCACCGGAAGTTCGCCAAGACCTAGTCCGCCTGAAACCCGGATGCAACCTCACCGGCACGGGCAGGATCCGCCCGGCCGGCGAATGAAAAAAAACTTGACTCAAGTTTCACTAAAGCATTACTTTTTTGTCACCAATCCAAATCCAACTTTTTCAGGAGGCGTGATGCCTAGACACGGCAAGTCCCTCTTCAGTCCGCTTGTCCTGGCACTGGTGGCCGCACCTGCGGCCCTGGTGGCCCAGAGCACCACCAGTTCGGCCCTCACGGGCACGATCCTGGACCAGAACGGCAAGCCCGTCGTGGGCGCCCTGGTCCGCGTGACCTCCGATTCGCTGATCGGCGGCAGCCGAACGGCGGTCACGGCCGAGAACGGCCGCTACCGCATCCCCATCCTGCCTCCCGGCCGGTACTCGATGACGGTGGAGGCCAAGGGGTTCCCCACCCGCAAGGCCAGTGAGGTGGCCGAACTCGGCAAGACGACCACCGTGGACTTCAAGCTGTCCCCTGAGGCTTCGGCCGTGGTGGAGGTGGTGGGCCAATCCGGTGCCGAGGAGATGGTGTCCACCACCACCCGCAACTTCCGCGCCGAGGACATCGAGAACCTCCCCATCAAGCGCGACATCGCGGCCATCGCGGCCCTGACTCCCGGCGTGAACCTCACGGTGAGCTCCGGCGCCCGCGTGTCCGCATCGGGTTTCGGCGGCGACCGTGACAACGCCAACGCCTACCTCATCAACGGCATCAATGTCGGTGATTCCTCCGCCGGCCAGGCCTGGGTGCAGGTCAACCCGGACTGGTTCGAGGAGGTGCAGATCGGCGGCATCGGCGCCGGCGCGGAGTTCGGCGGCTTCTCGGGCGCCTACTTCAACGGCATCATCAAGAAGGGTGGCAACCAGTTCTCCGGCTCGCTGGCGGGCTACTACCAGAAGGACAGCTGGGGCGCCGTGCGCCAGGTGCCGGATCCGTCCGACTCCAGCATCATCGTGCGGAAAATCGGCGACACGGCTTCCGATCTGGCCCTGAACGTCGGCGGTCCGATCATCAAGGACAAGCTCTGGTACTTCCTGTCGGTGGAGTCCATCTCCATCGAGCGCACCCCCGTGGGCAGCCCGGTCTCCGAGAAGCGCTCCACTCCCCGGGCCATGGCCAACCTCACCTACCAGGCCACCCCCACCGCGACCCTGTCGCTCTTCATGGACTACGACACGGTGGTCACCGATCACCGCGGCGCCTCGCGCACCCTCGCGCCCGAGGCCACGCGCAAGCAGGATGGCCCGAACTTCACCTTCGGCCTGGAGTGGCTCCAGTCCCTCAACAGCAACATCGTGCTGACCCTCCGCGCCAGCGGCTACACGGGCATCGACGACCACAAGGCGTACAACGGCGAAGCCTACAGCCTCTACATCGACGGCCTGGTGCCGGAGAATCCGCTCTACCCTGATTACGCAAAATACAAGGGCTTCGAGCAGATCAACAACGCCTACGAGGCCTTCGAGAACACGCGCAGCCGCGTCGGCCTGCTGGCCTCGCTGGACTGGTACATTCCCTCCGGCAGCGGCTCCCACGCCCTGAAGTTCGGCCTGGATGTCGACCGCGCCCGGGACAAGGAGCGCACCTGGTACCCCGGTGGCATCTCCCTGAACGCTCTGACAGACGGCGACACCATCTACACCGACTTCGTCCAGGTGGGCGGCGGCTACGACTTCGACACCAAGCTGGAGCGGAACACCTTCTTCGCCCAGGACGTGTGGACCGTGAACGACCAGCTGGTCCTCCGCCCCGGCCTCCGCTTCGAGCAGTTCAAGGGCGGCGACCTCTGGAAGACCAACACGGTGGCTCCGCGCTTCGGCTTCACCTGGACCCCCGACGCCGCCAAGTCCCTCTCGATCAAGGGCCACGTCGGCCGCTACTACGACGGCCTCTCCGGCGCCTACTATGACCGCGCCATCCCCAACGCCTACCCGCTGGAGCGGCGGTTCTGGTGGCCGAACTACGACGACGCCCAGGTGGTGGTGCTGACCAACCTCGCCAACCCCCTGGCCGAGTACCCCCTGCCGGTCTTCGATGCCAGCACCCACCGCAACAACGTCTCCCAGCAGAGCACCCTCGATCCCGACGTGAAGCACCCCCACTTCGACGAGGTGCAGTTCGCGGTGGAGAAGCGCATCTCCAAGAATTGGGCCGTGTCCGCCAGCTGGGTCCGCCGCACCGGCAAGGACCTGCTGGCCCGCTTCGACCGCCTCGCGCCCTCCGCCTCCACGGTGTCCGTCGACAACCCGCTGACCGGACAGACCCTCACGTTCAACCGCCCCGGCGTCCTGACCGGCATCGACGACATTCCGCACGACTACTACATCACCAACGATCCCAACGCGAAGCGCACCTACACGGCCACCACCGTGTCCGTGGATGGCCGCTTCACGCCCAACTGGGACATCTCCTTCAGCTACACCAAGGCCAGCAACAAGGGCAACCTGATCAAGTCCAACGGCTATGATTCCGGCCGCGAGTGGGCCGGCTCGATGTACAACGCCGAGGGCGACCTGCCCGGCTTCAACGACGACGAGATCAAGCTGCGGACGTCCTACAAGGCACCCTGGGGCACCCGGTTCAATGCCAGCTTCGTCTACCTCAGCGGCCTCCACTACACCCGCTACATCCGCACGCCCCGCCTGGGCAACCGGGAATACTTCTTCGTGAACATCGAGCCGCTCGGCGCCAGCACCTACGATGCCCGCCGCCTCCTCGACCTGCGCGTGTCCCACCGGTTCGCCCTGGGCAAGAAGAACGCCTTCGAGCTGTTCGCCGACGTCTTCAACGTGCTCAATGACGACGCGGTCACCTCCCGCGTCCAGCGCTACTACCCGGGCGATCCGGACCAGTTCATGGTCCTGGACCAGGAACAGCCCCGGAACTTCCGCATCGGCGCCAAGTTCCTGTTCTGATCTCCCCGGCCTACAGTCACCGAAACAAGCGGTGGAGCGGACGACCGACCGCTCCACCGCCTTGTGATGGAATGGAAACATGAAGCACCTTCTGCTCGCCCTCGCCTTCACCTGCTTCGGCCTCGACGCGGGGAATCCGCCCGCTCCCCCGAAAGGCACCCTGGTCATCGTCGGCGGCGGGGGCATGCCCCAGGACATCCTCGACGCATTCCTCACGGCCTCCGGCGGCAAGGGCGGCGTCGTGGGCATCGTCCCCACGTCCACCAGCGACCCCGACGGCGCCCTCAAGGAGTGGAAGGCCGATCTCGAGAAGGCCGGTCTCGCCTTCGTGGCGCTGGACGTCCGCGCCCGGGAGGACGCCTCCAAGCCCGGGATCCTGGCCGATGCCCGGCGCTGCACGGGCTTCTGGTTCTCCGGCGGCGACCAGGGCCGCGTGGGCGACAAGATCGTGGGCACCCCGCTCCAGCAGGTCATCCTCGAGCGCTACCGGGCCGGAGCCGCCGTCGGCGGCACCAGCGCCGGCGCCGCCATCATGTCGAAGGTCATGCTCACGGGCGATGACCGGAACGGCAAGGAGGCCCTCTCCGAGTTCGGTCCCGGCGCCTACCAGACCCGAGAGGGCATGGGCTTCCTCCCCGAGGGCGTGGTGGTGGACCAGCACTTCCTGCGCCGGGGCCGGGAGAACCGGCTCTTCAGCGTCATCATGGAACGCCCGGACCACCTGGGCCTCGGCATCGACGAGGCCACCGCGCTGGTGGTCAAGGACGGCCGCGCGAAGGTGGTGGGAGAGCGGTCCGTCATGGTCTTCGATCCCGCCCGCATGACCCTCAAGGGCGAGGCCTTCCGCGACCTCCGCATCCATGTGCTCCGGGCCGGGCAGTCCATCGACCTGGCCACCCGGAAGGTCTCCCAGTGAGCGGCGCGCGCCACGCCATCCTGGCCCTGCTTCTCGCGCTGCCGGGCCTCGCCGGCCCGGTGCAGGCACCCTTCCCGGCGGACCACCGCGCCCTCCGCAAGACCGTGAGCTATGCCGAGATGACGGCCTTCCTGAAGGCCGCGGCGAAGCCCGGCTTCATCACCGTCTCCGAGGAGGGCCGGAGCACCCAGGGCCGGTCGCTCTTCCTCGTCCACCTCAACCGCGGCGGCGCCAAGGCCCGCTTCCGGGTGCTCTACTACGCCCAGCAGCACGGCGACGAGGTGGCCGGAAAGGACGCCCTGCTCACCTTGATCCGCGACATCGCCGAGCGGCCCACGTTGCTGCCCGAGGACGTGGACCTCTACCTGATGCCCATGCTCAACCCCGACGGCGCCGAGGCCCATCGCCGCTTCAACGGCGCCGGCGAGGACCTGAACCGGGATCACCTCCTGCTGGCCCAGCCCGAGACCCGCGCCCTGCACCGGGTGGCCCGGCGCGTCCGGCCCCACCTGGCCGTGGACAGCCACGAATTCGGCCGCGACGGCGAAGGCTACCGGGCCAGGGGCTGGGAGGCCTGGCCCGTCATCACCATGGACGCCGCCAACCATCCGCTGATCCCCGAGTATTTGAAGACCGCCGGCCTGGCCGCCGTGGCCGCCGCCGAGCCCCTCCAGCGGAAGGCCGGCCACGCCTACCGCCGCTACCTGGTGGGCGGACCGCCGCCGGACGAGGAGATGCGCCCCTCCACGCCGGAGGTGGACGACGGCCGGAACGGCCTGGGCACCCTCGGGGCCCTGTCCTTCATCATCGAGGCCGGTGTCAGGCATCAGGCCGCCGATCCTCAGGCGGACCTGGGCGAGCGCGTCGACGGCTACCGCATCCTCTACCGGCACCTGCTCGGGGACCGCCCCTGGCGCGACCGGGTGCGGGGCCTGGCGGAGCGGGCCCGCCGCGAGCCCCTGCCGCCCTTCATCGCCACCAACGTCTTCTGGGCGAACCTCGACGGGAAGGTCACGGCCGTCAAGGTCCGCGAGGCGGCGACCGGCCGCACCCTGGAGGTCCCCACCGCCAGCGCCATGAGCGACCTGGTGGTGAAGGGCAGCGTGCCCACCCCGAAGGCCTACGCCATCGATCCCGCCGCCGCCGCCCGCTTCCTGCCCGTGCTGGAGGCCCAGGGGCTGCGCTTCGAGACCCTCGCCGCGCCGCGGCGCGTGTCGCTGGAGCCCGTCAAGCTGCTCCGCCTCGAGGAGCCTTACGACGAGCTGTACCAGCGCTACAAGGACCGCCAGATCGTCGCGCGGCAGCCCCGGGCGGAGGTGGAGCTCCCCGCCGGCACGGTGTTGGTGCCCCTCGACCAGGATCTCGCCCGGCGCGCCATCCAGGTGCTCGAGCCCTGCCTGCTGTACGGGCTCTACGGCTATCCGGGCTTCCGCGAGCTGGCCATCCCCGGTGCCGCGCTGCCCGTCTCCCGCGTCTTCTGAACCAGCTCCCGGACCCGCGGTCCGGCCGGAGTTCCCATGCTGCTCCTCATCAAGCACGCCACCATCTTCGATCCTGAACCCCAGGGCGCCTGTGACCTCCTCATCGGCGGCGGGAAGATCCTGCTCATGGAGCCGGACATCCGCGTGCCCAGGAAGCACTGCGAGGTGGTGGACGCCCGCAACCTGAACGCCGTGCCCGGCTTCATCGACGGCCATGTGCACATCATGGGCGGCGGGGGCGAGGGGGGCTTCGCCACCCGTACGCCGGACCTGCCCCTCACGGACGCCATCTACGGCGGCGTGACCACCGTGGTGGGCTGCCTGGGCACCGACGGCTACACCCGGAACATGGCCGGGCTGCTGGCCAAGGCCAAGGGCCTGGACGAGGAGGGGATCAGCACCTTCGTCTACTCGGGCTCATACGGCCTGCCCCTGCGCACCCTCATGCCCACCCTCGAGGAGGACCTGCTCTTCATCGACAAGGTGATCGGCGCGGGCGAGGTGGCCCTCTCCGACCACCGCTCCAGCCAGCCCACCTTCGAGGCCTTCGCCCAGGTGGTGGCCATGGCGCGCCGGGGTGGCATGCTGTCGGGGAAGGCGGGCGTCGTGAATGTCCATCTGGGGGACGGGGCGCGGGGCCTCGAGTTCCTCCGGCGCATCCTGGCGGAGACGGAGCTCTCCGCCGCCCAGATGCTGCCCACCCACATCAACCGGAACCCGCGCCTCTTCGAGGAGGGCATCGCCTACGCCAAGGGCGGCGGCAACGTGGACTTCACCACCTCCACCCTGCCCTCGTACCTGGAGGACGGCGAGATCCCCTGCGCCAAGGCCCTGCGCCGCATGCTGGACGCCGGAGTGGATCCAGGGCGCATCACCTTCACCTCCGACGGCCAGGGCAGCCTGCCCGACTGGGACCGCCACGGCCGCCTGCAGGAGATCTCCGTGGGCCGGGTCACCTCGCTCTTCCCTGCGGTCCGCCAGGCCGTGCAGGAGGAGGGCATCCCCCTGGAGACGGCGCTGCGGGTGATCACCTCGAACCCCGCCCGCATCCTGAAGCTGAAGGCCAAGGGCCGCCTGGCACCGGGCATGGACGCCGACCTGGTGCTGCTGGACCCCAAGGACCTCGAGGTCCGCACGGTCATCGCCAAGGGGCGCATGCTCATGAAGGCCGGACGGCTGCTCGCCAAGGGGATGTTCCAGTGAAGACCGCCGCACCCGCGCCGAAGGCGCCCGGCCTGAAGATGCCCCACACCCTCGTCATCGTGGGGGCGCTCATCGTGCTGGTGCTGATTCTCTCCTGGCTCGTGCCCTCGGGCGAGTTCCAGCGCATCGAGAAGGTGCTGCCCGACGGCAGCCGGCTCAAGGTGCCCGTGGACGGCACCTTCCAGCGC
>JAFJUR010000185.1 GCA_017859995.1 Holophagaceae bacterium | reverse complement strand
GGGCGAAGGAGGGAATCGGCATCGGGGGCATCCTTCGGATCAGAATTGGTTCGCGGTCGTGCCGCCGGAGGCCTCGCGGGCCTCCAGGACCAGCCGCAGGTCCGGGTATTTTGTGTTCTGGAATTCAGCCCGGGTATCCAGGATGGACACGAGCTTCCACCGCTCCTTGAGGAGGGTGCCCTGGGTGAGCGTGATGGGCTCCTCGCCCTTCATGAAGGCGCCCACGAGGCCCGAGGGGCTGCCCTTGAAAAAGCCCAAGTAGCGGAGGTCCTGGGGCCGGCCGGAGTACTCGGCGGCCTTCTCCTGGGCCAGGCGCTGACGCTCAAGCTCCTCGGGCGTGGGCGGAGGAGGCGGCGGCGGTTCCTTCACCTTGGCCGCGGGGGGCGGCGGTGGAGCCTCGAACATGAAGAGGTCCCGCTGCACCTTCGCGCTGGGCGGCAGCTCGCCCGCCTTGTCGAGGGCGGCGAGGTCGGGCAGACGGCGCAGGCCCAGCAGCTGGCGGGGATCCAGGGTCGGCGCGGCGCCGGCGGCGGCCGCGCGGCGGGCCCGGGGGGCGTCCGGCGAGAAGACGGTGTAGAGCATGTAGCCCAGCACCAGCGCAAAGGCGACCAGGGCCGCCTGGGTCTTGCGGTTGGTGCGCAGTTCCTGGGTCATGGCCTGGAAGTCCAGGCGGCGGGAGGTGGCGGGTGCGCTCATGCCTCGCCCTCCTCTCGCTCGGCGGCACCGGCCTTGCGGAAGGCGCGGAGGATGATGGTCAGCCGTGCGCCCTCGGGGCTTTCCTCCAGGCGGCCGTCCCGCACCGCGAAGGGCAGGCCCGAGCCTTCGAGGTCGAGCATGAAGGCCTTGTGGCCCGCGTAGATGCCCAGGGCCGTGAATTCCACGTCGACGGCCTCCAGGTCGGTGCCGCGGGCCCCTTCCCGGCTGGGCACGCCGTACTTCACCGACTGGAGCCGAAGGCTGTGCTTGCGGGCCAGCTCATGGAGCGTCTTGCTGAGGTTCCACTGCAACTCCCCGGCGGAGCCGCGGGGCAGCCGGGCCTCGAGGTCGGCGAGGGTGGCCCGGCCGCGGCGGATCCGGTCCGCCAGCTGCTGGAGTTCCTGGAGGCGCTGCACCTGCTGGTTGCGCTGCAGCTCCGCCTCCCGCTTCGCCCTGCGTTTCTGTTCGAGCTGCTGGGATGCGTCCGGCAGTAGGAGGAAGGCCACGGCCAGGCCGAGGATCAGCCCGAGGGCGCCCAGGGCCAGGCGGAGGCGGCTCGCGCGGAGGGGGCTGTTCACGGGAGCCTCTTGGGTTCGGCGCCTGGGCCGACCGGGCGGTCGCGCAGGCGGGGACGCGGCCGGCGGCCGTCCTCTTCCTCCTCGGCGGCCGGCGCGGGCCGGTTGGGCGAGGCGGCCCCGGGGGGCGGGATCAGGGCGCCGCCGGGCCGGGTGAAGGGCGGGGCCAGGTTCGGGGTTCCGGCGCCCGGCGCCTTCCCGCTGGGTGCCACCGGATTCGCGGCCGGCGCCAGGGGGCGGGCGCTGGGCACCGGGGGCCGGGACGTGGCGGGCCGGGGACCTGTGGCCTTGCCGGCGGGCATGGCGACCGCCACCGGGGCAGCCACGGCCTGGGCGGCTGCGGGCTTCATGACTTTCAGGTGGAAGGGGGGCGGCACCTGGGTCGCGGGCAGGCTCAGCTCGAAGTCCCAGCCGCCGCCCGTGCGCTCGGCCTCCCGCTCAAGCACCACCTGCTCGAATACCGGGGCCCCGCGCAGGGCCTCCACGAAGGCGGCTTCGGCCTCGCGGGTGCGGGCCTCGCCCTTGAGCTTCAGGACCACCTGCTGGGCGTTGCTGCGCACCCGCTGGAAGCCCTTGAGGCGCATGTCGGGCACCATGCACTGTTCGAGTTCCGCCGTGAGGCGCGACCAGGGCAGGCTCCGCTCCTGGAGGATGCGCTCGGCCAGCTTCCACCGGGACTGCTCGCGGGTGGCGTCCATGTCCTGGAGCGAGGCCTGGAGCTCCTTCTCTCGGCGCGCGGCGCGGCGGGCCTCCTCGGTGAAGCTCACCGCCTCGCGGCCCGCTTTGCTGGCCTGGTGGTAGGCGCGCCAGGTGAAGCCGATGGTGCCGGACAGGAAGACCGTGCCGATGCCCAGCGCCACCCAGCCGAGCAGGCCGTGGCGCTGGCGCCAGAGGCTGGGCCGGGGCGCTAGGTTGAGCTGGAGGACAGGCACGGCCATCAGCGCACCTCGCCCAGAACGGACCGCTCGTCCAGGATCGTGGTGGGCAGGCTGCTCTCAGGCCAGGCCGGAGAGCCCCACACGTAGAGGTGCTGGGGCGTGCGCGATTCGCGCTGAAGGAAGGCGGCGCTTGGCGCGATGCGCTCCTCCAGCCAGCCCGCGGGATCAAGCGGCTCGGACCACTGCCGCAGCAGGCAGAGCGTACGGCCCCAGGCCACCAGCGTGCCGGCGTAGCGCCCGGGCTCCACGGGGCTGAGCGACAGCAGCATCCCCGGCAGGCTCAGGGAAGGCGCCAGCAGGTTGTAGAGGTGCAGCCATCGGGGGACCAGGGCGTGCACGTTGCGCTCCAGGCGCAGGCCCAACTGGAGGAAGGTTTCGCGCAGGTCCTCGCGGATGCCCGAGGCGAGCCAGAGGCCGGATTCCACTTCCAGCGCCTGGACGAAGTGGGGCTCTTCCAGCGCCAGGGCCTGGGTGAACCGCCAGCGGAAGAAGGCCTCCTGGGCCTCGGCGCCCTTGGGCAGCTCGGTCAGGTCCCGGAGGATGAAGGAGGGTGTCCACAGGTCGTCCACCACCCAGCGGGTGGGGCCGGGCGGCAGAGAGGCCAGGGCCTGGGCGAGCTGATCCTCGGTGGGCGTGCCACCCATGGCGCGGCGATGGGGGCCTGCGATGACCCGGTGGGCCTCCAGCCAGAGCAGGGAGGTGTCCGGCGTGGCAAGGTTGGGAAGCTTCACGACCGTCGCCCTTTCGCGCAGTGCCTCGGCCGACCTGAGAAGAAGCCGGCCTCGCCCGACTCAGACCGGGGGTCGTGCGCGAGGGCTGGGAGAGGCGTCACAGGTAGCTCCTGACTTGCCTAGGGAAAGATCCGAGTCTAGCTGGCTTCCGGCCATTTCCCAAGGGGCCCGGCGCCGTTCGGAGGGCCGGATCTTCAGCCTGATGTGGAATGATGGGGGGAGATGTTCCCTTTCGCCTTTCCTGGAGCGCTGACCGCGTGCGCCTGATCTCCCTCGAACTTCATGGATTCAAGTCCTTCGCCGACGCCCAGAAGCTGAGCTTCCCGGGCGGCATGACCGCCGTGGTCGGCCCCAATGGCTGCGGCAAGTCGAACATCTCAGACAGCCTGGCCTGGGTGCTGGGCGAGCAGCGGGTCTCCATGCTGCGGGGCTCCGAGATGGCGGACGTGATCTTCGCCGGCACGGCCCAGCGCCGCGCCACGGGCATGGCCGAGGTCAAGCTGGTGCTCGAGATGCCCGACCCGGCCCTGCCCGGGGCCACGCGCGAGGTGGTGATCTCGCGGCGCCTCTACCGCGACACCGGCAGCGAGTACCGCATCAACGGCCGGGAGGCCCGCCTCAAGGACGTGCAGGATCTTCTGCTGGACACGGGCATGGGCACCCGGGCCTACAGCTTCATCCAGCAGGGCCAGATCGACCTCATCCTCAGCAGCAAGCCCAAGGACCGGCGCCTGCTGCTGGAAGAGGCCGCGGGCATCACCCGCTACAAGCTGCGCCGGGCCGACGCCGAGAAGCGGCTGGACGAGACCAAGGCCAACCTCCAGCGCCTCGACGACATCCTCTTCGAGCTGAACAAGCAGATGGATTCCCTGCGGCGCCAGGCCTCCCGCGCCCGCAAGGCCAAGGAGCTCGACACCGAGATCAAGGTCATCCAGCGCATCCTGCTGGCCGGCAAGGCCGTGGAGCTGGAGGCCGCCAAGCAGCGCATCCTCGACCAGCTCGACCAGACCGAGCGCCGGGTGGCCGAACTCACCGCCCAGGTGTCCGAAAAAGCCTCGGAGGTGGAGGCCCTGCGCCTCTCCGTGGACGAGCAGCAGCAGGCCCAGGCCAAGCGCGCCAGCGGCATGCTGGCCCTGGACCAGCGGCTCCAGCTGGCCGACCAGGAGCGCGGCTTCCAGGAGGATCGCCGGAGCGAGGCCCAGGAGCAGCGCAGCCGGCTCGGCGAGCGCATCCAGGCTCTGGCGGACCGCCTGGCCGAATCCGGAGACTCATTCGCTGCTCTGGAGGCGGTGCTGCGCGAAGCCGCCGAACGCCTGGCCGGCTGTGAGATCGAGCTGGCCAAGGCCGAAGAGGTGGTGGCGCTGGCCCAGGGCGCCCTGCGGCACGAGGAAGCCGAGCTGCAGGCCCTGCGGGAGCGGAAGGCCGAGAGCCAGAAGGAGGCCCAGGCCCGCCAGAAGCAGCGGCTGGGCTTCCAGAGCCAGATCGCCCAGCTGGAGGGCCGTCTCGACGGCCTGAACCACGAGGAGTCCGTCCGCGCCCCCCGGCTGGAGAGCCTGCAGGCCGAGGCCACCCAGGTGGACCGGGCCCTGGAGGGGCTGCTATCCCAGCTGGAGCAGGCCGAGGAGGCCGCCTTCGACCAGCGCCGCCGCACCGAGGCCCTGGAAGAAGCCCAGCGCGCCCTCACCCAGGACCACCACCGCACCGAGGCGGAGCTTGACGCCGCCGAGCGCCGCCTGCGCCAGATCTCCGACCTGCTCGCCAAGAGCTTCGGCGATGACGAACTGCAGAAGGGCCTCACCTGGCTGAAGGAGCAGGGCGCCCGGCCCCGGGCCCTGGTGGAGCTGCTCACGGTGGACGAAGCCTGGCGCCCCGACCTCGAGCG
>JAFJUR010000069.1 GCA_017859995.1 Holophagaceae bacterium | reverse complement strand
TTCCCCACCGCCGAGGCCCAGGCCGCTCTGGCCAAGGTGGTGCCCTTCTCCGCCCTGGTGCAGAAGCGGGACGGCACCCCCGTCGCCGAGGGCACCAAGCTGGCGGATCAGTTCAAGCTGGAGGCCTTCCCGACCATGGTGATCCTCGATGCCGACGGCAAGGAGGTGCGCCGCCAGGTGGGCGCCTTCCGCACCGGCGCCGAGTTCGCGGCCTGGCTGGGCGCGAAGTAGGGGCGGTTCTCCCGCGTCAGACGGCGGCCTCCGGGCCGCCGTCTTGTTTCCGGCGTTCCGCTCAGAGGTCCTTCACCCCGGCCGGGGCCTTGGGGGGCTTGGGCAGGCGCTGCTTGAGGCCCTCCAGCTCGTCCTGCTGGGCGCCCAGGCTGGGGCGGGGCGGCGGAGGCGGCGGCGGATTCTTCGGGTTGGGCGGCGGGGGAGGCGTGGCGTCCTTCACCAGCGTCTGGAGGTCGTGGATGGCCTCCCTCTGGCCGGGCTGTTCCAGCAGGAGCCGCTCGAGCAGGGCCTGGGCCTCCGCGGGCCGGTTGGCGGCCAGGTGGGCGCGGGCCGCCAGCAGCAGGGCGGGGGCGCGCCAGGCGGGCAGGGGCCTGGGGGCGCCCTGGCCCACGAGGGGGGCGAGCACCTTCAAGGCGTCCTCGGGGAATCCCGTCTGCACGTCGATGTGGGCCGCCAGCAGCGCGTGGGCGGGCTTGGCATCCAGGGGGCGCCACCGCCGGGCCCCCGGCAGGTCGCCGCCGTCGATGGCCCGCTGGGCGAGCCAGGCGCGGACACTGGCTGGAGCCCAGCGGTACCCGGAAGGAGGAGGGCTCTGCGCCAGGAGGCCCGGGGCGACGAGGCTCAGGAGGACGAGCAGGATCGGCCGCCAGCGGGCCAGGGGCTTGCCCGCGAAGGCCAGCCAGAGCGCCAGCCCGGCCAGGGCCAGCCAGGCGCCCACCTCGGGGTGGGCCGGCTGGATGGATCGCCGCGCCGGCAGGGGCAGGTGTCCCGCGGCCAGGGCTTGGAGTCCCTGGGCGGCGGCCTCGCCATCCTTGAACACCTGGCCGCCGGTGGCCTGGGCCAGGCGCGCCAGATACTCGGGGTGGGCGGTGCTGACGGCGGGCTCCTGGGCGGAGGATCCAGCCGCTGAGGCAGGCGGCTCGGTGGAGGGCCGGGGCGGCACGGCGTGGGGCTGGCCGTCGCCAAAGGTCATGACACAGACCGGCAGCCGGGCCTGCTTGAGCTGGGCCACGGCCCGCTGGAGGGCCTCTTCCGGGGCCTCCCAGGTTTCCTCGCCATCGGAAAGCAGAAGGATCACGGCGGGCGACTCGCGGTCCGCCTGGGCCGCCACCTGAGGGAGCCCACGCCCCAGGCTGGTGCCTGGCGATCCCACCTCTCCGGGCACCATGGCGCGGAGGGCTTCGCGCAGCAGGGTCCGGTCCTCGCCGGGGGGCTGCACGGGAATGCTGTCCCCGGTGAGCAGGTCGAGGCCCCAGCGCAGGCCCGGCTGGGGCTGCGACCAGATGCGGTCCAGGGCCGCGACAGCGGCCTCCCAGCGGGTGCGGCCGTCGGCATCTGGCACGGCCATGGAACGGCTCGCGTCGAGCGCCACGTGGACCGTGAGGCGCGGGAATTCGGGCAGGCCCCAGCGGGGCTCCGCCAGCCCCAGGCCCAGGCCCACGGCCATGAGGGCCATGCCCAGGCCCTGCCAGAGGGGCCGCTGGCCCACCACCTGCACCCCGAGGCCCGGCCGCAGGTGCGCCCGCAGGGCCAGGCCCAGGGCCAGCAGGGCGAGGGCGCCGGCCGGGAGGAGCATCCAGGGATGGGAGAAGGGGAGGGTGGCCGGGTTCACGTGCCCTCCAGCCAGGCGGGGCGCGGTTTGCCGCGCTTGAAGGCGAGATCCAGGGCCAGGGGGAGGGCCAGGAGGGCGGCGGCCAGCAGGCACCATCGCGCCAGAGGTCGGCCCTCCGTGGGGGGATCCACGGGCAGCAGGGTGGTCTCCAGCTGGTCCACCGCCGCCAGGCTGCGGGCGAGGCCACCGGGATCCTCGGCGCTGAAGGTCTCACCGCCGGTGAGGCTGGCCACCTGCTTCAGGGTGGCGTGGTCCACCTCGACCCGCAGGCGGGCGAAGCCGCCGCCCTCCAGGGGCACCAGGCTCTCGCCGTCACTGCCCAGGGCCACGGTGTGGATGCGGATACCGTTGCGACGGGCCTCCTCCGCGGCCTCCAGGGGCAGCACCCGCCCCCGGTTCTGGACGCCGTCGGTGATGAGCAGGATCACGCGGCTCCGCGCCGGGCTGTCCTCCAGGCGCCGCACGGCGGTCATGAGGGCCGAGCCGATGGCGGTGCCGTCGTCGCGGCTGTCGATGTCGAGGCGGGCCAGCATGCGCAGCAGCCGCATGTGGTCCGAGGTGAGGGGGCTCAGGGTGACGGGATGGGCGCTGAAGAGGATGAGCGCGAAGCGGTCATCGGGGCGGCGCAGCACGAACTGGGCGAGGGTGCGGCGGGCCGCGTGCCAGCGGTCCTCGTCGGGGCGGTCGAGGATCCGCATGCTGCTGCTGCCGTCCAGCACCACGGCGAAGTCCACCACCGGCGCCACGCCCCGCAGGGGCCGCCGCCACTCGGGACCCGAAGCCGCCAGGCCCAGGGCCAGGGCCAGCAGCACCGGCAGCCAGTGGGAGGTGTGCCGGGCCAGGGCGCTGGCGGGTCGCGACGAGGGGATGCCCCAGCGGTAGACCACGCGCCAGGCCCAGATCAGCAGAGGCACCGCCACCAGGAAGGCCAGAGGGTGGCGCAGGGCGATCATGCGTCCCCCTTCGCCTGGAGGGCGGCCAGGAGCGGCTCGGGGGCGGGGAAGGGCGGCTCGGTCCGGCCGAAGCGGGCCGCGTCCAGGCTCAGGGCCCACTGGTCCCAGGGCCCCAGGTGGCGGGCCTGCAGCTCCGCGGGGCCCCAGGCCCGGGCGGCCTCGCCGAACCGGGCGGCGAGCAGGTCCCGGCCCAGGTTGTGCGCGGCATCCAGGGTGGTCCGCTCGCGGTTCGCGGGCGGCCAGTGGTGGCGGAAGACATGGGAGGCGTGGCGCAGGCGCCTTCGCCCGGAGCCCTTCCGCCAACGCCGGATCGCCCAGGCGGCGAGGCCCAGGGGCGGCAGCAGCAGCAGGCTGGCCCAGGCCCAGGGAAAGGGAATGGCCGGCAGCCGGTCCTCATTGCCGCCGCCGAAACCCACCCAGGGCCCGCCGAAGGGGATGGTGCGCGGCACCTGGAAGCGCAGCTCGGGGCTGCGCTGGCCGTTGCCGAGGTCCAGGGCCGGGATCACGGCGGCGCCGGGTTCCAGGGCCTGCACCTGGAAGCGCCAGCCGCGGCCATCCGGCAGGGGTTCCATGGAGCGCAGCCGCAGGGGACCGAGGCGATCCTCCACCGTGGGGCGGGGCGGGGCGGGGCGAGTGGGGTCCTCCTCACGGAGCTCCAGCACCTGGAGTTCGCCGAGCTTCCATTCGGTGGGGGCCTTCCAGGCCGGCGCGGCCAAGGCCGCGGTGGCGGCCAGGGCGCAGGCAACAGCCATGGGGCGTCCTCCGGGGGTCATGCGCCCCCCGCCCGCAGCCAGGCGTTCAGCTTCGCCACGGGATCGTCCATCACATCCCAGCTCTGGCGCTCGATGGCGGGGGAAAAGCCCGGATCGGGCCAGGTGATGCTCCGGGATGGCCTCTGGCCCGGGCCCTGGGTCTCCGGCTTGAACCACACCAGCCGGTGGCGGGTGGCCAGGGGCTTGAGCAGGGGTGCCAGGCCCCGCAGACCCGCCCCGTTGCTGAAGAGCCACATGCGATGCCCCTTGCCGTGCTCGCCCCAGTGGCCCAGGGCCTCGCGCCAGGCGCCCTCGGTGGGAATGGCGGGGCCGCGATCCGCCAGGGTCTCGAGGATCCGCAGGCCGTGGATGCGGCCGCGCTTGGGGGCGATGCGCAGCGCCGGCGTGCGCCCGTCGCCGGGCACCACCAGGCCCAGGCGGTCCCCGGAGGTCTGCAGGGTGGCGAAGGCGGCGCCGCAGAGCTCCAGCGCCCAGCGCAGAGGCGAGACGGGGTCGCCCAGGAACATGGAGGGCGAGGGATCCACCACCAGCCAGAGCACCAGGTCGCGGCTGCTCTCGAAGCGCTTCATCACCGGTTCGCCGGTGCGGGCCGTCAGGGGCCAGTTGATGAACCGGGGATCATCCCCGGGCACGTAGAGCCGGTTCTCCACGAAGCTGAGGCCCGCGCCCTTGAACGTGGAGGGATGCAGCCCCTCGGTGCCGCCGCCGAGGCGCCCGCGCAGGCGCAGGGGCAGCCGGCGCAGGCGGGCGAGGAAGCGGGCGGGAAGGGGCATGGGGGTTCAGTATGGCGGAATTCGGGCAGGAGTCCGGAGTCGGGACTCCAGACTCAGCCTCCGCCTACCATTTCACCCGCACCCGGTACGTCAGCGTGGCGCTGCCTTCGGCGGGCACCGTGACCGTGAAACGGGCCGTGCCGGCGGCCTCCTTGGTGGGGATGTGGCTGCTCTGCAGCACCTCCCAGTCGCCGGGCATGGGTTCCAGCAGGCTCACGGTGACGGGTTCCTTCTTGGCGTTCTTCAGCACCACCTCGAAGGCGCTCTCGTGCACGTAGCCGAACTTGCCCTGGCGGCCCAGGCTCTTGTAGTCGGTCTGCTTGCGCTTGGCGGTCACGTCGAAGGCCTCACCCAGCTTCAGGCGCACCAGCTCGTTTTTGGGCGTGTGGTCCACGTTGTCCTCGCCCACGAACTGGGCGCGGCCTTCGCTGTCGCGCTTGTAGACACGAATGATGCCCTTGGGCAGGGGCATGCCCAGGCGGCTGGATTCCTTGTTGTCGAACTCGACGAACACGCCCACCTTCTGCTTCTCGCCCAGGTCGCCGTAGCTCCCCGAGTAGTAGTAGTTCTGGCCCTGGAGCAGGTATTCCTTGCGCACCGGCACGCCGCTGGCGCTCAGTAGGGCCACCTGCTTGGTCTGGTTCACGGCCAGGGTGGTGGGCCGGTCCAGGGTGTAGAGGTGGTATTCGAAGAGGCTTTCTTCGGCCATCTTGGGGGCGGGTGGGGCGGCCTTGACCGCGCCCGCCGACAGGAAGGCCACGTTGTCCATGCGCCGCTCCCGGGCCCGGTTCACGTCCCCCGCCACCAGCTGCAGGGTGGCGTGCGGGTAGGCGGCGCCGCTCTGGTTGGTGAGGGTCACCCAGCCGCTGAGGTCGAGGGTCTTTTCATCCGCGGCCAGGTTGGCCACGTAGTCGGCGCGCCAGGAGAGGCCGCCCGTGAGGTAGCTCAGCTCCAGCTGCTGGGCCCGGTCTGCGCCGCTGTTGAGGCTGATGACGAGGGTGGGCCGGGCGCGCAGGTTGCCTGGCACCTTCGGGTAGACGAGGCGGCCGGGCACGCTGGTCTCGATGCGGTCGGCGAACTGCAGCACGGTGCCGTTGTTGGTGGCCAGCACCGTGGCCTCCTCGCGCACTTCCTTCGCCCCGGCGCCATCGGCATTGGGCACGCTGCGCACCACCGTCACCTTCTCGCCCACGTACTTCTCCAGCAGCTTCTGGGGCGTGAGCAGATCAAAGTCGAAGTTCTGCTCCGCCACCCAGAAGTCCTTCGGGTGGGTGAGGTTCCGCAGCAGCGCGGTCTCAGGCCGGATCTGCGCCGACACCTCCTGGAAGGCGAGGCGCGCCTCGCCCTTGGGCAGCCGCACCTCGCGGGTGTCTTTCACCAGGGCCAGGTTGTCGTTGTAGATGGTCACCGCCAGGGCCTTCTGGTCCTTCAGCGTGGTCTCGGTCTCCTGGGCGACCAGGAGCGAAGGCAGGGTGGCGAGGAGCAGGGTGGCGCGCATGGAACCTCCGGGGTGGGATGGACGCAGGGGCCGACGGGGCCCGTCACAGGGTCATGTCACCGAACCGCGAATCCTTTCATGAAATCGCGAAAGCGAAGAGAAGCGCGGAATTCGGGCGTTTGGTCCACCCCTCGGCCCTGCTCCCCGAGGCCGATGCTTCCGCTAGGCCAAGTTTCCGCCCGCCGCCAGCTCCTGGATTCGCGCCAGCGCCGTGTCCAGCTGGCCCTGCAGCAATTTCTCGGCGCCCATCATGGCCATCATCATGGGGATGTCAGCCTCATCCACCAGGCGCAGGGTGCTGCCGGTTCCTGCGGCGGCGATCTCGAAGCGCAGCTCATGGTCGAACATCTTCTTGGCGCCGGGAACCAGGCTCACGAGCTGGCCGGGAACGCGGGTCTTGGCGACGAGCTCCTGGGGCATCTTCATGCCCATGACCTCGATGACGTAGCTGTGCCGGTCGGCGTCCCCCTGGAAGTTCATGGCGGCGGGCTCGAGGAAGGCGCGGTGCTTCGAGAGGTCGGAGAGGAAGCCGTAGAGCGCGTCCGCGGAGACGGGCAGCGAGGCGGTGGCGGTCTGGAGGGTGGTCATCTCGGCTCCGGGGTGAAGAAGCATCGAACCATGAAGCCAGTCGTCGGGCGAGGCCCTACCGCCGGGAAGGCAGGTCAGTACACCCGCTCCCCGAAGAAGGCGGTGCCGATGCGGAGCTGATCCGAGCCCGCGGCGACGGCCGCTTCCAGGTCGCCGCTCATGCCCATGCTGAGGCGGAGAACGCGGCCGAGATCCTGCTGCAGCCGTTCCCGCAGATCGGCCAGCTCGCGGAACGCGCCCTCGTTTTCCGGCGGCGGAATGGCCATGAGGCCCTTCAGGGGCAGGCGGGGGGCGTCGCCCAGCGCGGCCAGGAGGTCCGGGAGATCCTGTTCCGTGCAGCCGCCCAGCTTGGTGGCCTCGTCCCAGAGATCCACCTGGATCCACACGGGCCGTGTCACTGCAAGTTCTTCGGCCAGGCGGCGGAGGCGTTCGGCCAGATCGGGCCTGTCCAAGCTCTGGATTTCCGTGAAGTGTTGCAGTGCGGGCTTGGCCTTGTTGCGCTGGAGCGGGCCCAGCAGCACGAAGCCCAGGTCCGGCGCCTGCGCGGCCTTGTCGGCGCCTTCCTGCACGTAGTTCTCGCCGAACCGCGTGAAGCCCAGGTCCGCGGCTTCGCGGATGAGGGCCAGGGGCTGCTTCTTCGAGACCGGGAGGAGTTCCAGCGTGGCCGGATCCCGCCCCACCGCCTCGCAGGCGCGGTGGATCCGGGCCTTCAAGTCGGCGACACGCTCACTCAGGTTCACGGCAGGAAGAGGATCCGCTGGCAGGATTCGCAGATGACCAGGTCCTTGGCCTCCCTCAGCTGGAAGAGCAGGGGACTGCGCAGCTTCACGCGGCAGCCGGTGCAGGCGCCGTTCTCGACGGGCACGACCACCTTGCCCTGGCGGGCGTTGGCCAGTCGGTGGAAGCGGGCGACCTCATGGGCCTGCAGCCGCGCTTCCAGGTCGGCCTGCTTGGTCTGCAGCTGCTTGCGGCCTTCCACCTGGTTGGCGTGCTCCTCCAGGAAGATGGCGTGCAGCTCGTCGAACTGGGCCTGAGCCGCGGCGCGCTCGAGCTCGAGCGCGGCGAGCGTCTCCTCCAGGGACTGGGCCAGAGCTTCCAGAGCCTTGAGGGGCTTGGCGACGGAGGCGCGCAGGCGCTCCTTCTCGTCGAGCTCGCGGATGGCGGAGGTGTAGTGCACCTTCTGGCTGGTGGCCTTCACGGCGGCGCGGGCGCGATCCTCGTCCTTCTGGGCCAGGACGAGCTCCTTGGACTTGACGAGGAGCTGGGCGCGGGTGGTTTCCAGGGACTTGGTCCGGTCGGCGATCTGCTTTTCCGCGGCCTTGACCTTGGCATCCAGGGCCGCGAGGTCCGGAGGGAGGGCCGACAACTCGCGCTGGATGGTGCTCAGGTAGTCCAGGGTGGCTTGCAGATCGCGAAGGGTGGCCAGGTGTTCCATGAATTGAGGCTACACCCCTATCCGTTCCGCGCCGGTCCTTTCCGATTATTGATTGTTTGGAAGAAAATATGATTCAAATTATTAAGATTTTGCGATTCGAAGGCTAAATCGCCTTGACGGCAGGAGACACGGATGGGAGACTTGGCACTCGCTGTGGCTGAGTGCTAACAGACTCATTCGCTCTCTCCAACAACCCATCTTTCTCAGGAGGTCCCATGGCCATCCAGCCTCTGTCCGACCGCGTGGTGCTCAAGCGCGTGGACGCCGCCGAAACCGTCAAGGGCGGCATCATCATCCCCGACACTGCCAAGGAGAAGCCCATGGAGGCTGAAGTGGTGGCTGTCGGCGAGGGCAAGATCAACGAGAACGGCACCCGCAATCCCATGTCCGTGAAGGCCGGCCAGAAGGTGCTGATCGGCAAGTACAGCGGCACGGAAGTGAAGATCGACGGCGTTGACCACGTGATCGTCCGCGAAGACGAAATCCTCGCCATCGTCAGCTAACGACACTGAGACCAAGGAGACACACATGGCCAAGTCCATCATCTATGCCGAAGATGCCCGCCAGGCGATCCTGCGCGGCGTGAACAAGCTCGCCGACGCGGTGCAGGTCACCCTCGGCCCCAAGGGCCGCAATGTCCTCATCGAGAAGAAGTTCGGTTCCCCGCTCATGACCAAGGACGGCGTCACCGTCGCCAAGGAGATCGAGCTCAAGGACAAGTACGAGAACATGGGCGCCCAGCTGGTGCGTGAGGTCGCCTCCAAGACCTCCGACGTCGCCGGCGACGGCACCACCACCGCCACCGTGCTGGCCCGCGCCATCTACAAGGAAGGCATCAAGGCCGTCGTGAGCGGCGCCAACACCATGGAGATCAAGAAGGGCATCGACCTCGCCGTCGATACCGTCGTGGCCGCCATCGATGAGATCAAGAAGCCCGTCGAGGGCAATGCCATCGCCCAGGTCGGCACCATCTCCGCCAATGGCGACGCGGAAATCGGCAAGATCATCGCGGAAGCCATGGCCAAGGTCGGCAAGGACGGCGTCATCACGGTGGAAGAGGCCAAGGGCCGCGACACCGAGCTGACGGTGGTCGAGGGCATGCAGTTCGACCGCGGCTACCTCAGCCCCTACTTCGTGACCAACCCCGACCAGATGAAGGTCGAGCTGGAGAACCCCTACATTCTCGCCTACGAGAAGAAGGTCTCCAACATGCGCGACCTCCTGCCCCTGCTGGAGCAGGTCGTCAACAGCCGCCGCCCCCTGCTGATCATCGCCGAGGACGTGGACGGCGAAGCGCTGGCCACCCTCGTGGTGAACAAGATCCGCGGCACCCTGAACGTGGCCGCCGTGAAGGCCCCCGGCTTCGGCGACCGCCGCAAGGCCATGCTGGAAGACATCGCCATCCTGACCGGTGGCAAGGCCATCAGCGAGGATCTGGGCCTCAAGCTCGAGAACCTCACGCTGGCTGACCTCGGCAGCGCGAAGAAGATCGTCATCGACAAGGAGAACACCACCATCGTCGAGGGCGCCGGCGCCACCGAGGCCATCCAGGGCCGCGTGAAGCAGATCCGCGCGCAGGTCGAGGTCTCCACCAGCGACTACGACAAGGAGAAGCTGCAGGAGCGTCTGGCCAAGCTCGTGGGTGGCGTCGCCGTCATCAAGGTGGGCGCGGCTTCCGAGACCGAGATGAAGGAGAAGAAGGCCCGCGTGGAAGACGCCATGCACGCCACCAAGGCTGCCGTGGAAGACGGCATCGTGGCGGGCGGCGGCGTCGCGCTGCTCCGCAGCCTGACCAAGCTGGCCGGCCTGAAGGCCACCGGCGACCAGGCCACGGGCATCGAGATCGTGCGCAAGTCCCTGGAGGAGCCCCTCCGCCAGATCGCCAACAACGCCGGCGTGGAAGGTTCCGTGGTCGTCAACACCGTCCGCGAGGGCAAGGGCAACTTCGGCTACAACGCTGCGACCAACGAGTACGGCGACATGGTGGCCTTCGGCGTGGTCGACCCCGCCAAGGTGACCAAGTCCGCGCTCCGCAATGCCGCTTCCGTGGCCGCGATGATGCTGACCACCGAAGCCATCATCACGGAGATCCCCGAGCCCAAGTCCGCGGCCCCCGCGGGCCCCGGCATGGGCGGCATGGAAGACATGTATTGATCACCTTCCAGCCCACGGCTGGATGGTGCATGGAAACGCCCCGCATCGCGGGGCGTTTCCATGCATGGGCGCGATGTGACCGGCTTCCCATGGACAGAGGGCTACGCTGGATCTCTTGACCCAGGAGTCCACCATGAAGAAGCTGCTCGTCGCCTTCGCCGTCACGGCCTTTGCCGTCACGGCCTTCACTCAGGACAAGCCCAAGGAGGCCCCCGCGCCAAAGGCGTGTGAGGGCTGCTGCAAGGAGAAGAAGGCCGAATGCAAGGACGCGAAGTCATGCGACAAGAAGGGCGATTGTCCAAGGGCCGAGTGCAAGAAGGCCAAGCACTGAAGCCCTAAAACCTCTGCAGATCCACAGACGCTCCGCACCTGCGGGGCGTTTGTTTTAATAATGACAACAATATCGTTTTTAATTACTACCAAGGGGTTGACTATAAGAAATCCAGGGCGCATGCTTCCTCCCGAATCCCCCCCGGGAATTCCTCTCGGGGATGATCACCAGGCAGGAGAACCCATGGGCATGGGCCTTCTCTTTGACGCCACGCGCTGCATTGGATGCGGCGCCTGCAGCTCCGCGTGCAAGGAGCAGAACAAGCTGCCGCCGAAGGTAGAGGAGGTGTTGACGGCCTATACCTGGACCACGGTCCAGCAGAAGGAGGGCCTCAACGTCCGTCGCATGTGCATGCACTGCGAGGTGCCCACCTGCGCCTCGGTCTGCCCTGTGGCGGCGCTCACGAAGACAGCGGATGGTCCCGTGGTCTATGACGCTGAGCGCTGCATGGGCTGCCGCTACTGCATGATGGCCTGCCCCTTCGAGATCCCGAAATACCAGTGGGATCGTCCTGTTCCCGTGGTCGGGAAGTGCATCCTCTGCGCCGGGCGGCTGAAGGAGGGCAAGCCCACCGCCTGCGCCGAGGCCTGCCCGGCGGAGGCCACGATCTTCGGCAAGAAGGAGGACCTGATCTGGGAGGCCCGCACGCGCATCCGGCAGAAGCCCGGAGAGTACGTGGACCACATCTACGGTCTGACTGAAGCCGGCGGTACCTCGGTGATGATGATCTCGAACGTGCCCTTCGAGAAGCTGGGCCTGAAGTCGAACCTGCCGGCGGATCCGCCAGCCATGCGGACGTGGCAGGTGCTCTCCAACATCCCTGACTTCGTGGGGGTGTGGGGCGTCTTCCTCTACGGCGTGCACTGGATCACGGCGCGGCGCCAGGACGTGGCGAAGGCGGGGATGAACGGCCATGGACAGAACAACGGACGGGAGGACCGGTCATGAATTCCACCGCCACGCTCAGCCAGCGCCGCTTCCGGCCGGGCTTCTGGACCGCCGTCTTCGTCATTCTCTTCCTGGCCTTCTGCGGGGTCACCGTCTACCGGTTCACCAAGGGCCTCGGCGCGGTCACCAACCTCAGCGATCAGTTCCCCTGGGGCCTCTGGATCGGCTTCGACCTGCTCTGCGGCGTCGGCCTGGCCGCAGGCGCCTTCACGCTCACGGCAGTGGTGCATCTCTTCAACCTCAAGCGCTTCGAGCCCATCGTGCGGCCCACCATCCTCACCGGCTTCCTGGGCTACGCCTTCGTGATCATGGCGCTGCTGCTCGACCTGGGCCAGCCCTGGCGCATCTGGCACGCCATCGTCTACTGGAACCCGCACTCCGTCATGTTCGAGGTGGCCTGGTGCGTGATGCTCTACACCACGGTGCTGGCGGTGGAGTTCTCTCCTGTCGTGTTCGAGCGGTTCGGCTTCCATGCCCCGGCGCGGCTCATCCATCGGCTCATCACGCCCCTCGTGATCATCGGCGTGATCCTCTCGACCCTTCACCAGTCGTCATTGGGATCGCTCTACCTGATCGTTCCCAGCAAGCTCCATCCTCTCTGGTACTCCCCGATGCTGCCGCTGCACTTCTACATCTCGGCCATCGGGGCGGGCATCGGCATGGTGGTGCTCGAGTCCTACCTCAGCAAGCGCGCCTTCCACCGGCATCTGGAGATGGATCTGCTTGAGCCTCTGGCCCGCGGCATGGTCGTGGCGCTGGGCATCTACGGGTTGATGCGCCTCCAAGCCATCCGGCGCAACCATGCGTTCGGCTCGATCCTCGAGTTCGGCTACGAGGGCCAGATGTTCCTGCTGGAGTTCACCCTCGGCGTGGTGCTGCCGGTCGTCCTGATGTCCTTCCGCCGCCTGCGCACCAACCCGGACTGGCTCGTCGGCAGCGCCTTCCTGGCCGTGCTCGGCTTCGTGATGAACCGCCTCAATGTGAGCATCACCGGCATGGAAGCCGCTTCGGGCACCCGCTACCTCCCCTCGGCGATGGAGATCATCGTCTCGGTGGGCCTGGTGGCGACGGGCATGGCGGTCTTCGCCTTCGCCGTGCGCAACTTCCCGATCTTCCCCGAGGGCCCCGTGGCGCATCCCCAGGAGCCGAAGGAAGGAGCCTGAGCCATGCGCACCCGCATCGGTACCCGTCTGATCCTCGGCGCCGGCCTCGCGACGGCGCTGGTGATC
>JAFJUR010000068.1 GCA_017859995.1 Holophagaceae bacterium | reverse complement strand
TACGGCCAGATGACCGCCGGCAGCTGGATCTACATCGGCAGCCAGGGCATCGTGCAGGGCACCTACGAGACCTTCGCCGAGGCCGCCCGCCAGCACTTCAACGGCACCCTGGCCGGCACCTGGACGCTCACCGCGGGCCTCGGCGGCATGGGCGGCGCCCAGCCCCTGTCCGTCACCATGAACGGCGGCGTCTGCCTCGCCATCGAGGTGGACCGCACCCGCATCCAGAAGCGCCTGGACACCCGCTACCTGGATGAATGGACCGACAACCTCGACACGGCCCTGGCGCTGGTCGAGCAGTACGTGGACGCCCACGAGGCGCGCAGCATCGGCCTGCTGGGCAACGCGGCCGAGATCCTGCCGGAGATCCTCAAGCGCGGCCTCACGCCCCAGCTGGTCACCGATCAGACCTCGGCCCACGACGAATACAACGGCTACATCCCGGCGGGCCTCTCCCTGGAGCAGGCCGAGGTCATGCGCAAGGCCCAGCCCGAGGCCTACGTGCAGCGGGCCCTGGCCTCCATGCGCACCCATGTGGAAGCCATGATCGAGTTCCAGCGCCGGGGCGCGGTCACCTTTGATTACGGCAACAACATCCGCGCCCAGGCCCAGCGGGCCGGTTGCGAAAACGCCTTCGCCTTCCCCGGCTTCGTGCCGGCCTTCATCCGGCCCCTCTTCTGCAAGGGCATCGGCCCCTTCCGCTGGGCCGCACTCTCGGGCGACCCGGAAGACATCGCCGTCACCGACGCCGCCATGATGGAGCTGTTCCCCGAGAACGAAGGCATGATCCGCTGGCTGAAGGCCGCCCAGGAGAAGATCGCCTTCCAGGGCCTGCCCGCCCGCATCTGCTGGATCGGCGCGGGCCAGCGCCACCTCGCCGGCCTGAAGTTCAATGAGCTGGTGCGCACGGGCAAGGTCAAGGCGCCCATCGTCATCGGCCGCGACCACCTGGACAGCGGCAGCGTGGCCAGCCCCAACCGCGAAACGGAAGGCATGAAGGACGGCTCCGATGCCGTCAGCGACTGGCCGCTGCTCAATGCCCTGACGGCGGCCTCCGGTGGCGCCTCCTGGGTGAGCTTCCATCACGGCGGCGGCGTGGGCATGGGCTACAGCCAGCACAGCGGCGTGGTCATCGTGGCCGATGGCACCGAGCGCGCCGAGCGCTGCATCACCCGGGTGCTCTGGAACGATCCCGCCATGGGCGTCTTCCGCCATGCCGATGCCGGCTACGAATCCGCCCGGGAGCACGCCGAACAGATCGGCCTGCACATCCCGATGAAGGGTTGAACCGACCATTTCCCACAGATGAACACGGATGAACTCAGATAGGGCCCCGTGAAACGACATCCGTGTTCATCTGGATTCATCCGTGGCTGTTTCCTAGAGGTTGATCATGTCCCGCCCCTGCCCCTGCACCTCCAAGAAGCCCTATGACCGCTGCTGCGGCCCCTTCCACTCGGGGGCGGCCGCGCCGGAAACCGCGGAACTGCTCATGCGCTCCCGGTTCTCCGCCTACGCCCTGGGCAAGGTGGACTACCTCATCGCCACCAGGCCCGAGGCCAAGCGCGCCGAAGAGAACCGGGAAGAGCTCATCCAATACTGCAAATCCGTCCAGTGCGTCGGCCTCAAGATCGTCGGCAAGGAAAAAGGCGGCCCGGCGGACGAGACCGGGGTGGTCACCTTCCACGCCAGCCTCCAGGCCAATGGCCGGCGCAGCCTGCACATCGAGACCAGCGCCTTCGCCCGGGAGCACGGGAAGTGGGTGTACGTGGACGGGGTCGTCAAAGGCTAGGTCGCTGGGTAGGAAAAGGCTGCCGAATTAAACCTGCCGGGGTAACCTTCCGACAACCCCTTTGAGGTTGAACGATGGAAGGCGAGCCCCAACATTACCGCCGGGCCGATCACGGTGCCCGGATCCTGGTGGTGGACGACGAGCCACTGGCCCGGCGCAGCGTCCGGGCCATGCTGGAGCGCGGGTTCTACCAGGTGGAGACGGCTTCGGGGGGCGAAGAGGCCCTCGCCCTGCTCCCCACCTACCAGCCCGAGCTGGTGCTGCTGGACATCCAGATGCCCGGCATGGACGGACTCGAGGTCTGCCGGCGCATCCGCGACCTGCCCCAGGGCGAGCTGCTCCCCATCATCTTCCTGACTGGGGACGAGCGCCCGGATGTCCACGCCCAGGCCCTGCGGGCCAAGGGCGACGACTTCCTGCGCAAGCCTGTGATGTCGGGCGAGCTGATCGTCCGCATCCGCAGCCTCATGCGCCTGAAGCGGCTGCAGGCGGAAGTCCAGGCCGAGCGGGACAACCTGCTCGACCTCCAGCAGCAGCGCGAGCAGCTCTTCCAGTTCATCGTGCACGATCTCAAGAATCCGTTGTCGGCCATCCAGGTGGGCCTGGAACTGCTCGACGGCGACGAGGAGGGCCGGCCCGGGTCGGGCCACCACCTGCGCCGCCTCCGGGACACGGCCCAGACCATGGGTCGGATGATCGAGGACATCCTGGACATCGGGCGGGCCGAGCAGGTCGGGCTGGACCTCCGCCGGACCTGGATCCCTCTGGACACCTGGCTCCCCCGGCTGGTGCGGGAGGTGGAATCCCAGGCCCAGAGCCGGGGCCATGTCCTGACCTGGGCCTGCCCCGCCGGCCTCGAACTCGAGGCGGATCCGGCCTTCCTGCGGCGCCTCCTGCTCAACCTGGTCGACAACGCGCTGAAGTACTCCCCCGCGGGCAGCCAGACGCGGATCGAGGCCCGGGCCCAACCCGGCGGCGTGCGTCTCGAGGTTCAGGACCAGGGCGAGGGCATCCCCGAATCCATGCGCGAACAGATCTTCGGGAAGTTCGTGCGCCTCGACGAGGACGGCCCGGACACCCGCACCGGCTCCGGCCTGGGCCTGGCCTTCTGCCAGCTCGTGGCCGAAGCCCACGGCGGCCGGATCTGGGTGGAAGGCAACGCCCCCCGGGGCAGCGTGTTCGTGCTGGAGATCCCGAAGACCGCCGCCACGGCTTGAGCCCAGGCGGCCGGCCGTCGTCGGCGGTCAGTGCGGACCGGGATCCTTTTCGCCGGCGGGGATCGCCAGGTCGAGCTGGTTCTGCCTGGGCGGCAGCGGGCAGGTGGCAAAGGTCGTGAAGGCGCAGGGCGGATTGATGGCGCGGTTGAAATCGAGGACGACCTTGCCGTCCTTGGGCATCTCCGCATAGAGGAAGCGGCCCGCCGGGTAGGTGCCATGGCCGCTGGTGCCGTCCTTGAAGACGATGAAGAGCTCGGGATGCTCCGGATCCAGGAGCATCGGTTCCAGGGTGAACTCACGGCCACCCAGCCGGAACCTGAGCAGGCCCGGGGCCGACATCGTGGTCGTGGTGCCGAGGACGGTGGTGATCTGCCGCGGCTGGGGAGCCGGGTAGGCGCTGAAGTCCGCGACTGCCCGCCAGGTGGGATCCACGGGATAGCGGTCCACGCCGCGGAAGGCCTTCCGGGTGGGAGCTTCAGGATCCCTCAATCGCACGGCGAACCGGCCCTGGCGGTGGAGCAGGGTCAGCCGCACGCGTCCCGCCGACAGGATGTCCGGCGTCCGGTCCTCTTCAGTCTTCAGCACCGTCTCGGTGGCGGGCTTCCCGTTCAGCAGCAGCCCGCTGCCCGGGAAGGGCCGGAACCGCACAGTCTGCCCCTCCACGATGAACGCCCCGGCCTGGGCGGGCCCCGCCCGGCCTGGAAGCAGCACCGCGGATCCCGGGGCGGAGCCGAGGCTGTTCTCGCCCGGCTGGAGCCAGTCCCGCCCGATGAGGCTCAACCAGCCGTCCTCTTGCCGGAGTTCGGCCAGCCGTTCGGCGTGCCAGGCATCCGTGGCTTTCCGGTAGGCATCCAGTGGAGCCGGGGCCTGGGCCAAGAGCAGCGAGAGGACGAGGGCGGAAGCGGGATTCATGGGCACCATCCTACCCACGCCCGGGCCGGCCGTGCCCGTGGATCCACCCTATGATGGGGACCACTCATCCCTCCCTGGAGCCTCCATGCGTCGTGCCGCCCTCGCGATCCTTGCCACTGCGCTGCTTCCGCTGAGCGCGGGCGGGGTACCCCGTCGTCCCGTTCACACCTATTCCATCGTGGCCCGGGATCCGGTCACGGGTGACCTCGGCGTGGCGGTGCAGAGCCACTGGTTCTCCGTGGGGGCCGCCGTGCCCTGGGCGGAGCCCGGCGTCGGGGCGGTGGCGACCCAGAGCTTCACGGAACCCAGCTACGGCGCCCTGGGTCTGGCGCTCATGAAGGCGGGGAAGCCCGCGCCGGAAGCCTTGAAAGCCTTGCTGGCGGCGGACGGCGACCGGGAGGTGCGGCAGGTGGCGATGGTGGACGCCCAGGGTCGCGCCGTGGCCCACACGGGCGCCAAGTGCATCCAGGCGGCAGGCCACGAGGTGGGCGAGGGCTTCACGGTGGAGGCCAACCTCATGGACAAGGCCACGGTGTGGCCCGCCATGGCCAAGGCCTTCCGCGGCGCGAAGGGCGACCTCGCGGATCGCCTGCTCGCGGCCCTGCGCGCGGCCCAGGCGGAAGGCGGCGACATCCGCGGCCAGCAGAGCGCGGCCATCCTCGTCGTGAAGGGCAAGGCCTCCGGCCAGCCCTGGAACGACCGGCTCTTCGACCTGCGGGTGGAGGACAACCCCGATCCCCTGAAGGAGCTGGGCCGCCTCGTCCAGCTGCGCCGGGCCTACCGCCTCATGGATGAGGGGGATGGCTACGTCACCGCCGGCAAGTGGGCGGAAGCCAAAGCCGCCTACGAAGCCGCCGCGAAGCTCGCGCCCGGCATCTGGGAGATGCCCTTCTGGCAGGCGGTGGCCCTCGCCTCCAGCGGCAAGGTGAATGAGGCTCTGCCCCTCTTCAAGCAGGTCTTCGCCGCCGAGCCCTTCTGGAAGCGCCTGGTGCCACGCCTCGCCGATGTGGATCAGCTGCCGAAGCACCCCGCCCTCCTGAAGGCCATCGAGGCCCAGTGAGGGGATGGATCAGCCGCAGATGAACACAGATGGTTTTTCGGATCTTCATCCGGGTCCATCGGTGTTCATCTGTGGCAAATAAAGCCGGTGATCAGTTCTCGGTGGTCCGATGCTCGGGTTTCGGCGCCATCAGCATCCGCACGCCGTAGAGGATGGCCCCCACGAGGATGAAGCTGTCGGCCAGGTTGAAGGTCCAGTAGTGCCAAGTGCCGAAGACGAAATCCAGGAAATCCACCACGGCGCCGCGCAGGATGCGGTCCACCCCGTTGCCCAGGGCACCGCCGAGGATGAGCCCCAGCGCCACCCGCTCCCAGCCGGAGGTCTCCTTCGCCAGGAAGAGGCGGCCGAAGTAGAACAGCGCCGCCAGGCCCGCCAGGGCGAAGATGATGTAGCGCGCCTGGGCCGGCAGCCAGGTGAGGCTGCCGAAGATCGCCCCCCGGTTGAAGCCCAGGGTCAGGTAGAAGAAGCCCCGGATGATGGGCATGGACTCGCCCTCCGCCAGGGTGCGGAGGATCCAGGCCTTGGAGCCGAGGTCCGCGGCCAGCGCCACGGCGGGAAGCAGCAGCCAGGGCAGGCGACGCACTAGGCCACCACCGAGGCGCAGCGGAGGCACAGCGCGGCGTCCTCGCCGACGCCGTGGCCGCCCTTGTGGTTCCAGCAGCGGGGGCACTTGGCGCCCCCATGGCTGGACACCGTGACGGCGAGATCGCCTTCTGTGAGGTCCAGCCCGGAGACCACGAGCAGGTCCTCCAGCGACTCGCCCAGGCCCTCCAGGGCGGCCCGGTCCCGAGCGGGGACGGCGAGGGCCACCTGCGCGTCCAGGCTGGTGCCGATGGTCTTGGCGGCACGGTGAGGTTCCATGGCGGCCTGCACGGCCTCGCGGACCTCCCACAGTTTTTCCCAGGCAGGGTCTGGGGCCGCAGCCGCCAGCTCCGGGAACCGCTGCTCATGCACGCTGCCCGAACAGCCGGGAATCTGCTCCCAGGCTTCGTCGGCGGTGAAGCTCATCACCGGCGCGAGCAGGGTGCAGAGGCCCTTGGCCAGCTCCCAGCAGGCGTACCGGCAGCTGCGGCGGCGGGCCGAATCCAGCGCGTCGCAGTAGAGGCGGTCCTTGATGATCTCGAAGTAGCGGCCCGACAGGTCCAGCTGGCAGAAGCCGTGGATGGCCTGGGTGGCGCGGTGGAACTCGAAGCGCGTGTAGGCGTCGCGGGCTTCCACCGTGGCGCGGGCGAAGGCGCCGAGTACCCAAGCGTCCAGCGGCGCGAGGTCGGCGGGGGCCACCGCATCCCGGACCGGGTCGAAATCCGCCAGGGCTCCCAGCAGGAAGCGCAAGGTGTTGCGGATCTTCCGGTAGGCGTCGGCGCTGCGGTCGAGGATCTCCTTCGAGATGCGGATGTCCTCGCTGTAGTCGCAGGAGGCCGCCCACCAGCGCAGGATGTCGGCGCCCAGCGTCTTCAGGATCTCTTCGGGCGTGATGACGTTGCCCAGGCTCTTGGACATCTTCTGGCCCTTGCCATCCAGAACGAAGCCGTGGGTGACCACCTGCTTGTAGGGCTTGGTGCCCGTGGCGGCGAGATTGAAGAGCAGGGAGCTGTGGAACCAGCCACGGTGCTGGTCTGAGCCCTCCAGGTAGATGAACTGGCTGTAGTCGGCCTGGCTCAGCTCGGGGTGCGACTGGCAGACCACGGAGGCGCTGACGCCGGAGTCGATCCACACGTCGAGGATGTCCGTCTCCTTCTGGAAGGCGGTGCCGCCGCAGCGGCAGGTGGCCCCGGCGGGCAGCAGGCGCTCCACGGGCAGCTCGGACCAGGCCTCGATGCCGCCCTGCTCGATGGCGGCGGCGGCCGTCTCGAAGATGGAATCGGCGACCAGGGGCTCGCCGCAGGCTTCGCAGCGCAGCACGGTGATGGGCGTGCCCCAGGCGCGCTGACGGCTGATGCACCAGTCGGGACGGCCCGCGATCATGGCGTGGATGCGGTTCTGTCCCTGGGCGGGAATCCACTGGGTCTGCTCGACCCCCTCGATGCCCAGCTCACGCAGGCTTCGGCCCTTCCCGTTCAGCTCCGAATCCATGGTGATGAACCACTGCTCGGTGGCGCGGAAAAGGATGGGGGTCTTGGTGCGCCAGCAGTGGGGGTAGCTGTGGGTCAGGGTCTCCTCGTGCAGCAGCGCACCGATGCGGCGGAGCTTGTCCACCACCAGCGGGTTGCAGTCGAAGATGTTCTTCCCCTCCAGCTCGGGGTCATTGACCGCGGCGACGAACTTGCCGTCGGGGCCCACCAGCTGGAGCAGGCCCAGGTGATGGGCCAGGTTGAAGTCGTCCACGCCGTGGTCGGGTGCCGTGTGCACCAGGCCCGTGCCGGTGTCGGCGGTGACGTGGTCGCCCAGCAGCACGGGGCTCTCCCGATCCAGCCAGGGGTGGCGGGGCGCGAGGGTCTGGAATTCCCGGCCCTTTCGGATCTCCACCGTATGAAGTTCCAGGCCCAGCTTCTTGGCGAAGTCCTCCCGCAGGGTGATGGCCACCACATAGTGCCGGCCGTCCGCCCGCACCACGGCGTACTCCAGGTCCGGGTGCATGGCCACGGCCCGGTTGCTGGGAAGGGTCCAGGGCGTGGTGGTCCAGATGGGCACGAAGAGCGGGGTGGGCAGTTCCAGGCGCCGGGCCTCGGCATCGGGCACCGGAAAGGCCACGGTGATGGCGGGGCTGGTCTTGTCGGCGTACTCGACTTCGGCCTCGGCCAGGGCGGTGCGGGCCCCGTAACTCCAGTGCACGACCTTCAGCTTGCGGGTCACCGCGCCGCTCTCGAAGAGCTTCTTCAGGTGCCGCACGGTTTCCGCCTCGTAGCGGGGCTCCATGGTGACGTAGGGCTGATCCCAGGCGCCGAGCACGCCCAGGCGCTGGAAGGCCGTGCGCTGGGTGTCGATCCACTTCTGGGCGTACGCCCGGCAGCGCTGCAGGAACTCCGCCCGGCTCATCTCGCGGCGCTTGGGGCCCAGGTCCTTCTCCACCGCGTGCTCGATGGGCAGGCCATGGCAGTCCCAGCCCGGCACGTAGGGCGATTCGTAGCCCTCCATCCAGCGGGACTTCACCACCACGTCCTTGAGGATCTTGTTCAGCGCGTGGCCCATGTGGATGGCGCCGTTGGCGTAGGGTGGGCCGTCGTGGAGCACCTCGCGGCCCCTGCCCTTGCCGGCCGCATTGTCGGCCTTCCGCTTCGCCTCGATGCGGCGGTAGAGGTGGTCGGCCTTCCAGCGCTCGAGCCGCTTGGGCTCCCGCTGCGGAAGGTCCGCCTTCATCGGGAAATCCGTTTTCGGCAGGAAAACCGAATATTTCTTAACCGGAGCTTGCTCGCTCATCGGCGCCCTCGTGCGTCGGGGGGCGCACCCAAGCGCCCCGGGGTTGAACCTCCAGTTCACCACGGGAAGCCAAGGGCTCACAAGGGAAAGGGCCCGGTCGCCCGGGCCCTTTTCGTGGCGCAGGATGGCTCAGAGCTGGCTCGTGCAGTACTTGCAGCGGGTGGCCTTGAGGGGCACCTGCTCCAGGCAGGCCGGGCATTCCTTGGTGGTGGGAGCGGCGGCAGCGGCCTCCTCCTTCTTCATGAACCGGCCCAGGAACTTGATCAGGACGAGGAAGATCACCAGGGCGATGATCAGGAAGTTCACGGTGGCGCCCAGCACCGAGCCGATGCGGAACGTCCCGATGACCCACTCCTCCCACTTGATGTTGGCGGGCAGCACCATGGTCACCAGGGGCATGACGATGCCGTCCACGAAAGCGGTCACGATCTTGCCGAACGCGCCGCCCACGACCACGGCGATGGCCAGGTCCACCACATTGCCCTTCATGATGAAGGTCTTGAACTCGTCTTTCAGCGACATGGGGCCACTCCGATACAGGGAGGCGGAGGCCCTGGGGCCCCCGCCGGTCATGGGTGGAACTTACTTGGTGGCCTTCTTCACGGCCTTCTTCTTCGGCGCGGGGGCAGGTGCCGGGGTGCCGGCGTCCACAGTGCCGGTCTCGGTCTTGCGGACCTCGGCCTTGCCATCCTTCACCTGGACATCGATCTCCACGCGACGGTTCTTGGCCTGCCCATCCTTGGTGGCGTTGTCGGCGATGGGCTTGTCGGGGCCCACGCCCACGGTGGTCACCTTGCTGGCGGGAATGCCCGAATCCACCAGGATCTTGGCCACCGCGTCGGCGCGGCGCTTGGCCAGGGCCTTGTTCAGAGCCTTGCCGCCCACGGACGAGGTGTGGCCGCTGACTTCCAGCTTGTAGTCGCCCGGATAGGCCTTGAGGCCATCGGCCACCTTCTGGATGGCGGCGGTGGCATCGGGGCCCAGTTCGGCCTTGCCATTGGCGAAGTGGAGCGTCGCCTCATCCAGCACGATCTTCGCGGGCGGGGGGGGCGGCGGGGGCACAGGCTTCGCGACTTCCTTAGGCGGCTCGGGCGCGGGCGGAGGCGGCGGGGGCGGTGCCACCGGCTCCACTTTCGGCTCGGGTTTGGGTTCAGGCATGGGCGCGGGAGCCGGGGCGGGCGCGGCCTTTCGGCCGCCGCCCCAGGTGTAGCCCAGACCCAGCGTGACCAGGTATTCCAGGCGAGACTTGGGCAGTTCCACGCTCACGGCCTTGGCGCTGACGTCCAGCAGGAAATTCTCCGCGGGCTTGCCCATGATGCCGAGGCCGCCGTGGTAGTTGAACCGGGTGGTTTCCTTGCCGCTGGGGGAGTAGTTCTTGTTCACGTTCGTCCCGCCTACACCGGCGGCGAGGTAGGGATACCAGTTGTCGGCGCCAGGGCGGAAGTTGAACAGGCCCGAAAGCAGCAGGTGCGTTTCATCCCCGGTGGGAGCGCCGGGAATCTTGTCGGCTTCCAGGTCGCTGTGCAGGGCGCGGAGATCCAGGCCCCAGCGGTCCGAGTACCAGTGCCCGACGCCCAGGCCGTAGTGGAGCTGATCTTTCAATTCGATGCCGGGCGTTGCAAGGTTCTTGTCCTTCTCGAACATGGTCTGGCCCACGTGGCCCATGACCCAGGCCTGGCCCTGCTGCGCGGAAAGGGTCAGGGCGCTTCCAGCCAAAAGAAACAGCAGCGTTTTCTTCATGCTTGCCTCCAGATTGGTGATTTTCATCACGTTGAAAGTAATACTCCAATAAAGCCCCCGGGCAAGAAAAAAGGGAACCTTTTCTGGTTTTTGTAGATATTAAGAAAGCCCAGCTTACCTCACGTTAAAATAGGAATAAATCAATAGTCGTAACAGCTTTTCAGCATCTATACCTATCCCATTTGCCTGATGGGCCAAGACCGGATGACCGCTTGGACATTTCGGCAGACCCGAGGTGATCCAGCGCCCGGTTGGGCCCTCGTCCGCGGTCACCATCATGACGAGCTGGACCCCCGTCGACATGGACGCTGGGCACGACCCCGGTGGTGCCGGTCTTCAGCTCATGCTGCATTCTCTCGGATTCGCCAGCGGCGATGCCCGCGGCTCCCCGGTCAACCTTGAGCCGCCGCCACCGTGATGAGCGCCGCCCCCGTCTCCACGGTGGCGCCCTCCTGGACATGCACGATGGACACGACTCCGGTGGTGCTGGTCTTCAGCTCATTCTGCATTTTCATCGCCTCCATCACGAGGAGGGTCTGGCCTTCCTGCACCGCTTCGCCGGTTTTCACCAGCAGCTTCACGATCTTGCCGGGCATGGGCGAGGACAGCACGCCGCCGCCGGCACTCGCGGTGCCCGCCCCTGCCAGGAGGGCCCGGCGGGGGTCTACGAGGCTGAACTCGTAGGGGCCATCGTAGAGCATCGCCCGGTAGGCATGGGTCTCGGGATCTGGCGATTTGGCCGCATCCAGGCGGACTTCCACGGAACGGCCGTCCATGAGGATGGAATAGCAGCCGGGTTCCAGTTCCAGGATGTCGATGGGTTGGGCCTGCCCCTCCCACACCAGCGAGCTGGCGCCGTCCTGGTGGATGAATTCCACGTCCAGCTGTTCCTTGCCGAGGATGAGGGTGCGTTTCATATCGAGTTCCTCGGGTTACAAACGGTTGAACCGGCCCCAGTGCTTCCAGGCATCGGGCTTTCCGTCGCCACCGGGATCAGGCTTGGCGGCCCGGCGTTGCTCAGTCTCGAGTTCGTGGAGGAGGGCCGCGGCCACCGCGAATTTCAGATCGGGCCCCTGCTCTTTCCGCTTCCAGAAGGGCTTGTCGAGCATGCCCGTGTGCAGGGCGCCCGCGCGGAAGGGCTCGTGCTCCATGAGCGCCTCGTGGAAGGCGATGTTGTGGCGGATGCCGCCGATGCGGTACTCGCCCAGCGCCGCGCGCATGCGCTCGATGGCCTCCAGCCGCGTCGGTCCCCAGGTGCTCAGCTTGCTGATCATGGGGTCATAGAACATGGGCACCTCGGCCCCCTCGTAGACGCCGCTGTCGTCGCGCACGTTGCGGCCGCTGGGGGTGCGCAGGAAGGTGATTCTCCCGGGGCTCGGCATGAAGTTCTTGTCTGGGTCTTCAGCGTAGACGCGGCACTCCATGGCCCAGCCGTTGAGGGGGATCTCCTCCTGGGTCATGGGCAGCTTCTCCCCGCGGGCCACGAGGATCTGCCACTTCACCAGATCGAGGCCCGTGATCCACTCGGTGACGGGGTGCTCCACCTGGAGGCGCGTGTTCATCTCCAGGAAGTAGAAGTTGCGGTCCGCGTCCGCCAGGAATTCAACCGTGCCAGCGCCCACATAGTTGACCGCCCGCGCCACCTTCAGGGCGGACTCGCCCATGGCCCGGCGCATCTCCGGCGTCACGTGGGGGCTGGGGGCCTCCTCGATCACCTTCTGGTGGCGGCGCTGCACGGAGCACTCCCGCTCGTGCAGGTAGACGTGGTTGCCGTGGGTGTCCGAGAAGATCTGGATTTCGATGTGCCGGGGCTGGACGATGGCCTTCTCCACGTACACGCTGTCGTCGCCGAAGCTGGACAGCGCCTCGCCGCGGGCGCGCGCCAGGGCCGATGTAAACTCCTCCGGCTTGTGGACAAGGCGCATGCCCTTGCCGCCCCCGCCCATGGCCGCCTTGAGCATCACGGGGAAGCCGATCTTCAGCGAGGCCGCCAGCAGCTCCTCGTCCGCCATGGTCTCCTGGATGCCCGGCACCACGGGGCACCCGGCCGCGATGGCCACTTCCCGGGCCGCGGTCTTCGAGCCCATGCTCACGATGCACTCGGGGCGCGGACCGATGAAGGTGATGCCCGCCGCTTCGAAGGCCCGCGCCGCCTCGGCGTTCTCGGACAGGAAACCGTAGCCCGGATGCACCGCGTCGGCGCCGCTGCGCCTGCAGACGTCGAGGATCTTCTCCAGCACCAGGTAGCTCTCGCGGGCCGCCGCGGGGCCGATGCAGTAGGCTTCGTCCGCCATGCGCACGTGGAGCGCCCCGCGATCGGCCTCGGAATAGACCGCCACGGTGGGGATGCCCATCTCCCGGCAGGTGCGGATCACGCGAATGGCGATTTCCCCGCGGTTCGCAATCAAGATCTTGGTCACGGCCATGGGCTATCCCCTCTCCGTCGTATCGAACCGCTGGCCTGCGCGGGGACCTGACCCCGATCGC
>JAFJUR010000184.1 GCA_017859995.1 Holophagaceae bacterium | reverse complement strand
GCCAGGGCGACCTTGCCGGACTGGAGGCCGGCCAGCAGGGCGGGCTCGTCCAGGATGCCGCCCCGGGCCACGTTGAGGAGGATGACCCCCTCCTTCATGAGGGCTACCTGGTCGGGCCCGATCATGCCCTGGGTCTCCTCGTTCAGCGGCGTGTGCACGGTGATGATGTCGCAGGCGCGGCAGAGTTCGGCCAGGTCCACCATGCGGACGCCCAGGTCCTGGGCCCGCTTGGCGCCGATGTAGGGATCGCAGCCCAGCACCTCGCACTCGAAGGCCTTGAGCCGCGTGGCCACCCGGCCCCCCACCTTGCCCAGGCCGATGACGCCGGCGGTCTTGCCCTTCAGCTCGACCCCCGTGAACTTCGCCCGCTTCCACTCGCCGGATTTCAGGCTGGCGTTGGCGGCGGGGATGTGGCGGCAGGCGGAGAGCAGCAGGGCGAGGGTGTGCTCGGCGGCGCTGTTGGTGTTGCCGAAGGGGGCGTTCACCACGATCACGCCCCTGGAGCTGGCGTAGTCCACATCCACGTTGTCGATGCCCACGCCCGCCCGGGCCACGATTTTCAGGTTCGTGGCCGCGTCGAGCAGGGCCTTGTCCACGGTGGTGCCGCTGCGGGTGATGATGGCGTCATAGGCGCCGATGCAGGCGAGCAGATCCGCCTTCGAGAGGCCCAGGCGCACGTCGAGGGTGATGCGGGGGTCCCCCTGGAGCAGGGCTAGACCTTCTCCGGTCACCTCGTCGGTCACGATGATCTTCATGGCGTCCCCCGTCGGGAGTGGTCCTGGTCGGCGTGAAGGGAATTTCCCAGCTTAGCGATGGGAACTCCGCCGGACAAGGACGATACGGGGGCGGGAAAGCTACTTCTTGTAGATGCCCGCGCCGAAGATCAGGTTGTCCCAGACCTCGATGTAGCTGGTCTTGGGCTCCTTCTTGCCATCCTTGGGATTCAGGTACTTGTAGTCGTGCCACCCCTTGCCCTTGGTCTTGGCCAGCTTGATGCGATCCTGCACGAACTCCACGCCGTCGGGATCCTTCGCCTTGAACTGGTTCACGCCCACCTTGGACGCGCCCTGGCCGTGGGCGACCACCTTGCCGTCCATGTCATAGACGAAGACATAGAGCTCGCCGCCGTGGCGATGGAAGCGGCCGCCGACCTTGGTGATCTCCTTGAAGGCGGCGTCCTTCCCGTTTGTCTTCGCGAAGGCGATGGCCTCCTTCACGAGGGCCTCTGTCTCGGCGGGCGTGATGTCCTGGGCGGCCAGGGAGAGGCAAAGCGCAGGTAGGAGCAGAAGTCGGCGGACCATGGGGTCTCCTTGGACAGATACGACTCGTTTCGGCCACCAGTATCGGTTCTTGACGACTGGTTACTACCCCTCCTGGTCCGGTAACAATTCCGGGTCTGTCCCGAAGACCCGCTCCCACTTGGCGATCACCACGCTGGCGAGGCCGTTCCCGATGACATTCACAGTGGTGCGGGCCATGTCCATGATCTCGTCCACCGCCAGCAGCATGGCGATGCCGGCCTCCCCAGGCAGCCCGAAGCTGCCGCAAGTGGCGGCGATGATCACCAGGGTGGCCCGGGGGACGCCGGCCACGCCCTTGCTGGTGAGCATGAAGGTGAAGACCATCAGCAGCTGCTGGCCCAGGCTCATGTGGATGCCCGCCGCCTGGGCAATGGTGAGGCTGGCCAGCACCAGGTAGAGGGTGGAGCCATCCAGGTTGAAGCTGTACCCCGTGGGAATGACGAAGCTGGCCACCTGGCGCGGCACGCCGAAGCGGACCACCTCTTCCAGCAGCTTGGGAAGGGCCGCCTCGCTGCTGGCCGTGCTGAAGGCCGTGAGGGCCGGATCCTTGATGGCCTTCACGAAGGCCAGGATGCGGATGCCCGACAGCCAGGCCACAGGGATAAATACCAGGATGAAGAGCAGGATGAGGGCCAGATAGAGGCTGCCCACCAGGAGGCTGTACTGCTTGAGCAGATGGAAGACCGCCGGCCAGCCCTTGATCAGCACGCCGTTCACCGTGTGACCCGCGGCCATGTGGCTCACGTTGTAGGCCATGGCGCCGAAGACGCCGAGCGGGGTCAACCGCATCACGAAGTCGGTGTACTTGAACATGGTCTGCGCCACGCCGTCGAAGAAGGCGAGCACCGGCTTGCCCCGCTCGCCCACCTTGGTGAGGGCGATGCCGAAGATCGTCGCGAAGATGACCACGGGCAGGATGTCGCCCTCCGCCGCGTGCTGGATGAGGTTGGACGGGAACATGTGCAGGGCGATGTCCCAGCCGCTCTTCGCCTTCGCGACGGCCACGGCCGCGTGGGCGCCCATGTCCATGGGGAGATTCGCCCCCGGCTTCAGCCAGTTGGCCACCGCCAGGCCGATGAAGAGGGCCAGGGTGGTGACCACCTCGAAGTACAGCAGGGCCTTGGCGCCCATGCGGCCCACGGCGCGGATGTCGCCGGTCTGCGCGATGCCCACGATGATGGTCGAGAGCAGCAGGGGCACGATGAGCCCCTTGATGAGGCTGATGAAGGCCTTGGAGAGGAACCGGAAGGCGTTGTAGGCCCAGGGGTACTGGTCCTGGGGCAGGAAGCCGCCCAGCGCCACGCCGAGGAGCAGGCCCATGAAGATCCAGAAGGTGCTGGAGCGGTACCAGGGGCGCGTCTCGGTCACAGAAACCTCACAGGGGATCCGGCAAGTTTGGCATGGGTGTCCCTGGACTGACCGGGGGTAGAATTGAACTCTCTTTTGGAGTCAATGGCATGGCCGAGGCCAAACGCTGGAACCTTCTGAACACCCTCTTCCTCACCGGGACCCTGGCCCTGGCGGTGGTGCTCGTGCCCCTCCGGGTCATCACCTCGGGCATCGGCTGGGGCGAGGCGCTGGTATTCCTCGCCATGACCTTCGCCATCGGCACCGCCATCAGCGGCGGCTATCACCGGCTCTTCAGCCACCGGGCCTACAAGGCCTCCTGGCCGGTGCGCTTCGTCTTCCTCTGCCTGGGGGCCGCAGCCTTCGAGAATTCCGCCCTGAAGTGGTCCAGTGACCACCGCGTCCACCACCAGCACGTGGACACCGACCAGGATCCCTACGCCATCCAGCACGGCTTCTGGTACGCCCACTGGACCTGGGTGATGGAGCAGAAGGCCCTGCCCATCCACGGCGTGGCGGACCTGGAGAAGGACCCGCTGGTGCGCTGGCAGCACCGCCACCACTTCCTCATCGGCGCCGTCGTCTCCACGATCCCGCTGTGGATCGGCCTGGCCACGGGCAACCTGCTTGGCCACCTGGTCTTCGGCGTGGTGCTCCGCATCGTGGTGACCCACCACACGACCTTCTTCATCAACAGCGCCGCCCACATGTTCGGCAGCCGGCCCTACACCGACGCCAACACCGCCCGGGACAACTGGCTGCTGGCGCCCCTCACGTACGGCGAGGGCTACCACAACTTCCACCACCTCTGGCAGTGGGACTACCGCAACGGCGCCCTGTGGTACCAGTGGGACACCACCAAGTGGCTGCTGAACGTCCTGGCCTGGCTGGGCCTGGTGGGCCAGTTCCGGCGCGTGTCCGACGCGGCGATGACCCGGGCCCGGCTCCACATGGAGGAGAAGCGGCTCCGCGAACGGCTCCTGCTCGCCAGCCCCGGCATCGCCACGCCCATGCACGCCCGCCTCGCGGCGGCCCGGCAGCGCCTCGACCACGCCCTGGCCGCCCTGCATGACCGGCACGAGGCCTGGTCCCAGAAGAAGGCCGAGTGGCGCGCCAAGGGGCTCGCCAAGGCCGAGGCCTGGCGGGAGGCCAAGGCCGAGTGGGAAGGCGCCATGGCCCATCACCGCGCCGACCTCAAGACCGCCTGGCGCGAGTGGAAGGCCGCGCGCCTGGAGGTCCGCTCCGCGCTCGTGTACGCCTGAGGCAGGGTGCCCAGCCGGGCCTCTGAAACCAGCCTGACCCACTCCGCCTGGAGGCAACCCATGCGCATCCTCCCGTGGTTCCTCGCCGCGCCGGCCCTGGATGTCCACCAGTGGGTGCTGCTGGCCTGCGGCCACACGGCCCGCCACACCCTGCAGATCGACGAGGTCAAACGGTCTCCCGGGTTCCCCGCCGCGGAGCGCTGAGCGCCCCACCACCCTGTCCGGTCTGCGCCCGTCGCTCCGGAAGGGGAACATGAGGCCGGGCCCATGGGATACTGGGCCGGTCCGACCCTTGGAGGATTCATGGCCCAGTTCGACCTCATCGTCATCGGCTCCGGCCCCGGTGGCTACATCGCCGCCATCCGCGGCGCGCAGCTCGGCCTGAACACGGCCATCGTGGAGAAGGACACGGCCCTGGGCGGCACCTGCCTCCACCGCGGCTGCATCCCCGCCAAGACCTGGCTGGAGACCGCCCACCGCTTCGAGCAGATGCAGGTGGCCGACGACTACGGCATCGACGGCGTGGAGGTCAAGGCGCTGAAGGCGAACCTGGCGACCATCGTCAAGCGCAAGGGGCGCGTGGTCACCAAGAACGCCAAGGGCATCGAGTTCCTCATGAAGAAGAACAAGGTGACGGTGCTGAAGGGCTTCGGCAAGCTGCTGGGCGGCGGCCGGGTGGACGTGGCCGGCGAGACCCACGAGGCCAAGCGCATCATCCTGGCCACGGGCTCAGCCCCCAAGGACATCCCCGGCCTCGAGACCGACGGGAAGACGGTCATCAACAGCGACCACATCCTGGACATGACCACCCTTCCCGCGCACCTGGTCATCCTCGGCGCCGGCGCCATCGGCGTGGAGTTCGCCTCGGTGTTCAGCCGACTGGGCTCCAAGGTCACCCTGGTGGAGTTCATGGACACCATCCTCCCCCTGGAGGACGAGGACATCGGCCTGGAGCTGGCCAAGATCTTTCGCAAGACCTACAAGATGGACGTGCGCACCAAGACCAAGATCACCCGCATCGAGAAGCGGGCCGACGGCGTGGTGTGCCACCTGGAAGGCGAGGGCGCCGGCGAAGTGGTGGGCAGCCACCTGCTGGTGGCCGTGGGCCG
>JAFJUR010000258.1 GCA_017859995.1 Holophagaceae bacterium | reverse complement strand
GTGATGTTCCTGGGCGGGCCCTCGCTCAACCAGGGTGTCGTCGCCGCCTTCGAAAATGTGCTCGGCCGCGGCCTCCTGGTGCCCCGGCACCGGGAAGTGCTGGGCGCGTATGGCGCCGCGGTGTGCCTGCAGGAGCGGATGGGCTCGGCCGCAACGCCGCCGAGCACCTTCCGGGGGCTCGACCGCGCCATCGCAGACCAGATGCCGTGCGTCGAAAAGACCTGCCAGGCCGACCCCCGCTGCCACAACCAGTGCAAGCTCAAGATCTACAGCTTCGACGGACGCAAAAGCATCTGGGGCGGGGAGTGCGGCCGCTACGAAATCGCACGCCGCAGCGCCAAGCGGCGTGAAAACCTTTTTGCCCTGCGGCAGGAGACCTGGGAGCGCCACATGGCGGGCGTCTATGAACCGCTGGTGGATGCACCGATGATGGAAGTGGACGGCCGGCCCACGGTGGGGATGCAACGCTCCCTCTACGGGGTTCAGGCCAGCCTGCTATGGGCGCATTTTTTCGACCGCCTCGGGTTCCGGCTGGTGCTGACACCGCCCACCAGCGAAGAGATTTCCAAGCGCGGCATCGAGAGCATGGCGGCCGAGACGTGCTACCCGGTGAAGGTCGCCCACGGCCACGCCCGGCTGTTGGTGGGAAAAACGCGCTTCATGTTCCTGCCCGTCCCCATCGACATGCCCACCCCGCAGCCCGCGGAGCGTGGCTACTACTGCCCGATGGTGCAGAGCAATGCCCACATGGTACGGGCCGCCCTGGGGGTGCCGGAGCAGGCCGTGCTGAGTCCGACCCTCTATCTCAAGTCGGACCCCGAGATGCTGGCCCTGGACCTCCATAAACAGATCGGCGAACGGCTGGGACTGCGAAAGGCCCAGATCGCCTCTGCACTTCGGCATGCGCTCGAAAAGCAGGCCGAGTTCCTGGAGATGCTGCACCGGAAAGGGAAGGAATTCTTGGGCCGCCTCGATCCCCATGCACCCTTTGTGGTCGTGACGGGCCGCCCCTACAACCTCTACGACGAACGCCTGAACCTCAGGGTCGGACAGAGCCTGGCCAAGATCGGGGTGGCCGCCCTGCCCATGGACTTCATCGACGTCTCCGGGGTGGATCTTGCGGATTTCCCCTCGATGTACTGGGGCCTGGGCGCCCAGATCCTGAGGACGGCCCGCTGGATCATGGCCAGGCCCAACACCTTCGGGCTGCACTTGACCAATTTCAGCTGCGGCGCGGATTCCTTCATCGAACATTTCTACAAGCACATCATGGGCGGCAAGGCCAGCCTGATCCTGGAACTCGATGAGCACAGCGCCGCGGCCGGCGTGATGACCCGGCTGGAGGCCTACCAGAATGTCATCCACAACACTCTGCAAAAAGCCGAACCCCGCCAGCACGCCTTGGATTACGACCCGGTGCTGGTTGCTCAACACCCTTCAAAAACCGCCATCTGCACGTGAGGATACCATGGAAGCCACCCAAGAGACTGACCGCCAATTTTCGTCACAGGCCGTAGGCAGGGTCCGCCTGGGCCACAGCAGGTTCCTGATCCCCGACATGAACCGTGCCACTACACCTCTGCTGGCCGCCACGCTCCGGTCTTTTGATATCGACGCTCATATCCTGCCGACCTACAAAGGGCTTGATTTCGGGAGGAAATTCACCTCCGGCAAGCGGCTGGGCAAGGCGTTCCAGGCCGGCCGCTATGTCTTCTTCATGCCGGAAACCGAGGGGCCTTGCCGATTCGGCATGTACAACAAGTACCAGAGGATCGTGCTGGATTCCTTCCCGGAGCTGAGAGCGCTCAGGATCACCGCCGCGACCAGCACGGACGGCTACTCGCCCGAAGGCATCTTCGAGGCTGAACACATCCGGAGCTCCAGGAAAGCTTCTTACCTCGCGATGGTGCTGGGCGATGTGATGGAGCGATTCATCTGGAGAGTTCGGCCGTACGAGAAGGCGCCCGGGCAAACGGATGCGTTGGCCGGGCAGGCTCTGCGCCGGTTGGCCGGGGTCCTGGAACAACACGGCGCCGCTGACCCGTTGGACCACGTCCTGAGGGAGCTGGACGAAATCATAGCCGAAGGCCGGGCGATCATCGACTCCCGGGTTGCGCCGAAGCCCCGCATTGGGATCGTGGGTGAAATTTATCTGAGGATGCATCAGGATTCCAACCAGGACCTGATCCGGGTCCTTGAAAAATACGGCGCCGAAGTGGTCAACGCGTCCATGGGCGAGTGGCTGAACTACGTGAGCTACGACGGTCTGCGGCTGGCGCGCAGAAAGCTGCGGCAGGGCCTGAAGCTGTTCCGCCCGCACCAGGTCAAGAGCGCCATCAAGGAGATGCTTTCTTTCATGATAACCCTGCTCTACCAGGAACGAATTCAGAAGCAGGTTTTCAAGTGCGCGCAACGCCACATCGACATCGCCGCGGATCACAAAATCGGCCAGATGGAAAAAATCCTGAAACAGTCGGGCGTGTTCTCCTTCGACATCCCCACCGAGGCCTGCCTGAGCATTCCCGGCATCATCCACTGCGCTCGCGGCGGCTACAACGGGGTCGTGAATGTCTACCCGTTCACGTGCATGCCCAGCACCACCACCTCCGCGGTGGTGCGACCGCTCATGCGCGAATGGTGTTTCCCCTACCTGGACGCCCCCTACGACGGGAGCTGCCAGCCGAACCGGGAGGCCGCCATCCGCACTTTCATGTACCAGGCCGAGCAGCATTTGGCGCGGCATGGAAGAGGGCACTGACGGCCGCCGGATGAGAACGGGATGCGTCTCCTCATGATTGATCTTTTGCTGAACGGTTCAATTTTGACCCTTGAATCTTACCAAGACCTCATCCGTTTCCACCGCCTGCCCGGGAATCGCCAGCACTTCCTCGACCTCGCCGTCGCAGGGCGAGGCGACGAAGCTCTCCATCTTCATGGATTCGATGCACACCAGGTCCTGGCCGCGGTGCACGCGGTCGCCT
>JAFJUR010000183.1 GCA_017859995.1 Holophagaceae bacterium | reverse complement strand
GAGCAGGGTGAGGGTGAGCAGGCTGCGCAGCTTGTGGGCCCAGAGCTCCACCAGCCCCGTGCGGACCACTTCCCAGAACATGCCGACGTTGAACCCGCGGGAGGCGGGGGCTGGGGCAGGGGCTTCCCCGTCCAGCAGGGAGGGCCCGGGAGACCGGAGGATGAGCGTCTCGTCACTCATATCGCAGGGCCTCCTCGCGACCATGCGGGTCGCAGAGCAGGCGACTGAATGTCGCCTGCGGCGCGGGGCCCCGCAGGGAGCGAATCACGCACGGGAAGGAACGAAGGCTATTCATATCGCAGGGCCTCCATCGGAGAGAGCCGCGAGGCCTTCCACGCCGGATACAGCGCGAAGAGGAACCCGAAGGCCGCCGCCAGGCCATAGGCCCAAAGGAAGCTGGCCGGCGTCATGTAGAGGGGGATGCCCAGGCTCTTGGTGATGGTCCAGGAGAAGCCGACGCCGAGCACCAGGCCCGCCAGGCTTCCCAGTCCCGTGAGGAGGAGGGCCTCCGTCATGAAGCCCTTGAAGATCTCGGAGCCGGAGGCGCCGATGGCCATCTTCACGCCCACCTCGCGGACCCGTTCTTTCAGTCCCGCCATCTGGATGTTCACGTTGACGATGCCGCCACCCACCAGGGCGAGCACGCCGGAGAGGAGGAAGATGATGTCGTAGACATCGCCCTGGCTGTTCCGGCGACGGATGCGCGCGGCCACGTCGTCCAGGCGGAAGTCCTCCTGGAGCCGGTGGTTCGCCTTGAGGAGATCGCCCAGCTGCCGGGCGAAGCTGCCCATGGCGCCCATGTCGGGGATGCGGAAGGTGACCCGGTCCACTCGGCGGTAGGCGTCGCCGTTCATGCGCCGCTGCACCAGGTTCGCGGGCACGGCGATGATTCGGTTGCGCCACCAGAACTGGTTGCGCTGGTTCTCACGGAAGCGGAACACCCGCTCCTCGAAGAGGCCGATGACCGTGGCCGGGACGTTGGCGATGCGGAGGGTCTGGCCCAGGGCGTCGCCCTTGGGGAAGAAGACCTGGGCCGCCTCGGTTCCGAGGATCACCACCGGGGCGCCCGAATCCATCTCGCTGGCGGAGAACCCCCGGCCCCGGACGACTTCGTAGCCGTTGGCCGGGATGAAATCCCCACCGATGCCGCTGATCTGGCGGTCCTGGTCCCCGTAGGCCGACACCACCCGGGCCCGGGCGAACTTCTGGCGGCTGACGCCGTGGATGGCATCGGCCTTCAGGGCCTCGCCGCCCGTCGCGTCCTCGTCCCGCAGGCCCAGGTTGGCCTGCTGCATCGCCGTGGGGCGGCCATCGCGCACGGCGGCCTTGGGCTGGACGTTGAGCTTGTCCAGGCCGCCCATCTTCACGAACATCTCGTCGGCGCGCTTGCGCTGGCTGTCGGAGATGGAGAAGCCGCCCAGCACGGAGGCCACGCCCAGGAGGACGCCCAGGGCCTGGAGCACCGAGCGGCCGAGGTTCTCCCGGATCTCCACCCAGGCCCCGAGCAGCCGCTCGCGGAAGGCGCCGCTGCCGAGCATCTAGGCCGCTCCCTCGGCGAGGGCGATGAGGCCGTCGCGGATCTCCACCCGCCGTTCCGCCTGGGCGGCGATGGAGGGATCGTGGGTCACCAGGAGCAGGGTGTTGCCCTGCTGATGCAATTCCCGGAAGAGGTCCAGCACCTCGGCGCCAGTCTTGGAATCGAGCGCCCCCGTGGGCTCGTCCGCCAGCAGCAGGGCCGGCGCGTTGGCCAGGGCCCGGGCCACGGCCACGCGCTGCTTCTGGCCACCGGAAAGGGTCGCCGGCAGCTTGTCGGCCTTGTCGGCGATGCCCACCTTCTCGAGCAGGGCGAGGGCCCGTTCGCGGCGCTCTTTCCGACCGACGCCGGCGTAGAGCATGGGCAGCTCGACGTTGCGGATGATGCTCGCCTTGGGCAGCAGGTTGTAGCTCTGGAACACGAAGCCGATCTTCTCGTTCCGGATGCGGGCCAGCTCACCGCCGGACAGCCCCTGCACCTGGTGTCCGTCCAGGCTGTAGGTGCCGCCCGTGGGCAGGTCCAGGCAGCCGAGGATGGCCATGAGGGTGGACTTGCCCGAACCCGAGGGACCGATCAGGGCCACGAACTCGCCCTTGTCCACCGTGAGGTCGATCCCGCGCAGCGCATGCACCGCCGCGCCGTTGGCGCCGTAGACCTTGGTCAGGGCCTCTGTCTGGATGATGCTGGACATGGGCGCTCCATCAGGAAGGGGCAGGAGGGAAGCCAGGCTACGAGGGAGGGCTCCGCCCGACCGAGTAGCGGGGGTGCGGGGGGACATCGCGAGCGCAGCGAGCAGGCGGTCTCCCCGCGGAGCATTAATTGTTTTCGTCGTCCTTCTCAACCTTCTTCTTGCTGGGATCCTCCAGGCTCACCTGGTCGTTGGCCTTGAGGCCCGCGAGGATCTCCACCCGCTCCAGGGTGGCGATGCCGGCCTTGACGGGCACCACGTCGAAGTAGTCCTTCCAATGGTCGGCCAGCCAGATGAATTTGCCCCGTCCATTGAGACCTTCCTTCGCCTTGGCGAGATCCTGAGGCGCGAGGTTCTCCTTCAGACGGAAGACCACGGGCTGGCCGTCCCGGCGCTGCAGGGCCTCCAGGGGGATGCTCACGGCCTTGTCGCGCTTCTCGCCGAGGATCTCCACATTGGCGCTCATGCCCGTCTTGAAGGAATCGGTGAGCTCGTCCAGAGCCACTTCCACCTTGAAGACCTTGATCTTCTCCACCAGGTCCGCAGCGGGGGCGACGAAGCGCACCTTCCCGGTAAAGGCCTTCTGCGGATAGGCGTCCAGGGTGATGCGCACTGGCTGGCCCACCTTCACCTTGGCGATGTCCACCTCGTTGAGGTTCACCTTCACGATGAGGGAATTGAGGTCGGCCACCGTGAACACCACCGTGCCGGCGTTGAAGGAACTGACGCCCGAGGTGATGGTGTCACCCAGCTCCGCGCCCTTCTTGATCACCACGCCGTTCATGGGGGCGGTGACCCGGGCCTTCTGGGTGGAGGCGTTGCCACTGATGGGAATGCCCCGGTCCTCGACGATCTGGTAGCGGGTCTGGGCGCTCTTGAAGGATTCCTCGGCGAGGTCCCGCTTGGTGCGCGCGTCGCGGTGGGCCTGCTCGGAGATGAGCCCTGACTTGAAGAGGGCCGCCTGCTGGACATATTCCCGATCGGCGTTCAGGAAACTGAGCTTCGCCTGGGAGACGCTGCCCTGGACGTCCGAGAGGGTCTGCGCCTGGTTCACGTCGGGCTCGACTTCGGCCAGCACTTCGCCCGCCTTCACGGTGGCGCCTTCGCGCACCCGCAAGCTGACAATCCGGCCCGACACGGTGGATTTCACATCCACCTTGGTGAGGGGGTCGACCACGCCCACTTCGCGGACGCTGACCTGCAGGTCCTCGGCCTGGACCTTGCCCAACCGGAACGGCGTGGAAGCCTCGGCCTTCTTGGACTTGCCGTCGCCGCCCTTGAGGGTAAAGAACATGCCGGCCGCCAGGGCCGCCCCGGCCACGGTCACGATGACCCATCGCTTCTGCATGGAACCCCCCAAGATGGGAAAGACGCCGGACTCGCCGGGGATGATGGAATGCCTACGGGGCAGAGTCTGGGGCCGTTTAGAGGGGGATCAGCTCCGGAATCGGCGACCTGTCTTCCAGAATCGGCCAACGATCCGGCGGGCGGGAGAAGGCTGGATGTGGCGTCCCGCGACGTCCCCTGTGGCAACGTTCAACTCAAAACGAATTAAACCTTTATTTAATGTTGGTAAAACAGATCTTTGTGAATTGGCATGGCAGGCGCTACCTGGCGCTTCGGGACGATTCCCCTTCGCGGCAGCGCCGCAGCAGGAGCAACCATGAACACCCCCCTCAAGCGTGTGGCCTTCTTCCTCGCGGCCGGCCTCATCGGCATTTCCCTCATGGCGCAGGCCCCCACCGGTCAGCAGGTGGAGCGGAAGGGCGAGCGCGTCGAGCGCCGCGGCGAGGCCCAGGAACGTCGCGGTGAGCGCAACGACCGGCGCGGCGAGCGCAAGCAGCGCCAGGGCGCGCGGATGGAGAAGCGGGGCGAGGCCCTCCAGGCCCAGGGCAAGGTGGCCGAAGGCAAGGCCCTGGAGAAGGCGGGCGAGCGTCGCGAGAAGGTCGGCGAGGCCCAGGAGCGCAAGGGCGAGCGGCAGGAGCGCCGGGGCGAGCGCAAGGAGCGACGCGGCGAGCGCCTCGAGCGCAAGGGCGAGCGCATGGAGGCGAAGGGCAAGTAGGGCCAGGGTCGAACACAGAACGGCCCCCGGTTGGGGGCCGTTCGCATGGTTCGAAGCTGGTTCAGCGCACGGTTTCCCGGGCGATCATCAGCTCTTCGTTGGTGGGCACCACGGTCACGGCCACCTTGGAATCGGGGGTGCTGATGATGCGCTCCCCTGTGCCGTGCTCGTTGGCTTCCACATCCAGCTTCACGCCCAGGAAGCTGAGCTTGCTGCAGACCTTGGCGCGGACATAGGTGCTGTGAGTGCCGATGCCGGCGGTGAAGGTGATGGCGTCCACGCCGTCGAGCACCGTGGCGTAGGAGCCGATGAACTGGCGCACGTTGTAGGTCAGGAGGTCCCGGGCCAGGCGGGCGCGGTCGTTGCCGCGGTCGGCGGCCAGCTCGATCTCGCGGAAGTCTGACGAGACACCGGAAATGCCGAGGAGGCCGGATTTCTTGTTGAGCAAGTCGGTGATGGCCTTGTAGTCGAGGTGCTCGTATTCCATGAGCATCTCCACCACGCTGGGGTCGATGGTCCCGCAGCGGGTGCCCATGATGACGCCCTGCAGCGGCGTCATGCCCATGCTGGTATCCACGCTGCGGCCGTGATCCACGGCGCAGATGCTGGTGCCGTTGCCGATGTGGCAGGTGACGATCTTGAGGGCCCGGAGGGGCCGGCACAGGAGGATGGCCGTGCGGGCGGCCACGAAGGCGTGGCTGGTGCCGTGGAAGCCGTAGCGGCGGATGCCGTACTTCTGGCTGAGCTCGTAGGGGATGCCGTAG
>JAFJUR010000182.1 GCA_017859995.1 Holophagaceae bacterium | reverse complement strand
GTTCTGCGTCGAGAAGTCCCTCATGATCGACTACAAGGACGTGAAGACCCTCCAGGCCTTCACCCCCGAGCGCGGCAAGGTGCTGCCCCGCCGCACCAGTGGTGTGTGCGCCGTCCACCAGCGCGCCCTCGTGGAAGCCATCAAGCGCGCCCGCAACATCGCGCTGCTGCCTTTCGCCACGGATTAGTTCGCTGCGCTGGTAGCCTTGCGCAAAGGGGGCCGAAAGGCCTAATGCAGTTCAGTTAAGAAACCCCCAAAGGGAGCGGCCCCGCTCGCTTTGGGGGTTTGTGTTGCTTCCCATATGCAAATAGACATATTGGCCGATTTTAGGTTGAATGTAATTGCTATTTATGAGAGACCTTAGCCTTCTCAAGCGCCTTCACAATCGCCTTGTTTCCGATCTGAATTGCAAGATCAAGAGCCGTGGCAGGAAACCGTTGGGGTATAACCCTCGTCGGATCGGCCCCCTTGCTGAGCAGGAGTTCGACCGCTTCAATGCTTCCCCCCTCAACAGCGGAGATCAAAGGGCTTCCGAAGCTGATTTGCGAATTGGGGTCCACCCCTGCATTGAGATACAACTTCATGATTGCGATTGAACCACTACGACTCGCAAATCCGAGGGCGGTGGGACTTGGCTTGCAGCCTTGGTAAAGGAGCCAAGAAGCCACAGTAGGATCAACAACCGAAATGAGTAGATCAACCTCACTTGCAAGTTTGATCTGATCAGGGATCGGGCCAGCAGCCCTGAAGACAGACTGTACCAGTCTAAGGTTGGATTGATTGACCGCTATCAGAATTGGATTCACCGGGTCTGAAGTAGCCGGAAATTCGACCTTTGCACCTAGTCCAATGAGCCAGTCAACCAACTCGTCATCACCCGTTCCGCAGGCGGTCGTGAGAGGAGTTCGCCCCTGCGCATCCTTTGCATTTAAACTCGCTCCAGCATCCAACAATCTCTGAATGAATGGCCGGTTGCCAGTTCCACAGGCTGCGATAAGAGGTAGTGATCCATCGATGCTCGGCTTGTCGGGTGAAAGGCCACGACCCAGGATCTTTTCAGCCAACGGCAACTCGTTTTCCCAGCAAGCCCACTCAAAGATGGCCATACCAAGCGCGGCCTGATCCATCTGGTCCAACAGGCTCGAATATCCTTCCTTACGGAGCCCTTCCTTCCACTTCGACAAGTACGACTTCCTCAGCCTGTTCAAGAGGACTACCAGTGGTTCTTCCTTTAGCCCACTTTGGAGTTCAGCTTCAAGTTGGCTAGGTGTTCCACGCCAGCCAATGGTGCTGTATTCGATCGGCTGACTTCCTCCGGAGTGGGATCGAACAGAATAGGTCGTCGGGTGAAGGTAGATTTGGCCAGGAGGAATGGGAAGAACTGATCCCTGTGTCTCCTGAAGGGATTTCATAAATGCCACACCCTCAAGAGGCAGTTTTTGTGCGTCTTGAAACTGGAGTTGAGCAAAAACCAGATGGCGCGAAATCTCCTCTCCAGACCACTCTGGATGTGCCGTTTGCAGGAGGGCAGTTTGCTGAGAAAGACTAAGAATTACTTCGCGATAGAGAAAGGCTCCACCCTTGTTTCGATAGCTGCCTTCGAGGTGAAAATAAACCGGTTCTCCAACATAGTCAGGGTCAATGGAGGCGCTGACCGTCCAGGTTCCTATCGGTACCTCTCGCTGCAAAGGTTCGTAGAACGACTTTGAAACGGGTTTGCTCCAGGCCTGTTCAAGGTTCTTCTGATAATCAGGATTCTGGCCAAAGAGGAAAATCGAAGAGACGGCAAGGGCGTAAGCGAAAAGATAGGGCTGGACGTTCATCAAATCCCCGATCCCGGATGAGTTGAGTGCGTAACTAGGTTCAAGGGTATCTGGAGTGGGCCCAATTGGACCCCTGGCCAACGACATCCAGTTCGAGGATCGCCGCGAATCCTACTTCGCCCGGCGGGACCTGCTCTACGCCAAGGGCCCCCTGCTCCTCCACGCCCTCCATGAGGAGCTGGGCGAGCAGGTCTTCCTGACCTGGCTGAAGTCCAGCCAGACCAACTTCCGTTGGAAGTTCGCCAACACCCAGCGCCTGTTCGACCTCCTCAAATTCATCACAAAGAAGGACTACACCCCCTTCCTGAACGACCATTTCTGGGGCCTCGGACTGCCGGAGGTGAAGCCCTGACCCAGGCCTGATCGACCAGGGGGAGGCGAGGGGAATCCCCTCCTCCCCTTGGCCAAGGCCACGGTAATCTGGGGCCATGTCCGAACCCACGCCCGCCCCCAGGCTCCCCATGCCCCTCCGCAAGATGAAGGCCGTGAAAGCGGCCTGGAAGCCCCTGCTCCTGCAGTGGCTGGTGCCCGGGGCCGGCTACTGGACCATCGGCGAGAAGGGCCGGGCCAAGGTCTTCTTCGGGGTGTGGGTGCTGTTCTGCGTGCTCGGCGCCTTCCAGATGCAGCTCGGCGCGGTGGATGGCGTCAAGGGCGGCGTGTTCGTGCCTGTGGCGGGTTCCTGGCTGCCCACCCTCGGCGCGTTCGGCACCGCCGGCATCGGCCCGCTCTACGGCGCTTTCGCCTGGGCCTTCGGCGGCGCGGGCACGGAGCCCGTGCGCACCCTCACCCAGGAGTACGGCGCCACGTACGTGATGGTGGCCGGCCTCCTGAACTGGCTCTGCTGCTTCGATCTCTGGGACCGCGTGACGGGCCGCTGGGTCTTCCGCCTGCCCAAGGACGAGCAGATCAGGATCGCCAAGGGCGAGTAGCTGCTACACCCACCAGGCAGGCGTGGCACAGTGGAGGCCACCCCTGGAGACACCATGCTCACCCCTGGCGAGGCCTCACCCGAAGCCTCCCTCCGTCTGCCCGCAGCGACCATCTTCCTGAGCGCCTTCCTGCTCTTCCAGGTGCAGCCCATGGTGGGGAAGCTGGTCCTCCCCTGGTTCGGCGGCAGCGCCGGCGTCTGGACCACCTGCCTGCTGTTCTTCCAACTGCTCCTGCTGGCGGGATATCTCTATTCGCACCTGGTGGTCCGGCACCTTTCCCCCCGGGGACAGCTGCGGCTCCACGGCGGCCTGCTGCTGGCCGCGGCGCTCACCCTTCCGCTGCGCCTCCATCCCTTCTTCCGGCCCGCCGGCGGCTCGGAGCCCATCGGGCGCCTCCTGGGCCTGCTGGCCCTGACGGTGGGTTTGCCGTACCTGCTGCTCTCCACCACCGGGCCCCTGGTGCAGGCCTGGGTGGCGCGGCGGGGCCAGGTGCCCTACCGCCTGTTCGCCCTGTCGAATCTGGCGTCCATGACGGCCCTGTTCTCCTATCCCGTCCTGGTGGAGCCCTTCCTGTCATTGAAGGCCCAGTCCTGGCTCTGGTCGGCGGGCTTCCTCCTGTTCGCGGGCCTCGTCCTCGCCTCCGCGCGAGACATGGCCCCGGTGACGCCTGCCGCCCCGGTGGCGCCGGAGCCCGCGACAGCGCCAGGAGCTGGCGACAAGACGCTCTGGATCGCCTTCGCCGCAGTGCCTTCCATCCTCCTGATGGCCGTCACCACGCACCTGAGCACCAACGTGGCCCCCATCCCATTCCTGTGGGTGCTGCCCTTGGGCCTCTACCTGCTGAGCTTCATCCTCTGCTTCGACGGCACGCGGTGGTACCGGCGGGGCCTCTTCTTCGCCGTGACACCGGCCCTGCTGGTCCTCATGTCGCTGTCCCTGAACCCGGAATTTCGGTGGGCGGACTACCGGTTCGAAGCGGTGGGCCGGGCCGTCCAGTGGCTGGGCACGGTACGCGGCCAGGTGGCCCTCTTCAGCACCGGGCTCTTCGCCGCCTGCATGCTGGCCCATGGCGAGCTGGCCCGGCGGCGTCCCCATCCGCAGTTCCTGACGGGGTTCTACCTGCGGCTCAGCCTGGGCGGCGCCCTCGGAGGCGCCTTCGTGGCCTGGGTGGCGCCGATGCTCTTCACCACCTACCTGGAGCTGCCGCTGGGGCTCGCCGCGGCGGCCGCCCTGGCGGGGCTGTCCCTGGCCCGGGAGGAAGGCGCCCGGCCCCGCGACCGGGCCCTCTGTGCCGTCGGCTTCGGCCTGCTCGCCCTGGGCCTCGGCCTCCATGCGCTCCGCCTGACCCGGGACGTGGACCAGATCACGGTCGCCCGGGGCCGGAACTTCTACGGCACCCTTGCCGTCTTCGACAACCGCGAACACACCTGGCGAACCCTGGCCCACGGCACCATCACCCATGGCGGCCAATTCCTGGATCCGGCCCGGGCGGCGCGGCCGGTCACCTACTACAGCCCGGATTCCGGCGTGGGGCTGGCCGTGGCGAGCCTGCCCGCCGCCCCCCGGAAGCTGGGCCTCGTGGGGCTGGGAACCGGCAGCCTGGCCGCCTACGGGCGGACCGGGGACCACCTCCGCTTCTACGAGATCAATGCCCTGGTCGAGCCCTTCGCGCGGACCCACTTCAGCTTCCTGGGCCGTAGCCCGGCCAGCACGGAGGTGGTGCTGGGAGATGCCCGGCTCACCCTGGAGGCTGAAGCACCTCAGGACTATGACCTGCTGGCCATCGACGCCTTCTCCAGCGACGCGATCCCCGTGCACCTGCTCACCCGGGAGGCCTTCGCCCTGTATTTCCGCCACCTCAAGCCCGGCGGAGTCCTGGCGGTCCATGTGTCCAACCGCTACCTGGAGCTGCAGCCCGTCGTGCGCGCCGCCGTGGACGCCTTCGGCAAGACGGCCCGGGTGGTCGACGCGGAGACCGATGAGGACGAGGGCACGTACGGCTCCACCTGGGTGCTTGTCACCCAGGACGACGCCTGGTTCAGCGGCCCCGCGTTCCGCGACAACCCGGAGGTCAAGCCGCTACCCGGGAAGACCCTGGTCTGGCGGGACGACTTCAGCAACCTCTTCCGCGCGCTGAAGTAGGCCCGGGCCTAGTCCCCCGCCTTCAGGCTCTTCGCCAGCAGTTGGGTGCGGACACCTTCTGGGTCTGGCTGGTCTCCTCGCCGGTGCGGTGGTCCTTCACCATCTGGTAGGGCTGGAGGACGTAGCTGCGGATCTGGCTGCCCCAGGCCACATCGGCCTTGTCGCCGCTGGCGGCGGCGACCTTGTCCAGGAACTTCCGCTGCTCCAGTTCGTACAGGCGACCCTGCAGCACCTTCAGCGCCGTCGCGCGGTTCTTGATCTGGCTGCGCTCGTTCTGGCAGGACACCACGATGCCCGTGGGCAGGTGGGTGAAGCGCACGGCGGATTCGGTGCGGTTCACGTGCTGGCCGCCTGCGCCGCTGGCCCGAAAGACGTCGATCTTCAGGTCCTTTTCGGGGATATCGACGTTGATGGTGTCGTCCAGCTCGGGACTCACGTAGACCGCCGCGAAGCTGGTGTGCCGCCGCTTGGCGGAATCAAAGGGGCTGATGCGCACGAGGCGGTGCACGCCCGCCTCCGCCCGCAGGTAGCCGTAGGAGAAGGGCGCGTCGACGATGAAGGTGGCGCCCTTGATGCCGGCCTCCTCCCCATCCTGGTAATCGATCATTTCCGTGGCCCAGCCCTTGGATTCACAGAAACGCAGATACATGCGCAGCAGCATGGCCGCCCAGTCCTGGCTCTCGGTGCCGCCGGCCCCGGGGGCGATGGCCACGATGGCGTGGTTGCTGTCCAGCTCTCCGCTGAGCATCATTCGCAGCTCGGCGTCCTCGACCGTCTTGCGGAGCTCGCCTTCCACGGACTCCGCCTCCACCAGCATCCCGGAATCCTCCTTCGCCAGTTCCAGACCCGTCTCCAGGTCCTCCAGGCTGCTGGTCAGGCGCTTGGCCAGGGCGATGTCATTGGTGATGGCCCCCCGTTTCTGGAGGAGGGGCTTGGCGGCATCGGGATCATCCCAGAACCCTGGAACCGTGGTCCGCTCTTCGATCTGTTCCAGTTCCAGCGCTTTGCGCTCGGGGTCCAGGTGGGCGACCAGCTGCTGGACCCGGGGCTCCAGTTCATGCTTGGCCCGTACCAGGGTCTCGAAATCCATGCTTGGCCTCTCCCGCCCCGGGGTCCGGGGAACCTTTGAGTTTAAGGGACATCCCGTCCCCACGCTATTCTGGATGGATGTCTGGTTTCATCCCTGTGATCCCCGCCGATTTGGAGCCCACCACCCGTGGGGTCCTGACCGGCCATGGCGGCCTGCCCCTGGCCTGGGCCCGCTGGGAGCATCCCGAGCCCAAGGGTCGCGTGGTCATCTCCCATGGCTACGGGGAGCATGGCGAGCGCTACCGGCACACCGCCCGCTGGCTGCACGACCTGGGCTGGTCCGTGTCCAGCATGGACCACCGGGGCTTTGGCCGGTCCGGCGGCATCCGGGGGGATGCGGTGGGCATCCGGGCCTTCGTGGATGACTTCGCCCTCTTCCTGCGCCAGGAGCGGCGGCACGACGCCGACCGCACCGGGGCCAAGGCCCGCGTGGTGGACGGCGTGCCCATGCCGCCCCTGCCCGTCTGCCCCCAGGTGGTGCTGGGCCACAGCTTCGGCGGGCTGGTGGCCCTCCTCACCCTGCTCTGGCACGCCGACACCCTGGACGGCCTCATCCTCTCCAGCCCCGCGGTGGCCGTGCGGTCGAATTCGAAATTGCTGGTCCTCCTCTCCCGCATCCTGCGATGGTTCATGCCGCACCGGCCCGTCCTGCTGCATGGCAACAAGAGCCAGGTCTGCTCGGACCCCGTCATCGTCCAGCGCTATGAGGCCGATCCCCTCTGCCACCGCTATGCCACCGCCGCCTTCGGGGTGGCCCTGGAGGAGGGACGGGCCGAGGTGCTCGCCCTCGGTCATGAACTGGACCGCCCCATCCTGCTGCTGGACGCCGGCACGGACACCGTGGTGGATCCAGAGGGCTCGGAGGAGCTCTGGTCCGCCGTGCGCCCTGCCATCCTGGAACGCCACCGGCTGCCGGGCTTCTACCATGAGGTCTTCCACGACCGCCGCCGCGCCGAGGCCCAGGCCCTGGTCGAGCCCTGGCTCGAGAACCTGGGCCGGACCTGGAACCCTTCCCACCGTACCGCCATGACTGAAGTGTTGTCTCCGGAGTCCGCATGAAGCGCATCCTCACCGCCCTCACCCTGCTCGCCGCCCTGGCGGGACTGGGCCTGGGCTGCCGCAA
>JAFJUR010000007.1 GCA_017859995.1 Holophagaceae bacterium | reverse complement strand
GGGGCGCCGCCCAAGCGAGACAAGGAGAACGACGATGGCGATAGCGTCACTATCGACGAGGAGTTCGACGCCGTATCGCGCCGGGCGCCGCCCCTTGCCCGGTTCCGTCCTCTGCCCGGCGTTCCGCCGGACAGGAGCAGGCCCCTGCGGGGCCTGCGATAGGGAGAGGGGGACGTGGCCAGCCGCACCCCTGGCTGCGTTGCCGGCCTTGAACGATGTCCCACATCGCCCTGCGGCCGGCGCCTTCCCATGGGCGCGGCTGGCCGGCGTCGCGGTCCACATCCAATTTGAAGGGAGGCCCTGATGGCCGAAGGCCGGGTCCACCTCACCACCTTCATCGAGGGCGTGCTGGTCCACGGGAAGCAGACGCCCTTCGTGCTGCTCGTGCCCACGCCGCACAGCCCGCACCGCGGCCTGCTCATGCCCGCCCAGATCCCCTGGTCCCCGGGCTTCCTGCCCACGGCCCTGCTCAACGCCCAGATCGAGGCGGCCTGGGGCATGCCCTTCCGCTTCGTGGACAAGTCGTCGCTGCCCGTGGTGTTCGACGAGCGCACCAGCCGGCTGCCCACCCCCTGGCTGCTCCGCCTCGAGGGCCTCGAAGGCCAGCAGCGCCTGTACCTCAGCCATCTCCTGCGCACCAAGGCGCCGGAAGGGGAACTGCCCACGCCCCCGCCCGGCGGCCAATGGTTCAGCGAGAAGGCCCTCCAGAGCGTGGACCTGCTCCCCGGGGTCCGGCGCCTCTGCCAGGCGGCTCTGCAGGCGGTGATGGAGGATTGAAGGGACGGCTGATTCAGGCCTCGCCCCCATGAATGTCCAGGCAGAACGGCGAAGGGCATGACCTCCTCGCCGGGTGACTCCGCAGGCTCTTGGCTTGGATGCGGTGACGAGGTTGGCCTCGTCATAACGGAGAAGACCGCCGGTTGGCGGTCTTCTTGGCCGGTGGCATAACCTCCTCGCCGGGTCCCGACTCCGCAGGCTCTTGGCTTGGCCGTGGTGACGAGGTTGGCCTCGTCATGACGACGAAGACCGCCGATTGGCGGTCTTCTTGACCGGTGGCATAACCTCCTCGCCGGGTCCCGACTCCGCAGGCTGCCCCGCAGCCTGCTCCGTCACCCGGCGGTCGGTTACATCTGCTCGAACGCGTTGAAGAAGTAGCTGACTTCGAACTGGGCGCTCTCGGGCTTGTCGCTGCCGTGGGTGGCGTTGCGGCCGATGCTGGCGCCGAACCGCTTGCGCAGGGTGCCTTCGGCGGCGTTGGCCGGGTTGGTGGCGCCCATGAGGTCACGCCAGCGCAGGATGGCGTTCTCGCCCTCCAGCACCATGATCGCCACGGGGCCCTCGGTCATGAAGGCCTCCAGCTCGGGGTAGAAGCCCTTGCCCACGTGCTCGTGGTAGAAGCCCTTGCAGATGGCGGGGGTGAGGCGGGTCAGCTTCAGGCCCACGACCTTGAGTCCGCTCTGTTCGATGGCGGTGAGGATCTCGCCCAGGTGGCCGTCCTTGACGGCATCAGGCTTGACAATGGCAAAGGTCCGTTCGAGGGGCATGTTTTCTCCAGAATCCAAACAATCAGTGTGCCCTGTGCGGGTAATTCCGGCAACCACGGGTGCTTGGGTGGGGCCTCCGGCGCTGGGAAAAGAGGCCTCTCCAGGCTACAATCAATGGTTTACGCGACTGGAAGGCTGCATGATCGACAACATTCTGAAGAAACTCATCGGCTCCAAGAATGATCGCGAGCTGAAGCGGCTGTGGGCCAAGGTTCAGATAATCAATGCCTTGGAACCCGAGATCTCGGCCCTGAGCGACGAGGCTCTGAAGGCCAAGACGCCCTACTTCAAGGAGAAGCTGGCCGCCGGGGCCACCCTGGATGACATCCTGCCCGAGGCCTTCGCGGTGGCGCGGGAAGCCAGCAAGCGCGTGCTGAAGATGCGCCATTTCGACGTGCAGCTCGTGGGCGGCATGGTGCTCCACGAAGGCAAGGTCTCCGAGATGCGCACCGGTGAAGGCAAGACCCTCACCGCCACGCTGGCCCTGTACCTGAACGCCCTGGCGGGCAAGGGCGCCCACCTCGTCACCGTCAACGACTACCTGGCCCGCCGCGACGCGGAGTGGATGGGTCGCCTGTATTCCTGGCTGGGCCTGAGCATCGGCATCATCCAGCACGGCCTCGACGACCAGCAGCGGCGCGACGCCTATGGCTGCGACATCACGTACGCCACCAACAATGAGCTGGGCTTCGACTACCTGCGCGACAACATGAAGTGGGACCTGGAGGACTTCACCCAGCGCGGCTTCCACTACGCGATCGTGGACGAGGTGGACTCGATCCTCATCGACGAGGCCCGGACCCCGCTGATCATCGCCGGCAGCAGCGAGGAGGACACCTCCAAGTACTTCCGCATCGATGCCGTCGTGCCGAAGCTGAAGAAGGACGTGGACTACAAGGTGGACGAGAAGGATCGCCAGGTGATGCTGACGGACGACGGCATCCACCACGCCGAGCAGCTGCTGGGCGTCACGAACCTCTACGATCCCACCAGCATCGAGACCCTGCACGGCCTGAACCAGGCCCTGCTGGCGCACAACCTCTACCGTCTCGACGTGGACTACATGGTCCGCCCCAAGGAAGACGGCAAGGGCATGGAAGTGGTCATCGTGGACGAGTTCACGGGTCGCCTGATGCCGGGTCGCCGCTGGTCCAACGGCCTCCACCAGGCCATCGAGGCCAAGGAGGGCGTCGAGGTCAACGCCGAGAACCAGACGCTCGCCACCGTGACCTTCCAGAACTTCTTCCGCATGTACGGCAAGCTCGCCGGCATGACGGGCACGGCTGAGACCGAAGCCACGGAACTGCACTCCATCTACAAGCTGGACGTGATCATCGTCCCCACCAACATGCCCATGGTCCGCAAGGATTTCGCCGACACCGTCTACTCCACCCGCACCGGGAAGAAGAAGGCCATCGTCGAGGAGATCAAGGACCTGCACACCAAGGGCCAGCCGGTCCTGGTGGGCACGGCCAGCATCGAGAGCAGCGAGGACCTGGCGGACGCGCTCAAGGCCGCCCGCATCCCCCACGTGGTGCTGAACGCCAAGCACCATGAGCGGGAAGCCGAGATCGTGGCCCAGGCGGGCCGCAAGGGCGCGGTGACCATCGCCACCAACATGGCTGGCCGCGGCACGGACATCATCCTCGGCGGCAACCCCGAAGGCCTGGCCAGGCTCGAGGCCAAGAAGAAGGATATCGCCCTCTACGACGAAGACGGCCTCGAGACCCCCGAGTTCTCCGCCCTCGTGGAGGAGATGCGGGTGCAGACCGCGGCGGAGCACGAGGAGGTGGTCTCCCTCGGGGGCCTGCACATCCTCGGCACCGAGCGCCACGAGAGCCGCCGCATCGACAACCAGCTCCGCGGCCGCGCCGGCCGCCAGGGCGATCCCGGCTCCAGCCGCTTCTACCTGTCCCTCGAGGACGACCTGATGCGGATCTTCGGCGGCGATCGCATCAAGAACCTCATGGGTGCCATGGGCATGAACGACGACGAGCCCATCGAGGCCGGCATGGTCACCCGTGCCATCGAGCGCAGCCAGAAGCGCGTGGAAACCCACAATTTCGAGATCCGCAAGCACCTGCTCGAGTACGACGATGTGATGAACAAGCAGCGCATCTTCTTCTACGGGCTGCGCACGGAGATCCTCAAGGGCAACACCCGCGACTACGTGCTACGCGTGGCCGCCGAGATCGCCGAGGGCATCGCCCACGACTTCCTGCCCGACAAGGGCGAGCGCGACCTCCCGGGCTTCCGGGAGCGCGTCGAGCAGCTCTTCACCCTCGCCGGCGAGGAGGTGGAGGCGGTGGGCCAGATGCCCCAGGCCCAGGCCTCGGAGGCCCTCGGCGCCCTGGTGCAGCGCTTCTATGAAGGCAAGGACGAGCGCCTGGGCGGCGATGGCATGCGCAGCTACGAGCGCTGGTCCATCCTGCAGATCATCGACGCGGCCTGGAAGCGGCACCTGCTGGTCATGGACCACCTGAAGGAGGCCATCGGCTTCCGCGGTTACGGCCAGAAGGATCCCCTCGTCGAGTACAAGCGGGAGAGCTACGAGTACTTCGAGCAGATGCGCTTCGGCTACGAGGACGAGATCATCTCCTACCTGTTCCGGGTGGAGCCCCAGCCCGCCTTCGTGCCGGACGACGACTTCTTCCGTGGTCCCTCCGAGACCATCGAGCTGGGCCCCGACGAACAGGGCAACGCCCCCGACGGCATCCAGCGCGTCCTCCGCTTCACCGCCGGGGGGCTGGAAGACTAGCCGCCTCACCGGATCAGCGCTTCAGGCGGGGGCCGCGGTCGGGGCCCCCGCTGTTTTTCCTGCCGGCGAACCGCAGACAGCTGATAGGTTTTAGGTCCATGGAACTCATCGTCGTCACGGGACTCTCCGGCGCCGGGCGCCACTCGGTGCTGGGCGCGCTGGAGGACAGCGGCTGCACGGCCCTCGACAACGTTCCGCCGCGGCTGCTGGAACCCCTGCTGGAGCTGGAGACCAAGCTGCAGCCCACCCGCGAACGCCTGGTGGTGGGCATGGACAGCCGCCAGGCCGACTTCACCGAGGAGTTCGCCCCGCTGCTGGACCGCCTCCGGGCGCGAAACGTCTCCGTGCAGGTGGTCTTCGCGGAGGCCGGGGATGACGTGCTGCTGCGGCGCTACTCCGAAACGCGCCGACCCCATCACCTGGCCCTGCTGGGCACCGCCGGCGAGGGCATCCGGCGGGAGCGCGAGCTCCTGGCCCCCATCCGCGCCCTGGCCACCACGATCCTGGACACCAGCCAGCTCAGCCTCTCGGAACTGCGCCTGCGGATCGCCGCCCTGGTGCCTCAGGTGCCCTCCCGCCACACGGCGGTGCGCCTCCTCAGCTTCGGCTACAAGCGGGGCATTCCGGGGAATTCCTGGAGCGGGCCGAATCCTGGCTGCGGTGGTCACTGCCCCTCGTGCAGCAGGAGGGCCGGGCCTACCACACGCTGGCCATCGGCTGCACCGGCGGCCAGCACCGCTCCGTGGCCCTGGTCGAGATCCTGGCGCACCGGCTGAAGCGCGATGTGACGTACCTGACCCTCCGCCACCGCGAGCTGGAGGGCCCGGCTAGCCTTCCGTGAAGATCACCCCGCGCTTGGCCAGGTCGTCGCGGATGAAATCCCAGGCCCCGGGTTCCATGCCCAGGTATTCCGGCGGGCAGACGCCCTTGCGGGTGAAACCGCCCCGCAGCAGCAGTCGCACGACCGCGGTGCAGGTGTAGCCGGTGGTGCGCGCCATGGAGGTGGTCTTCGTGGCGCGGTCGTAGCGGTCGAGCAGGTTCAGCTCCTGGCGCAGCTTCTGGCCGTCCTTCTCGCCCTCCACCGTGACCCGCATGACCGTGAAGTCCTCGTCATCCTCCTCCATGAACCAGAGCGGAAAGAGCAGGGCGGTGGTCAGGTCGAGGGGGCTCACGTCCACGTCGCCGACGCGGATCCGCTCCTTGGCGAAGAATCCGGACTCCCGGAGCATCCGCATCTTCTCGATGTGGCCGGGGTACCGCAGGGTCTTCTCCTTCATGTCCGGCACCTGGGGGAAGGTCTTGATGAGGCTCCGCAGGCCGTCGGTGTTGAAGGATTCCAGGGTGCCCAGCCCGGGGAAGTCGAGGAGCTCCGGCTCCGAGAGCGCGGGATAGACCACGACCTTGCCATCCTTCACGTACCGCGTGGGGCGGGTGTACTCCTCGATGACGTCGATGGGGCTGAAGCCGGCCTTGTATTCGTAGGGCCAGGTGCGCACCACCGGAAGGCCGCCCACCAGGCACTCGAAGGAGGTGATGCGGTCCCAGCGCCTCGAGACGTCGCCCAGGATGATGTTGTGGCAGCCTGGCGCGATCCCGCAGTCCACGATGGCCGTGAGGTTCTGGCGCTTGGCGAGGGCGTCGAGCTCGAAGCAGTCCTCGTTGAAGAACGAGATGTCCACCAGCGGCTTGCCGGCTTCCAGCACAGCCTTGGCGGTGGCGAAGCCCATGAAGCCGGGCACGGCGCCCACGACGAGGTCGGCCCCCTCCACGGCGGCCTTCACGCCGGCCGGCGAGGCCAAGTCCGCCGCGCGGGTCTGGAGCCCCGCATCGCGCATCCGGCCCAGGGCTGATTCGGAGCGGTCTGCCACGGTGACCTGCACATCCGCGGCCAGGTCCCTGGCCATGGCGCCGCCGACGCGGCCTGCTCCGAGAACGACAACGTGGGTCATGGAAAGCTCCTTCAGGCCGCGACGCGCGGCTTCACCGCAAGGTAGACGGGAAGGCCCAGCGCGACCAGGATGAGGCCCGGCCAGGAATAGCTGGGACGGTGGATGAAGAGGGCGCCGATGATGGCGCAGGCCCCCACCAGGTAGAGGGCCGGCACCAGCGGGTAGCCCCAGACCCGCACCGGGCGGTCCAGCTCGGGCCGGCGCCAGCGCAGGATGAAGACGCCCCCCACGGTGAACACGTAGAAGAGGATTGTGGGCAGCATGATGAAATCCAGCAGCTGCCCGTAGGTGCCCGTGAGGGTGAGCAGGCAGGTCCAGAGGGCCTGGATCCACAGTCCGAAGGCCGGCACGCCATGGTCATTGAGCAGCGCGGCCTTGGGGTAGAAGAGGCCATCCTCGGCCATGCGCTGGTAGACCCGCGCGCCGGAGAGCACCAGGCCGTTCAGGCAGCCGAACATGGACACCAGGATGCTGCCGGCCATGATCAGGCCCCCGCCCCGGCCCAGGAGGGCCTGCAGGGCGGCGCTGCCCACCCGGTCCTGGGGGGCGTTGGCGATGCCCGCGGGCCCCAGCACCTTCAGGTAGGCGCCATTGGCCAGCACGTAGAGCCCGCAGACCAGGGTGGTGCCGATGAGGAGGGAATAGGGGATCGTGCGTTCCGGGGCCTTCACCTCCCCCGCGATGAAGGTGATCGAGTTCCAGGCGTCGGCGGAGAACATGCTGCCCGTCTGCACCACCAGCAGGGCCGTGAGGAAGGGCAGGGTGGCGGCGCCCTCCAGGAGGGGCAGGGGCGCCTGGCTGGCGGCCACCGGGGGCCTCAGCAGCAGGCCCAGGAGGATCAGGGCCGCGAGCCCGCCGATCTTGGCGACGGTGAAGAGGTTCTGGATGCGGGCGCCCATCCTCACCCCGTAGAGGTTCACGGCGCTCAGCAGCAGCACGACGGCGACGCCGGAGAGGCGCGACGGCGTGAGGCCCAGGTGGTACGGGCCCACGCTGATGGCCTGGGTCACCTTCAGAAGCGGCACGTCCAGGTGGGGGCCGATCCAGGCGGTGTCGGTGATGGCGGGGAAGAACGACCCAAGGTACTTCCCGAAGCCCACCGCCACGGCCGCGATGGTGCCGCACTCGATGACGACGAAGAAGGTCCAGCCGTAGAGGAATCCCGTGGCGGCGCCATAGGTCTCGCGCAGGTAGGTGTACTGTCCGCCGGCCCTGGGGAACATGCCCGCCAGCTCGCCGTAGCTCAGGGCCGCGAAGAGGGTCAGCACGGCGGTGAGGCCCCAGGCCGTCAGCAGGAACCCGCCGGACCGGCCCGTGCGCACCATGTCGGCGGCCACGATGAACACGCCGGAGCCGATCATGGACCCGGCGATGAGCATGGTGGCGGAGAACAGGCCGACGTGACGCCGGTAGCCGGTGGATTCCATGGTGCCTCTCGGGTAGATGGATCCACGCTATCACGGCATCCTGGCCGAAGCGTTCCTAACGGGGCCCGACGATGCCGCGATGGTGCCAGCCTGGATGCACCGTAGATATTGGTTTGTCTCGCGTATCGCCGCAGGCGATACCGAGAGGGAAGGGCCCGCAGGGCAACGTGGTTCGTTGTTCAAGGGACCTGACGCCGCGGGGCGCCCGGCTGGCGCCATCCCTCCGGGCGGAAGGTGGCGGGCGTCGCGATGCAGCGTCATGCTCGTCGCGCGTAGTGCCTGCTACGCTTTGACTCGCATTCCTCGCCTCACTCGCCCGGCGCCTCCCGCGCGGCAACGTGGGGCCCCGTTAGGAACTCTTATGGCTCGTTCCCCCATCTCCCTCCGGCTCTTCCTGGCCATCGTGCTTCTGGCCGCCCTGCCGTGCCTGGGCGGGTGGTGGGCTTGGAAGGGGCAGGGGCCGCTCCAGCAGGAGGCCACGGTGCTGGTGCGGAAGGGCACGAGCATCAACCAGATGGCCGACCAGCTGGAGCGCGAGGGCGTCATCCGCTCCGCCTCGCTCTTCAAGCTCTGGGCCCGGTCACGCAAGCTGCAGCTCATCCGCGGCGAGTACACCTTCACCCCCCAGGCCAGCCTGTCGGACGTGGCGGGCAAGCTGCGGCGGGCCGAGATCCACTACACGCCGATCTCGATCCCCGAAGGCGCCCACGCCTGGGCAGTGCAGCGGCGCCTGAAGGAGTTCGTGCCTGAAGAGGTGTTCTGGGCCCTCTGGAAGAGCCCGCGGCTGGCGAAGACCGCCGGGTTCGAGGCGGCGCCGAGCCTCGAGGGCCTGGTGGCCCCGGCCACCTACAAGCTGCACCACGCCATGGAACCCGAGGAAATCATGCTCATGCTCGTGGAGGCCTTCCGCGACCAGGTGCGGCCGAGGCTGGAGGGCGGGGCGCTGCCGCCCTACGAGACCCTGATCCTGGCGAGCCTGGTGGAGAAGGAAACCAGGCTGCCGGAGGAACAACCCCGGGTGGCGGGGGTCTACAAGAAGCGGCTCGACATCGGCATGCGTCTGCAGTGCGACCCCACCAGCCTCTACGCCCGCTGGCTCAGCGGCGACCTGCGCTTCACGGCGCCCCTGGTGCAGGACATTCGGCGCCCCCATCCCTTCAACACCTACACGGTGAGCGGCCTGCCGCCCACGCCCATCGCCATTCCCAGCCCTTCCGCCATCGCCGCCGCCCGGGAGCCCCTGGCGGGGAAGGATCTCTACTTCGTGGCCACGGGCCGCGGCGGCCACACCTTCGCGCCGAGCCTGCGCGACCACAACAAGAACGTGGGTGTATACCGCAAGGAGATCGCCCGGCAGAGGAAAGTGGCCCGTGGCTAAGGTCCGGCTGGATCTCCTGCTGGTGCAGCTGGGCCTCTGCGAGACCCGCGCCAAGGCCCAGGCCCGCATCCTCGCAGGCGACGTGCTCGTGGAGGACCGCCCCGTCACCAAGGCCGGCACCGCCGTGGACGAGGGGGCGGCCCTCCGGCTGCGCGGCGAGGCCCTGCCCTTCGTGAGCCGCGGCGGCCTGAAACTGGCCGGCGCGCTGGACCACTGGCACCTGGATCCCGCGGGACTCGTCTGCTTCGACGCGGGGGCCAGCACCGGCGGCTTCACGGATTGCCTGCTGCAGCGGGGCGCGGCCCGGGTCTATGCCGTGGATGTGGGCACCAATCAGCTGCACTGGAAGCTGCGGAGCGATCCGCGGGTGGTGTCCATGGAGCGCGTGAACCTCCGCACCTGGGATCCGACGACGATTCCCGAGCGCTGCGGCCTGCTGGTGGCGGACCTCAGCTTCATCTCGCTGCGTCTGGCCATTCCGCCAGTGCTGCCGAGCCTCCTGCCGGGGGCCGAAGCCGTGCTGCTCGTGAAGCCCCAGTTCGAGGCGGGGCGGGAGGACGTGGGGGCCGGCGGCATCGTGCGCGATCCGGCCATCCATCGCCGGGTGCTGGTGGAGACCTGGACCTACTTCGAGGGCACGGACCTGCGGCCCCGGGACCTGGCCGTGAGTCCCATCAAGGGCGGCGAGGGCAACACGGAGTTCCTCCTGCGCCTGGGCCTGGGCCGCGAGCCCGGATCGCTGGGGACGGCCCTGGCGGGACTGGATCTCTAAGCGGTCACCAGGCCGGGTCCTTACCGACCAGCGGATCAGACTTTGGGAAATCGCGCCTCGACCGTGAAGGTGGTGCCCTTTTCCGGGGTGCTCTCCACATGGATGCTGCCGCCCATGAGGTGCATGAGTTCCTGGCTGAGGGCGAGGCCCAGGCCCGTGCCGCCGTACTGGCGGGTGATGCCCTCGTCCGCCTGGGTGAAGGGCCGGAAGAGGCGTTGCAGCACCACGGGGGTCATGCCGATGCCGGTGTCTTCCACCGCCCAGCGCAGGCGCACCTGCCCGCCCTCATCCTGGGCGGAGAGGCGGAGGGTGATGCCACCCTGCGGCGTGAACTTCAGGGCGTTGCCCAGCAGGTTGTTGATGACCTGCTTGAGACGTAGGGGATCGCCCAGGACCAGGGGCGCCTCCGCTGGCAGCGCCACCAGGAAGGCCAGGCCCTTGGCTGTGGCGTCCGCCCGCCACAGCTCGGCGCAGTCCCGGGTGAGGGCCATGGGGGAGAAGGGCGACGTCTCGAGGGACAGGGCGCCCACTTCCACCTTGGAGAGATCGAGCACCCGGTCGAGCATGTCCAGCAGGTTCCGGGCGGCCTTGCGGCCGATCTCCGTGATCTCCCGCTGTTCCTCGTCGAGGTTGGTGGTCAGCAGGTAACGGGACATGGCCATGATGGCGTTCATGGGCGTGCGGATCTCATGGCTCATGGTGGCCAGGAACACGGATTTCAGGCGGGCCGCCTCCTGGGCCTCCTGGGCTTGGGCCTCCAGGCTGGATTCCCGGGCCTGCTGCACCTGCAGGTTCTGGGCGACGCCCAGATAGCCGAAGATGGCGCCGTGACGATCGCGAAGCACCGTGATGGCGAGGTTCACGGGGAAGGTATGGCCGTCCGCATGGCGGTAGGTCCAGGTCCGGACTTCGCTCAGGCCCCGGCCGGGCAGGGCGGAGAAGACGCCGAACCCCTGGATCGATTCGCCGAGGGCCGCGCTGAGTCCGCGGGCGCGGGCGGCCACCTCCTCCGGCAGGTGAAACAGCTCGGGCGTGGCCTTGTGGATCACGTCCTGGGCCTGGAGCCCGAGCATCTGCTCGGCGCCGGCGTTGAAGAGCTGGATGGTGCCCGTGGCATCCGTGGCGATGAGCGCCACTTCCGTGGCCGCGTCCATGATGGCCTTGAGCAGGCGCTGCTGGGAGTCGCGCTCGGAGGACAGGCGGGCCTGGGTCAGGTCCTGGCCCCGAAGGTAGAGAAGGCCCACGGCCGCCAGCCAGATGGCGGGGATGACCCCCGCGAGGATGGCCCCCGAGCGGGACGGGGCCATGGTCGTCAGCAGCAGCCACGTGGCCAGCACTGCGGCGGCCAGGATCGCCAGGCCGGTCCAGCGGCGGGGGGCGGCTGCCGGATCGGCCATGGGCGGGCGGCCTAGAGGCTGGCCCAGTCGGTCTGGAGGGGGCTGCCGGCGGCCCAGCCGTCCGTCGCGCCGGCGCCGGTCACAGGGGGCTCGCTCATGGCCGCCCAGCGGGTGAAGCCATCAAGGGTGGATCGGCCGCCGGGGCGGGTGCCGAAGCCCGAAAACCGCAGCCGGGCCTGGGCCTCGTGGCCGATTTCGTTGAGGCCGATGACGTCGGCGCGGCTTTCGCGCTTGAACCGCTCGATCAGGCCGCGGTCCCGGGTGTAGAGGCTGGAGGCGAGGCGGCAGGGTGCGAGGTCCGCCCAGGCCAGCGCCTCGTCGGCATCCTTGGCTGAACAGAGGTTCACGGTGGGGCCCAGGACCTGGTTCGAGAACAGCGCCATGGCCGGCGTCACGCCTTCCCACACGCAGGGCTGCAAGTAGACGCCGTGGGCGATGTCGCCCTGCAGCTGGGCAGTGCGGTTGGCCTCGGTCCAGGCCTCGCCCCCCGTGAGCAGGGTGGCGCCCTCGGCCCGGCCGGACTCCCAGTGCTCGCGGAAGCCGGTGGAGACCCGGGCATTGAGCATGGGGCCGAAGGCGACCTCTGGATGGGTCATGGGATTGCCCACCTTGAGACCCGCCAGGCCCGCCAGGAGGCGTTCCCGGAACCCGGCGACGCAGGCTTCGTGGACGATCAGGTTCGCGAGCCCCGTGAGCCGCTGCCCGGACTGTCCGAAGGCGGCGCGGAGGGCATCGGCGGCGGCCTGGTCCAGGTCCGCGTCGGGCATGACCACCAGGGAGCCCTTCCCGGTGAGATCCAGGTCGGGCTGGAGCAGGTTGCGGCCGCAGACCTCGCCTACCGTGCGGCCCAGGGCCAGTGAGCCCACGAAGCTGAAGGACTGGAAATGCCCCTTCTCGATGCCGGCGAGGAAGTGCTTGCCGCAGCCGGCGCGGCCGCGGCCGTTGACTGTGTTCACGACGCCGGGCGGCAGGCCCGCCTCCATGAGGATCCGCAGCAGCAGGTAGGCGGAGGTCGGCGCGTTGTCGCTGGGCTTCCACACCACGGTGTTGCCGCACAGGATGGCGGGGAGGATCTTCCGCAGGGGCGCGGCCAGGGGGGAGATGCCGGTGGCCAGGACGCCGCAGACGCCCAGGGGCCGGCGGAACGCGCCCGCCTGCCCGGCCGGGGCGGGTTCCGGGGCGCCGCTGTAGAAGGCGAGGGCGTTCAGGGCCTCCTGCAGTTCCGCCTGCGCCTCCAGGGGCGTCATGCCGATTTCCCGGGTGACGATGCGGGCCAGCTTGTCCCGGTGCGTCGCGAGGAGGTCCGCCGCGCGGAGCAGCAGGGCGGCACGGGCCGCAACCGGGGCCGCGGACCAGTCCGGGAAGGCGTCCGCGGCGGCCTTGGCGGCGCGGGCCACGTCCTTCTCGCCGCTGTCGGGGAACATGCCCACCAGGTCCCGGCTGTCCACGGCGGACTTGGCCTGGATCAGCGACAGGTCGCCCTCGACTTCCTTGCCGTTGATGAGGTTGAATCCGATCACGCTCTTCCCGGCCGAAGCGGCATGGGGCGAGTTGGCTTTGAGATACATGCCGGGCTCCGGTCTGGACTGGTTCCAGCATAACCACCCCGGTGCGCGGTCCGGCGCCTCGGGGGACGGGTTCAGCCTGTACACTGTCCCCTTGCCGGAGTCCGGGTGTTCGACAACATCTCCATCCCCACCATCCTCGTCAGCTATGTGGCCCTGCTCTTCAGCCTCAGCGTTCACGAAGCCAGCCATGCCTCCGCGGCCTTCCTGCTGGGGGATGACACCGCCGCCCGCCAGGGCCGCATGAGCCTGAATCCCGTGGCCCACATGGATCCCCTGGGCACGGTGGTGTTCCCCCTGCTGGGGCTCATCTTCGGCGGGTTCTTCATCGGCTGGGCCAAGCCGGTTCCCTTCGACCCCGTGAACTTCACCCGCAAGATCAGGATCAAGACCGGCGGAGCCATCGTCTCGGCCGCGGGCCCTGCGTCCAACATCGTGCTCAGCTTCATCTTCCTGGCGGTCATGTGCCTCTCCATCCGGGCCAGCGTGCCTGGCACCGTGGACCGCTGGCTGCTTTTGCAGGCCGCCTTCCGTGGACCGGAGACCCTCATCCAACTGGGGCTGCCCATGAGCCAGGTGCTGCTGCTCGGGCTGGGCGGAGCCCTGGTCTACATGAACGTCCTGCTGGCGGCCTTCAACCTGCTGCCCCTGGGGCCCCTCGACGGCGCCGGCGTGCTGCGGGGCGTGCTGCCGGACCGGTGGCTTCCCCGCTATGACCACCTGCGCTACCACCCCTACACCATGCCCGTCCTTTTCCTGCTCATGCTGACGGGCGTGATCGGCTTCTTCCTGACCCCTGTACGGGCCCTCCTCTCCTGGTCCTTGAATCCCGTCGCCCGCCTCATCCTTGGAGCCTGATCCATGCAGTCCCGCGTCCTCTCCGGCATCCAGCCCTCGGGCTCCCAGCACATCGGCCACCTGGTCGGGGCGCTGGACAACTTCACCCGCCTGCAGGGCCAGGGCGAGACCTTCTACATGATCGCGGACTGGCACGCGCTGACCTCGAAGTACGAGTCCGTCGAGGAGATCTGGCCCGCCACGCTGGAGCTCACGGCGACCTACCTGGCCGCGGGGCTCGACCCCAACCAGGCCACGATCTTCGTGCAGAGCCTCGTGAAGGAGCACGCCGAGCTGCACCTGCTGCTCTCCATGGTCACGCCGCTCTCCTGGCTGGAACGGGTGCCCACGTACAAGGAGAAGCTGCAGAACGCCGTGGCCGACCTCGGCAGCTACGGCTTCCTCGGCTACCCGCTGCTCCAGACGGCCGACATCATCGTCTACAAGGCCCACAAGGTGCCCGTGGGCGAGGATCAGCTCTTCCACCTGGAGCTGGCCCGAGAGGTGGTGCGGCGCTTCAACTTCCTCTACCAGCGGGAGGTGTTCCCCGAGCCCGAGGCCGTGCTGACGAAGACGCCCAAGGTGCCCGGCCTCGATGGCCGGAAGATGTCGAAGAGCTACGGAAACTGCATCTACCTGAGGGACAGCAACGCCGTCATCCTCGAGAAGTGCACCCGGCAGATGGCCTCCGACCCAGCCCGGGTCCGCAAGACCGACCCCGGCAACCCCGACATCTGCCCCGTGTTCGAGTTCCACAAGCTCTTCAGCGACGCCGACACCATCCATCTGGTGAACACCGAGTGCCGCCGGGCGGGCATCGGCTGCTTCGACTGCAAGAAGCGCGTGGCCGAGGCCATGACCCGCCGCATCGAACCCGTGCGGGAGCGCATCGAAGCCAACCTCGCCCAGCCCGAGCTGATCCAGGAGGTGCTCCGCACCGGCAGCGACCGGGCCCGGGCCGTGGCGGCCGAAACCATGGCTGACTCTTAATCAGAGGGTCCCCGGTTCGAGTCCGGGAGGGACCACCACCCGAAGCCCGCAGACCCAACGTCTGCGGGCTTTTTCGTGGTCTGTCCTCGCGTCACAACTGCCCAACTGCATCGCGTCAAGAGGGGGGAGCGGGGCTATATTTGAAAGGCCCCCCAATCCCTACGGATGGGTCGGGAAACGCAGCAGTGACGGGAGGAATGTCGTGGACCTGAAACGCACCATCATCGACTTGATGCCGGGCCCCCTGGTCCGGACCTTCGCCTCCCCCTACATCGCGGGGAAGGGCATTGGCGCCGGTGTGGCCAAGGCGGATGACCTCCACTCGAAGCTGGGGATCTACTCCACGGTGGACCTGCTGGCCGAGGAGGTCTTCAGCCGCAAGGACGTGGAGGCCACGGTCCAGATCTACCTGCGCATGGTCGAGGCCCTGAAGGACCGCCCCTTCGCCAGCATCAGCCTCAAGCCCACCTCGCTCGGCATCAACGAAAGCGAGGCCTACTGCCAGGAGAACCTGCGCCGCATCGTCGCCGCCGCGGCCCAGCACGGCATGCACATCACCCTGGACATGGAGGACCGCCACTTCACGGACGTCACCCTCCGGATGTTCAAGGCCATCCGCAACGAGTTCGACAACTTCGGCATCGTGCTCCAGAGCCGTCTGTTCCGCACCACGGAAGACATCAAGGCCCTGCACGCGAAACCCTGCAAGGTCCGCATCTGCATTGGCATCTACCGCGAGCCGGCGGATGTGGCGCTCCAGGACAAGGCCGACATGAAGGCCAAGCTCTTCGAGCACGTCCAACTGCTGCTCGACCATGGCCACTACCCGGAGATCGCCACCCACGAAGAGTCGCTCATCCATCGCTGCATGGAATACCTGGACAAGCGCGGGGTCCCCAAGGACGCCTATGAGTTCCAGATGCTGCTGGGTGTGCCCCGCACGGAGATGCAGAAGGAGATCGTCAAGCGGGGCCAGATCGTGCGCCTCTACGTCCCCTTCGCCGAGGACTGGAAGTACGCGGTGCACTACCTGAAGCGGCGCCTGGCGGCCAACCCGGCCATGGCCGTGATGGTCATGAAGAACATGTTCGGGAGCTGAGCTCCTTTTTGGTGTCTGGAAAGCCATCACCCGTGTAAGGTGCTTGTCGTGGGATCGTGTCCCACCTGTCCGGAGGATTCCATGAAGAAGTTCCTGGCGCTCGCCCTCGTGAGTTCCTTCGCCCTGGTGGCCTTCGCCGCCGAGGAGAAGAAGGCCGAGCCCAAGAAGTCGTCCTGTGGCATGGCCTGCTGCGAGAAGAACAAGGCTGCCTCCTGCAAGGATTGCAAGGACTGCGGCAAGAAGCAGGAAGCCCCCAAGAAGAGCTGAACTGGTTCCCGGGCCTGCCCCGGACGAACACCCGAGAACCCCGGAGCCCGCTCCGGGGTTTTTGCGTTCCCGACCCATTCGTGATTGTCTGGACCCATGAACGTCCGGGCCTGGATCCCCTCCGCCATTCTCGTCCTGCTGGCCGGCGCCACGGCGGCCGGGTGGATGTGGACCCGGGAGCCGGTCCCGGCGCCCCAGACCCAGGAGGGTGCCCCGGCGACACCGGCCCCCGCCGCCAAGCCGGGCCTGCGGCGCTCGGCCCCCGTTCGGGAGCGGCTGGTGGATCAGACCCCCCTCCTCACCGCCCGGAGCCTGGTGCCCCTGGCCATCACGCTGGAAGAACAGCAGTTCGCCCGCCAGGCCGAGCGGCTGGCCAACCACGAGGTGGACCTGGCCTTCGCGGACGCCCTGCGCCGGGCCGCCAGCGCCCAGCCGCCGCAGACGCCGGAATACAAGCAGCTCGCGGAGCTCAAGGCCAAGGCCCAGGCCACGGTGGATGCCGATGAGCAGCTCATCGCCCGGCTCACCAAGCAGCTGGCCACGGCCCCCGCTTCGCAGCAGGACACCCTGGAAGACCAGCTCGAGGTCGCCAAGGCCCAGCTGCAGCTGGACAAGGATGAACTGGACGCCGCCTCGGATGACCTGGTCCGCGTGGGCGGGGATCCCCAGGCCCGGATCCGGCGACTGAAGGAAGCGCACGAGGCCGCCGACCGGGAGTCCTCCCAGGCCATGGTGGCCGCCCGGCCTGCCAGCGCCTTCCAGGCCGGCAGCCTGGTGGCCCGGATTCTGGAATGGACCTCTCAGCGCAGCAAGCTGCAGCGCCTCGACCGGGCCCGCCAGGAGGCGCTTGCGAAGGTGCAGGTGCTCACCAAGCGCCGCGAGACCATCGAGGCCCGGGCCAAGAAGGAGAAGGAGGACCGGGAGGCCGCGAAGTTCTGGGCCTCCAGTCTGGTGAAGGAGTCCGCCGCGGGGCGGGGGCCCGGGCGGGACCAGGCCCATGACGCTGCGAACTACCTCCGCCAGTACGGTGAGGTCCAGCGCCGCCTGTCCGACATGGGCCGGCGCATCCAGGATCAGCAGGAACTGTCCGTGGTCTACGGCAACTGGCAGGCCCTGGCGGACGGCCACCGCAACATCGCCCTGCACGGGCTGCTGGCCCGCCTGCTGACGATCCTGGGCCTGGTCCTGCTGGCCTACCTGGCCGGCCTGCTCATCGACCACCTGTTCCACAAGGCCGCCGCCGGCGACCGGAAGGGCGCGGGAACGCTGAGGACCGTCATCAAGCTCGCCGTCCAGGTGCTCTGCGCCCTGATCATCGGCTTCCTCATCTTCGGGATCCCAGGCCAGATCACGACCGTGCTGGGCCTGGCGGGCGCCGGCCTCACGGTGGCCATGAAGGATTTCATCGTGGCGTTTTTCGGCTGGTTCATCCTCATGGGCCGCAATGGCATCCGCGTGGGCGACTGGGTGGAGATCCGCGGCGTGGGCGGCGAGGTGGTGGAGATCGGCCTGCTGCGCACGGTGGTCATGGAGACCGGCAGCTGGAGCGACGCGGGGCACCCCACTGGCCGGCGGGTGGCCTTCGTGAACAACTTCGCCATCGAGGGTCACTTCTTCAACTTCTCCACCTCGGGCAAGTGGATGTGGGACGAGCTGAGGATCCTGATTCCCCCGGGCCAGGACCCCTATCCCGTCATCGACGGGGTGCAGAAGCTGGTGGAACAGCAGACCGAGGCCAATGCCCGCCTGGCCGAGCAGGAATGGCAGCGCGCCACGGCCCGCTACCGGGTGAAGGCTTTCTCCACCGCGCCGGGCCTGAACGTCGTACCCTCCTTGAATGGCATCGAAGTCCGGGCCCGCTACATCACCCGAGCCTTCGAACGCCACGAGACCCGCCTGCGACTGAACCAGGCCGTGGTCGAGCTCATGCACGGGCCCCGCGGCGAAGCGGGCGAACTCAAGGTGAAAGCCGAGGATTGATGATTTCGTTTTCCAACGTCAGCAAGCAGTACGGCAAGCAGATCCTGTTCATCGAAGCGGATTTCCAGCTGAACCCCGGCGAGAAGGTGGGCCTGGTGGGGCCCAACGGGGCCGGGAAGTCCACGCTCTTCCGCATGATCATGGGGGAGGAGTCCCCCGACGACGGCTCGGTGACCCTGCCCAAGAAGCTCACCCTGGGCTACTTCCGCCAGGAGGTCGATGAGATGGCCGGCCGGCCCGTGCTGGACGAGGCCATCGCCGGCAGCGGCCGCCTGGGCGACCTGCACCACGAGCTACTGGATCTCGAGCACGCCATGTCCGACCCCGAGCGGGGCGACGAGCTGGAGGCCATCCTCGAGCGCTTCGGCCACGTGCAGGAGGAGTACCAGCACCTGGGCGGCTACGAGCTGGAAGCCAAGGCCCGGGCCTGCCTCCATGGCCTCGGGTTCGAGGACGCGCAGATCGACGGCGACGTGGGTGCGCTCTCCGGCGGCTGGAAGATGCGCGTGTCCATGGCCAAGGTGCTGCTCGGCAACTTCGATGTGCTGCTCATGGACGAGCCCACCAACCACCTGGACATCGAATCCATCCTCTGGCTCGAGAACTATCTGAAGAATGTCCCGGCCACGCTGCTCATGACGAGCCATGACAAGGACTTCATGAACCGCATCGTGACCAAGGTGCTGGAGATTGATGGCGGCGACATCGTCACCTACAACGGCAATTACGATTTCTATGTGAAGGAGCGGGAACAGCGCGAAGCCAATCAGGAGGCGGCCTACGCCCGGCAGCAGGCCAAGCTGGCCAAGGAACGGCGCTTCATCGAGCGGTTCTCGGCCCACGCCGCCAAGGCCGCCCAGGTGCAGAGCCGCGTGAAGGCGCTGGACAAGATCGAGCGCATCGAACCGCCGAAGCAGCGACGCGTGGTGAAGTGGGACTTCCGCAGCCCCGGCCGCTCCGGTGACGACGTGGTCATGATGGAAGGTGTGAGCAAGGCTTATGGCCAGCGCCGCATCTACGACCAGTTCGCCTTCCACATCCGCCGCGGCGAACGCTGGTGCGTTATGGGCAAGAACGGCGCCGGCAAATCCACCCTGCTGAAGATGGTCTCCGGCGCCATCCAGCCGGATGCGGGCAGCGTGAAACTGGGCGCCAGCCTGAGCCTTGGGTACTTCTCCCAGCAGGCCCTGGACCTCCTCGATCCTGAACTCACGGTCATCGAGCAGATGCAGAAGGATTTCCCCATGGAGGGGCTGGGCGTGCTGCGCAACCTGCTGGGCGCCTTCCAGTTCTCCGGCGACGACGTGGACAAGCGGGTGCGTGCCCTCTCGGGCGGTGAGAAATCCCGTCTGGTCATGGCCCGGATGCTCTTCAATCCTCCGAATTTCCTGGTGCTGGACGAACCCACCAACCACCTGGACCTGGCCACCAAGGAAATGCTCATCGAGGCCTTGAAGGATTTCGAGGGCACCATGCTCTTTGTGTCCCACGACCGCACCTTCCTGCGCGGCCTGGCGAACCGGGTGCTGGAACTGGGCGGCGAAGAGCACGAGGGCCCCGTGGTGTTCGGGGGCTCGTACGCCGAGTATGTGGAGCGCATGGGCCGCGAGGCCCCCGGCGTCCACAACTGAGTCAGCGCAGGGGCGGCGGCGGCTGGCAGGCGAGCGCGAGCCGCGCGCCCGTGCGGGGATGGTCCAGCTCCAGCAGCCGGGCGTGCAGCAGGTAGCCCAGGTCGCCGGGCACCGCCGTGGCGCCCGGCGCGGGCACGCCGCCGGGACCGTACAGCGGGTCGCCTTCGAGGGGATGCCCCGCCCAGGCCATGTGGATGCGGATCTGGTGCGGCCGGCCCGTGGCGATCTCCACGTCCACCAGGGTGGTGTCCGCCCGGCGCGCGACCACGCGGACCCGGCTGAGGGAGGCCTTGCCGCCGGGCGTGGCGGCGTGCAGGGTGCCGAGGGGCCCGTAGGCGATCTCCCCGATGGGGGCCGCGATCTCGAAGGCGTCGAGGGCGGGATGGCCCTGGCAGAGGGCGCGGTAGACCTTCCGGGTCGTGGCCGCCTGGAACGCGGCCTGGAGGGGCTGTCGCGCGGCGGCGGTGCGGGCGAAGAGCACCAGGCCTGAGGTGCCGCGCCCGAGGCGGTGCATGGGGCTCGCCTCCGGGTGGCGCCGGCGGACGAGGGCCAGCAGGGTGTGGGTGAGGAACTCGCCTCCGCCGGGCAGGGTGGGCAGGCCGCTGGGCTTGGCCACGGCGAGGAGATCTTCGTCCTCGTACAGGATGGCCGTGGCCAGGGGCACCTCGGGCTCGACCCAGGGCGGCCGGGCCCACACGAGCCACTGGCCGGCCAGCAGCAGGTCGTCCTCGCGGGCCAGGTCGCCGTCGAGCCGCACCTCGCCGTTCTGGATGCGCCGCCGCCATTCCGCCTCGGAAGCCAGCGGGTAACGTCGGGCGAGATGGCGCGCCACGCTCAGGCCGGCCCCCCGGGGGCCGATCTGCTCCCGGTGGGAGAAGCCGTCGTTCAAGCCGCCCATGGCGCTCCTGGCGGGCCGGGAATCCGGCCCACCGGGATTATCGCAGCCGGAACTTCTGGACGGTTTCGCGGAGGCCCTCGGCCACCTTGGAGAGGTCGTCCGCGGTGTTGGACACCTGTTGCACCGTGGCGGCCAGCTGCTGGGTGGCGGCGGCGTTCTGATCCAGCCGGGCCGCGGTCTGGTTCATCATCCGGCCCACGTCCTGGCTGGTCTTGGCCTGGCCCTGGCTGAGGCCCGCGATCTCCTGGATGCTGGCGGACACCTGGGAGATGCGATCCCGGATGGCCTCCAGGTGCTGGAGGGTCACCTCGACGCTGTCCACCCCGCCCGAGACCGCGGCTTCCATGGCCTGGATGATCTCCTCGATGGCCTTGGCGGACTGGCCGCTGCGGTCGGCGAGGATGCGGACTTCTTCGGCCACCACGGCGAAGCCCTTGCCCATGGCGCCGGCCTTGGCGGCCTCGATGGCGGCATTGAGCGACAGCAGGTTCGTCTGGCGGGCGATGCCTTGGATGGCCTGCACGGTCTCGACGATGCGGGAGGTGGCCTCCTGGATGGCCGCCATGCCCTCGGCCGTGCCCCGGCCGGTCAGGGCGCCGCGGTCCGTGTCCCCCACGGCCTCCTCGGCCCGCAGGCCCGTGCGGCGGGTATGCTCGGCCATGGCTTCCACGTTCGCGTCCAGACGGCTGAGGGCCTCCTGCACTTCCCGTCCGGCTTGGCGCAGGTCCTCGCCCACCCGGGCGGTTTCCTGCACGGTGGCGCTCATCTGCTCGGCGCTGGCGGCCAGTTCGGTGCTGCCCGAAGCCACGCGCTCCGACGCCTGGCCCATGTTCCCCAGGGCCCCATTGAGGTCGGCCACCATGCCGTTGAAGGTGGTGGCCAGCTGGCCGAGCTCGTCCTGGCTGCCCACGGGTGCCTTCACGGTCATGTCGCCGGCGGCCACCTGGCTGATGGCGCTGGAGAGTTCGTCGAGGGGGCGGAGGATGGAGACCCGCACCTGGCGGGCGATCATGGAACTGATGAGGATGAGGAGGGCCAGGCCCGCGGCACCGGAGACCAGCCGCATGTTCCGCTCGCTCCGGTAGAGTTCGGCGGTGGACATGGACACGCCGAAGGCGGCCACCAGGTCGCCGGCCTTCCGGTCCTTGAAGGCGTCGATGCCAAAGGCGCTGTGGCACTGGATGCAGGAATCCTTCAGGCGCCCGGGGCTCAGGACATAGAGCCGCGGGTCGCCGTTCCGGTCCTGAAGCTGCGTCGTCCGCGCCTGCAGGGCGGGGTTGGAGGCGAATGTCGCCATGGATTCGTGCTCGAAGGCGGCCGCGGCGGGATCCTCCGAGCGGCGCTGCTCCAGCACCCGGTGGAAAGCCATGCCCCGGCTGCGGCAGTAGTCCTCGGCATCGGCGTGGAACATGGATCCGGAGGCCACCGCGAGGGCGGTCAGCTGTTCCTCGAAGGCTTTCTCGGTCCGGGAGGTCTGGTAGGTCGTCGCGCCCCAGATGGCCAGCCCCAGCAGGGCCACCAGGGAGATGGCGACCGGCAGAAAGAATTTCAACGCTAGGCCAGACCGTTTCATGTTCGTGGCTCCCCGACGTGCAACCGCGCCACGCCTCTCCGTTCCTTTCGGCTTCCTGTCTGAGAGGGTTGAATTGCTGGCGTTCAGTTGTGACCGATCCCGATTTTCAAGGTGGCAGGATGCCGACCCGAAAAAGCCGGCATGCCCCATGTGGGGCGACTTGGAGGAAACATGCGGAAGACATGGGGATTCCTGACACTGGCGGTCGCAGTTGCGTTCCCGCTGGCGGCTCAGACCCGCGATCAGGCCAAGGCCTTCGTGAAACAGGCCGTGGAGTTCGCGAAGAAGAACCCCAAGGACAAGTTCCTGGAGGAGGTGAGCGGGCCCAAGGGCCAGTTCCACTTCACCAAGGGGCAGAACCACGATCTCTACATCTTCGTCTACGACCTGGAAGGGAAGGTCCTGGCGCACGGGGTCCGGCGCGAGCTGGTGGGCATCAACCGCTGGACCGCCAAGGATCCCGACGGGAAGCCCTGGATCCAGGACTGGACCAAGCTGGTCAAGGAGAAGGGCAGCGGCTGGATCGAGTACAAGGAACTCAACCCCGCCCAGGGCAACAAAGTGATGAAGAAGGCCTCCTGGGTGGAACTCCAGAACGGCATGGTCATCGGCGCCGGCATCTACGAGTAGGCCTGGTTCCGGTACGCGAGAAGGGGGCCGCGAGGCCCCCTTCCGTCGTTGGGATTTTCGCTACTTCCTGGCCTTGTTCAGGCGGTCGAGCAGCTTCTGGTCCACGTAGGCCGTGACTTCGGCGAGCTTCCCCTCGGCCTTGGCCAGCAGGTCCGCGCACTGGTCCTGCATGTGGGCCACGTAGGCGCCATCGGTGATGTCCTTGAGGTTGATGATCACGTTCCAGACGCCGCCGCGCACGCCCGCATGGGCCATCTGGGCGCCCACCGCCGCGTCGGTGATGGAGGCCACCTTGCCCAGGCGGGCCGCTTCGCCGGCCAGCTCCAGCGCGGCGAGGCTGGCCTTGGCCGTGTCCAGGGGCACGTCGATGGCCACCTTGAGCCCGGCCTGCATGGCGGCCTGGCGCGCCGCCTTCTGCTCGGGGGTGCCATCCGGCAATCTGCGGGCGTCCATGAAGGCGTTGAAGGCGTTGGTGTCGGCATCCACGGCCACCATCAGGCGGTCCTTCAACACCTGCGCCCGCTCGGCCAGCTCGATGAGCTTCGCATCCTTCTCCGCATCGGGCCCGCCCTGGGCCAGGTTGGCCACCATGCTGGCCAGCGCCGCGCCCAGGCTGCCCGCCAGGGCCGCGATGGAGCCACCACCGGGAGCCGGGGTGTCGCGGCTCACTTCATCCGTGAAGGCGTGCACCGGCATGGAGACGAGGGCTTTCGGATCGAAGGTGGGCAGGCCGAGCACCTTCTTCTCCACCTCGAAGGGCGCCACGTCGGCGAGGCCCATGGAGAACACGGCGGTCTGCAGGATGTCGGAGGTGGGCACGCCCGTGGACTTGCCCATGGCCTTCAGGTAGTGGCGGCCCGAGGTCAGCAGGCACTGGAAGGGGACCAGGCCCACGATCTCGCTGCCGGTGACCACCAGGCCCCGCTCGGCGGCCAGGCGGCGGGCCTCTTCGAGCACGGTGTGGGGGGCGGTCTGCTTGTAGTCCGTGAGGTTCACGCTGATCTGGGCGCGGCGGTAGGTGTCGACGTACCAGCCGATGGCCTTGCAGTGGCTGAAGGTGCCCCGGCGGCGCACCTTCTGGCCCACAGGATGCGCGGGATCCACGTCGTTCAGGCGCATGAGGCCGGGCAGGTCGTAGCCGTGCGTCGCCGCGCAGTGGTCCACCGTCTCCTGGAAGGTGGCGCCCGTGAAGTCGCAGTTGCCGCAGGGGAAGGAACCCTCGGCGTAGAAGATCAGTTCGCCCGCCTGGTAGTAGGGCTTCACGCGCCCGCGCCGGGCCACGCGGCCCTTTTCGCGCAGCTCGAAGGCGATGTCGGTCGCGTGGTCCTTGCTGCCGGAATTCAGCGTCACGTTGCAGGCCACGAGGAATTCCCGGGCGCCGATGATGGTGGCGCCGGCCTGGGGGTGGAAGGCCGCGGGGCCGAAATCCGGCTTCCACTCGGCGTCCTTCAGCTTCGCGGGCAGGCCCTCGTACTCGCCGCGCCGCACCTCGGCAAGGTTCCGGCGTTCAGGCCGGGAGGCGGCGGCTTCGTAGAGGTAGACGGGGATCCCCAGCTCCGTGCCCACGCGGGCGCCCAGGCGCCGGGCCAGCTCCGCGCAGTCCTCCATGGTGACGCCTTCCACGGGCACGAAGGGCACCACGTCCGTGGCGCCCATGCGGGGGTGCGCCCCGCTGTGCTGGGCCATGTCGATGACGCGGGCGGCCTCGGCGATGCAGCGGAAGGCACCCTCCAGCACCGCCTCGGGTTCGCCCACGAAGGTGATCACGGTGCGGTTGGTGTCCGCGCCGGGGTCCACGTCGAGTACCCGCACCCCGGACACCGCAGCGATGGCGTCCGTCACCTGTTTGATCTTCGCGGCATCACGGCCTTCCGAGATGTTTGGCACGCACTCCACCAGCTTGCGGGACATGGCTCCTCCAGGTGCTCCAAGTCTAGCAGTGGCGCGGACTCCGGGCCGGAGGCGGTCCAGGAACCGACGATTCGTCAATACCCGTACCGGTGGCCTACTCGGCGACCTCGTTCTTCACGCCGCTCACCACGTGGCCGGTGGGCCCGACGTGGGAGGCCGTGTCGCAGTAGCCGGTCTGGTCGTCGAAGAAGAAGTCCGGTTCGAATTCCCTCAGGAAGTCGGCCTTCTCGAGGCCGCCCAGGAACATGGCCTCGTCCACCTGGATGTTCCAGGCCATGAGCGTGCGGATGGCCCGCTCGTGGGCGGGCGCGCTGCGGGCGGTGACGAGGGCGGTGCGGACGCGCATGGGCGAGCCGGGAGGCAGGTCCTGGAGCGGGCGCAGGGCCTCCAGCAGCGGCTTGAAGGGACCCGGGGGCAGGGGCACCGCCGCCCGTTCGATTTCGTGGGCCTGGAAGGCCGCCAGGCCGCCTTCGGCATAGATGCGCTCGGCCTCGTCGCTGAACAGCACCGCGTCGCCGTCGAAGGCGATGCGGATCTCGTCGGGGTGGCGGTCCGCGGCCTTGGCGCTGTCGGGATAGACCCTCGCGGCGGCGAACCCGGCGTTCAGGGCTGCCCGCACGTCCTCCTCCTTGGCGGAGAGGAACAGGTTGGCGCCCAGGGAGGTGAGGTAGGGATAGGGGTTGCGGCCCCGGGTGAAGACGCCCCGCTCGAGCTGGAGGTTGGATTCCTGGGCGCTGCGGAACACCCGCAGGCCGCTCACGGGATCGTTGCGGGAGAGGATCACCACCGCCACGCGGTTCTCGCCCTCCGTGTTGAAGGCCAGCAGCTTCTTCACCAGGGGGAAGGCCACGCCGGGCTTGGCGGGCACGTCCAGGCGCGAAAGCTGCAGCGCCATGTAAGCGCGGTCGTCCGCTTCCTCGAACACCCGGTTTTCCTCCTCGAAATCGAAGAGGGCCCGCGACGAGATGGCGACGACGAGCTTGCCTTCCAGGGATTTGGGCATGGACCCAGAGTACATTGATCCCATGCCGCGCCTCTACTTCGACGCCAACGCCACCACGCCGCCCCATCCCGAGGTGGTGGAGGTGATGCGGCAGGCCATGGCCGAGGACTGGGCCAATCCCACCAGCACCCACCGGGAGGGCCAGCGGGCGCGGTTCAGGCTCGAGGAGGCCCGGCGCGAGATCGCCGCGTCCCTGGCGGTGGCGCCGGGCGAGCTGGTGTTCTGCGCCAGCGCCACCGAGGCGCTGCATCTGCTGATCCGGGGCCTGGCGCTGGCCCTGGGGGATCGCCCCGCGGCCGTGTTTCCGGGCGAGCACAGCGCCTGCCTGAACCCCTTGCGGGACTGGTCGCGAATAGCCTGGCTGCCCGAGCTTCCCCGGGACTGCGCGACGGTGGTGCAGATGGCCGCGAGCAACGAGACGGGCATCCTCTATGACATGCCGCCGGTGCTGGATGCCGTCCGCGTCCGGGACTGCTGCCAGGCCTGGGGCAAGGTGCCCGTGGATCTGAGCACCTGCGACGCTGCGGTGTTCAGCGGCCACAAAATGGGCGGCCCCCGGGGTGCGGCCCTGCTCTGGATGCGGCCGGGCCTGCCCTGGGAGGCGCTCATGGAGGGGCCGCAGGAACGGCGCCGGCGCGGCGGCACCGAGGACCTGCCCGCCATCCTGGGCCTGGCCGCCGCGGTCCGGCATTTGACGGAGCGTCAAGCTAAACACGCGGCTCTGGCGGATCTCCGGGCGGCATTCGAGACGGAAATCACATCCTGGAACCGCGACATCGAGATCATTGGTCAGGATTCACCCCGCCTACCCAACACCAGCTGCGTGCTGTTCAGAGGCAGGAACGGCGAGGCTCTGCACGCATCGCTCGATCTGGCTGGATTCGCCGTGAGCACCGGCAGCGCCTGCCACAGCGGGTCGGTGAAGCCGAGCCACGCAATCATGACCTTGGGGTATAGTTTGGAAGACGCGCGGTCGGTGCTTCGTTTCTCGATGCTTCCGGACGCGCAGCCCGACGAGGTGGAGGCCCTGGCGGCGGCCATCAAGCGGTTGACATGAACCCGGGGAAACCCGGTCCGGTCGCGGAGTGAACATGATCGAACAGGTTCTCTTCTTCTTCGCTCACAACCCGCTCCTCATGCTGTTTGCGGTGGTGGCCCTGGGCTACCCCATCAGCAAGATCCGCATCGCCGGCGCCTCCTTCGGCATCGCCAGCATCCTCTTCGCCGGCATCGCCCTCGGCGCGCTGGTGATGGCACCGGGCCTGGATCCAGGCCTGAAGAAGGACATCTCCAAAGAGATGAAGCTTGTCTATGAACTGGGCCTGGCGGTGTTCGTCTACGCCATGGGCCTCTCCATCTCGCACAGCTTCTGGGCTGCTTTCAGCCGGGAAGGCATGAAGAAGAACGCCGTGGTCTTCCTCGTCATGCTGGCCTCCACGGCCTTCGTGGTGGTACTGGCCAAGGCCATGGGCTTCAACGCCCGCTATGCCGCGGGCCTGCTCACCGGCAGCTTCACGAACATGCCCGCCCTGGCGGGCGTCATCGAGCGGGTGAAGACCATGGCGGGCGTGGGCCCGGTGGAGCTGGCCCAGCCCACCGTTGCGTCGGCCATTGCCTATCCCATCGGCGTGCTGGTGCCCATGCTCATCATTCTCCTCAGCTCCAAGGTGTTCCGCGTGAACCTGAAGGAGGAGGCGGACGGTCTCAAGGACTACCAGACCGGCCACCAAAAGCTGGAGGTCTGGACGGTGCGGGTGACCAAGCCCGAGGCCGAAGCCATGAGCAAGCGCGACCTCTGCGCCGCCGGGCAGCTGCACGTCGTCTTCGGTCGCGTGCTGCGCAAGGCGGAGCTGCTGCTGCCCACCCCGGACTTCCGGCTCAAGCTGGACGACCTGGTGACTGTGGTGGGCTCTCCGGATGACCTCGCGCAGGTGGAGGCGCTCATCGGCGAGCGCAGCCATGTGGAGCTGGACCGCGATCAGAGCGCCCTGGACGCCACGCGGGTCTTCGTGTCGCGCTGGGACGTGGTGGGCGTGCCCTTAGGCCGGCTCGACCTGGTGAACAAGCACCAGGCCATCATCACCCGCGTGCGCCGGGGCGACCTCTGGTTCGTGCCCGATGGCGACACGGTGCTGGAGCTGGGCGACCGGGTGCGCGTGACGACCCGCCGCGACAACATCGAGGCCATCGAGGATTTCTTCGGAGACAGCTACCGCGCCCTCAGCGAAGTGAGCTTCCTCACCTTCGCCATGGGGCTCGCCGCCGGCCTCGCCCTGGGCCAGCTGCCCATCCCCCTGGGCCACGGCATCATCTTCAAGTTGGGCTTCGCGGGTGGTCCCCTGGCCGTGGCGCTGATCCTGGGCCGGTTCCACCGCATCGGGCCGCTGGTCTGGAACTTCCCCTACAGCGCCAACCACACGATCCGGCAATTCGGCCTCGTGCTCTTCGCGGCAGGCATCGGCGTGATTTCGGGAGAGGGCTTCCGGGCCATCGTCTCGAAGGACGCCTCGGTGCTGCCCATCTTCTTGGGTGCGGCCTTCCTCGTCTGCTTCGTGGCGGATTCGCTGACCATGGTGCTGGGCCACAAGCTGTTCGGCATCCCCCTGAACATCATGTTCGGCATCCTGGCGGGCACCCACACGCAACCGGTGGTCCTGGGCTACGCCAGCCACCAGACGGGCAACGACCTGCCCAACGTGGGCTTCGCCACGGTCTACCCGTTGGCCACCATCCTCAAGATCGTGCTGGCCCAGGTGCTGCTGGCGCTGATCCGGTGATGTCTACCGTCCGGTCAGCCTAGGCACGGGCCGTCCGTCCGGCGCCTGGTTCCAGCGGATGTCCAGCCAGGAGGCCACGGTGGGGGCCAGATCCCAGAGGGGCACGGGTCCGAGGGGGCCCCGCCCGGCGCCGAGCACGACGAGCCAGGTGCGCATGGCCGGGGTGTCCGAGGTATAGGCGTGGGCGCCGCAGCGTCCGTGGCGCTCGTCCTGCTCCTCGCGGCTGGAGCGGGCCTTCGAGAGCCACTGGCCGGGCTTGGCCAGCACCACGAGGTCGCCGACCCGGGGGCTCCCCGCGAGGTGGTAGGCGGCGGGAATCCGCTCCCGCGACCAGGCCTTCAGGCCCGCCCGGCGCAGGCGCGCCAGGGCCCGCGGGGCATCCTGCGGGTTCTGGAGGTAGACGTAGGCGCTGCCGCCGTGCGTGATGAGCTCGCAGCCGATGCCGTCCAGCAGCGATGGCAGGTGGATCCGGCGGCGCATGGGCGCCATGCCGTGGTCCGCGGTGATGATGACGCGGAGCCCTGGGTACGCGGCCTGCAGACGCTGGAGCCAGGGGGCGAGCTGATCGTCCATGGCCTTGAGCTTCCGATGGGCGGCCTCGCTGTGGGGCCCCTGCAGGTGCCCCTCCTCGTCGGTGCCCGAGAGGTAGGCCATGACGAGCTGTGCGCCATCCTTGAGGGCGGCTTCGCTGAAGGCCAGGGCCTCCGTGTCGGGGCGGCCCAGGCGGAAGACCTCGAGGCGCCAGGGCGACACGCCCTCCCAGGGCCCCGTGGCGCCCACCCACTGGAAGACCGCGGTGCGCACCCCGCTGCGGGTGGCGGCCACCCAGAGCGGTTCGCGTTGCAGGTCCTCCATGCGGGAGGCCACCGGCACCAGCGTCTTCGAGGCCGGATCCACGTAGCCGTTGGCCACGACGCCGTGGTGCTCGGGCCAGCAGCCCGTGGCCAGGGTCACGTGTCCGTTGAAGGTGGTGGCGGGGAAGGGGGGCAGCCCTTCGCCGCGGCGCCCCTCCTCCGAGAGCGCCCAGAGCTTCGGCATGGTGCGGGCGGTGAACTGGTCGGCGCCCAGCCCGTCGGCACTGAGCATCAGGACCGGCGGCGCGGCCTGCAGGACCAGGGTGAAGATGGGGGCGAGGATGGGAAGGAACCGGGCGGAGAGGCGCATCCCTCCAGGTTATCAAGCTACCCTGGTTCCATGAGCACCCCACGTTGGCCCTACCCCCTCCTGCGCCTCAAACCCGGCAAGGAGACGCTGATCTCCAAGCGCCACCCCTGGGTGTTCTCGGGCGCCCTGGCCAAGCCATCGGAGGCCACCCTGGTGCGGCTGGCGGACGATTCCGGCCAGGTGCTCGGGGTGGGCACGGCGAGCCCGGCGAATCCCCTGGCGGCGCGCCTCTTCCGCTTCGAGGACGCCCCCCTGGACGAAGCCTTCTTCCGGGCCCGCTTCGAAGCGGCCCTGGCTCTGCGCAAAGCCTTGGGCCTGTGGGATCCCAGGGGCGGTTGCCGCTGGATCTTCGGAGAGGGCGACGGCCTGCCGGGGCTGGTGGTGGATCGCTACGCCCACGCCCTGGTCCTCCAGGTGGGCACGGCGGGGCTCGAGGCCCTGCGTGACCTCTGGTGGCCCATCCTCTTCGAGATCGGCAAGCGCGAGGGCATCACGGCCTTCGTGGAACGCAGCCAGTCGGGTCGCCGGGAGGAGGGACTCGATCCCGTGAACCGCCTGCTGAAGGGCAGCCTCGCAGGCCCGGTCACCGTGCACGAAGGCGCCGCGAAACTCACGGTGGACCTGCTGCGGGGCCAGAAGACCGGCTTCTTCCTGGATCAGCGGGCCCACCGCCTGCAGGTGGGCGCCCACGCCGACGGCTGCCGGGTGCTCAACGCCTTCGGCTACACCGGCGGCTTCAGCATCCATGCGGGACTGGGCGGCGCGGTGGAGGTGGCCACCCTGGACATCAGCGCCCCGGCCCTGGATCAGGCGGAGCGCGACTGGGCCGGCAACGGGCTGGACCCCGCCTGCCATCTGCGGATGGAAGGAGACGCCTTCGAGCTGATGCGCACGCTGGAGCCCTTCGGCTGGGACCGGGTCATCGTCGATCCTCCCGCCTTCGCCAAACAGCGCAAGGACGTGGACAAGGCCTTCAAGGCCTACAAGGACGTCTTCCGCCTCGGCGCCCGCGCCACGGCGCCCGGCGGGATGCTGTGGGTCTTCTCCTGCAGCCAGCACCTCGACCGGATGCGCTTCCAGGAAGCGGTGTGGACCGCCCTGCTGGAAGCGGGCCGCGAGGCCCGGGTGCTGGCGCACCTGGGCCAGCCCGCCGACCATCCGTACAGCCTGAACCACCCCGAGGGGTTCTACCTCAAGGGGCTGTGGCTGAGTTTGGATTAGCCCAGTCGCTCGACCGCCTCGTCCACGCCCGTGGCATGCAGGGCGCCGAGGTTGAGGTCCAGCAGGTGGGAGAGCTTCACGTTGCCCATGGCGCCGAGCATGGAGGCCTTGAGGCGGGGGATGCTGGATTCCATGCCGGCGATGAGTTCCTTCACCTGCTTGCGGCGGCTCTCCAGGCTGGAACAGCCGCAGAGGGGGCAGCCGCAGGGCACGATGGGAAAGCCGCGCAGCCAGGCGTAGCGCTGCAGGTCCTTCTCCTCGCAGGTGCCCAGGGGGCGGATGACGGTGTTGGCGCCGTCGTCGCTCACCAGGCGCAGGGGCATGGTGCTGAGGCGGCCCTCGAAAAAGAGGTTGATGAGCAGGGTTTCGATCAGGTCATCCAGGTGATGGCCCAGGGCGATCTTCGAGAAGCCACGCTGCTTGGCGAAGGAATAGAGGACCCCGCGCCGCAGCCGGGAGCAGATGATGCAGGGCAGTTCTTCGGGCTTGGCGCGCACCATCTTGTCGATGGGGGCCGGGATGATGTGGTGGGGCACGCCGAGACGCTCGCAGGTCTCGGCGATGGGATCGGGGTTGAACTGGGGAAAGCCCGGATCCACCGTGACCGCCTCCACCTGGAAGGCCACGGGGGCCCGCTTCCGCAGCCGTTCGAGGACATCGAGCAGGGCCCAGGAATCCTTGCCGCCGCTGACGGCCACCAGGATGCGGTCGCCCGCCTCGATCAGCTTGTAGGCGGCGTTCGTCTCGCCCACACGGCGGGCGATCTTCCGCTCCAGCTTCGGCAGGGTCGCGAGGTCGGCCTCGGTGGGCGGCAGGGCCAGGCTGGGGAGGGCGCAGGGATTGCTCATTCAGCGTGCATCCAAAACAAAACAATAGCACCGCCGGTGGCATGTTTTATTGATCGCGAAAATGATGACATTGCCTTTTTAGTCCCATTGAAATAAGGTGGCACAAAGTTTTTTGAGGGGGTGACTGATGGGCTTCATCCTTTCTGTGCTGATCCTCACCTGCGCCTTGGCCTCGGCCACCGTTCCCGAATCCGGGACGGCGCCCTGGCGGCCCTACGACCTGGGACGGCACCAGCGCCGCATCGCGACACGGGTTCCCGGGGCCCAGGCGGCCTTCGACCAGGGACTGGTCTGGGCCTACGCCTTCAACCACGAAGCCGCCGCCCGGGCCTTCCAGGAGGCGCTGCGCCTGGATCCCGACTGCGCCATGGCCTGGTGGGGGCTGGCCCTGGTGAATGGGCCCCACATCAACAACCCGGTCATGGAGGAGGCCCAGGCCAAGACGGCCTGGGAGGCCCTCGGCCAGGCCCAGAAGCGCGCCGCCGGGGCGCCGCCCTTGGAGCGGGCCCTCATCGAGGCCCTGGGGGCCCGCTACCGCATGCCCAATCCGGCGGACCGCGGCGCCCTGGATGCGGCCTACGCCCAGGCCATGGGCCGGGTGGCGGCCCGTTTCCCCAAGGACGCCGATGTGGCGGCGCTCTACGCGGAGGCCCTCATGGACACGCGGCCCTGGGACCAGTGGACGCGGGCGGGCGAACCCCAGCCCGGCACCCTGGAGATCCTCGCCGCCCTCCGCCGGGCCCTGGCCATGGCCCCGAACCATCCCCTGGCCCTCCACCTCACCATCCACGCCTATGAGGGCTCGCCCCATCCTGAGCGGGCCAAGGCCGCCGCGGACCGCCTGCGCCGGCTGGTGCCCGACGCGGGGCACCTGGTCCACATGCCCGGCCACATCTACGCGCGGATCGGCGACTGGGGCGGTGCCGCCGAGGCCAACGAGCGGGCCATGGAGGCCGATGGCCGCTATCGGGCCCGCCAGCCGGAAATCGGGTTCTACGGCATCTACATGGTGCACAACGCGGACTTCCTGGCCTACACGGCCCTCATGGAAGGCCGCAAGGACGTGGCCCTCGCGCAGAGCCGGGCCGTGGTGACGGCCTTTCCCCTGGATTGGGTGGTGGCCAACGCCACCTTCGCCGAGGCCTACGCCACCCGGTACTGGGAGACCCTGAAGCGGTTCGGCCTATGGGACGAACTGCTGGCGGAGCCCGCGCCGGATGCCCGGCTGCCTCTGGCCACAGCCTGCTGGCACGCCCTGCGGGGCACGGCCTTCGCCGCCACGGGCCGGAACGAGGAGGCGCAGAAAGCGCAGGCGGCCTTCGAGGCAGCCCTCCCCGCGATCCCCGAGAGCCACCTATGGGGTTCCAACAACGCCCGCCAGGTGATGCAGGTGTCCCGCGCGTTCCTGGCCGGTGAGATCGCCTTCGGCCAGGGCCGGGTGGACGAGGCGATCCAGCGCCTGCAAGAGGCCGTGCGCCTGGAGGACGCCCTCAAATACGACGAGCCGCCCGCCTGCGTCGTCCCCGCCCGCCACGCCCTGGGGGCCGTGCTCCTGTCTGCCGGCCGGGCCAGGGAGGCCGAGGTCGTCTACCGTGCGGACCTCCGGGCCTACCCCGCGAACTTCTGGTCCCTCCTGGGCCTCCAGAAGGCGCTCGCATCCCAGGGCCGGAAGCCCGAGGCCGCGGCCGCGGAGGAGGAGCTCCGCCGTGCCCAAGGCCGCGCCCAGGTGAGGGCGGAGACCTCATGCCTGTGCGTCAAGGGGAAGGGCTAGGGCCCTTCCGCAGACGGGTCACATCACGCCGCAGGCCTTGCGTTCGCCGCGCACGATCTGGCCCTGCACGTCCTTGACGTACTCGGGGCAGGTGCAGTCGGGGCAGGTGTTGCTGGAGGTCTCGGAGCACAGGTCCGCGAAAGTGACCTTCTCCATGAAGGCGGAGATGTGGTCGGAGAGCCGGTTCCAGAGGAGCTCGCTCATGCGCTCGTCGGCCATCAGGGCGGCCTGGCCGGCCCGGGGATCCTGCTTGGCCACGGCGTAGAAGCTGCTGTCCGTGAGGCGCAGCACCTCGCCCACGCTCACCTGGTTGCAGGGGCGCGTGAGGATGTAGCCGCCTTTGGGCCCGCGCACGCTGGCGACGACGCCGGCCTTTTTCAGCTTGTTGAAGATCTGCTCGAGGAAGGGCAGGGAGAGCTTCTGGCGCTCGGCGATCACGTGCAGGGGCACCGGCTGGCCATGGCTGTGGTGGGCCAGGTCGAACAGGGCCTGCATGCTGTACCTGCCTCGGGCCGAAATCTTCACGTAGGGCGCTCCAGGTTCCAGGCTAGTATTCTTGAGCAAACGAGTCAAGTTTATCGCGAGGCTACACGTCACCTCGGAGAAGCCCATGAAAGTCGCCCTTCTGGCCCTCGGAACCGCCTGTCTGCTGGCCCAGGCCCCCGTCGCCGCCCCGGCCCCGGGCCACCTGCCCGCCGGGCCCCTGGTGGACGCCCGGGATCACCAGCCGCTGCTGCTGGGCCCCACCACCGCGAAGGCCATCCTGGCCCACCGGGCCGTCTTCCGGGAGAACCTGGCCACAGTGAAGCTCACGACCGACCTGCAGACCCGCTGGAAGGCCGTGCGCCAGCCCTTCACCCTCGTGGCGGTGTTCGGCTCCTGGTGCGGCGACAGCCACTACCAGCTGCCGGGCCTGCTGGCCCTCGAGGCGGAGCCCAACCCCTTCGTCGAGGTGCACTACCTCGGGGTGAACCGCGACAAGACGCTCGACGCCGCTGCCTGGCCCAAGGGGTGCGCGCCGCAGAAGGTGGTCCGGGTGCCGACCTTCTACCTCTTCGCCACCCAGCCCGGCGGCGACCAGAAGCTGATGGGATCGGTGGTGGAGAACCCGCCCCGGGCGGGGCAGAGCATGGCCGAGGCGCTGGTGGAACTGCTGGAAGCCGGTGCCAAGGCGCGCTGACGCCCGTACTCAGGAATGCCCCGCAGGCACCGATGAAGCGGACACCATGCCATGGCGCCCCCTCCTGCTGGCCCTCTGCCTGACGACCGCCCTCCCGGCGGGAGACACGATCCGCATTTCCGTCAGTGAGTGGACCACCCTCAACCCCCTGCTGATCGCCCAGGACACGGACACGGAGGCGGTGGATCTGGTTTTCGACCGCCTGGTGACCCTCGACGCCAAGGGCAATTTCATTCCCGAGTTGCTGGAATCCTGGACCATCCTCAAGGGCGGCCGGGAGGTGGTGCTCCGGCTCCGGCCCGGACTCACCTGGCAGGACGGTCGTCCCATCGAGGCGGAGGACGTGGTGTTCACCTGGCGGTCGTTGCGGCTGCCCCGGGTGAGGCAGGTGGCCGACACGGTGTCCGGGGTGGCCAGCCTGGATGACCTGCGGGCGGAGGGCCAGTTCACTGTTCGCATCCGCCTGAAGCGGCCCCGGGGGACGCTGCTCTCCGACCTCTACAATTTCATTCCCGTACCCCGGCACCGGTACGCCGTCGGCCCGCGGCCCGCGGAGGACCCGGTCAATTTCCTGCCCATCGGTTCAGGGCCCTATCGGGTGGTGGAACGCGCCACGACTCAGCGCATCCGCCTGGAGCGGTGGAGCGGCTACCGGGGTACCCACCCAGGGCTGGCGGATGCGTTCGAGCTCTGGGACGCCACCGACTCGAAGGCTCTGCTCGACGAGTTCAAGGCGGAGCGTCTGCATTTTTCCACCGCGCCGCCCCTCCGCTATTACCTCGTCCGCAAGGGGGCGCAGGGCGCCGGGCTGGTGCAGGCCATGTCGGTTCCCCTGGCCTCCTTCGGCGCCTATTTCCTGAACTGCGACGAACGGCGCAGCCTGCTCGGAGATCTGCGGCTTCGCCAGGCCCTCGCGGAACTGGTGCCCTGGCAGCACCTGGCCCGCGCCCGCAGGTTCTTTCCGAGCCGGCTCGCCACAGGCTTCTGGCCCCCCGAAAGCTGGCCCTTCGACACCCGGTCGCGTCCCCTGCCTCAGCCGGAGCGGGCCGAGGCCCTCCTGGATGCCGCCGGCTGGAAACGCGGCCCTGACGGCATTCGGCAGGATGGAAAGGGCCGGCGCCTCGCCCTGGTGGGCTACCAGCCGGCGCCCGCCAACCATCAGAGCGTTCTGAACCTCCTGGCGGTCCAGGCCGCCAAGATCGGGGTCCAGGTCGAGGTCCGCACCCTGCCGTTCCACGTGGTCTCCGAGAAGGCCGCCCGCCACGAAGGGGATCTCTGGGCCTTCGGCTGGACGCTGGCCCTCGACCCCGACGTGGACAGCCCCCTGTTCACGCGGGAGGGCTACCTCACCCACGCGAATGTGAGCTCCTACCTCAATCCCGAAGTGGACCGCCTCTTCGAGGAGGGACGCCACACCCTGGATCCCGAGGCGCGCCGGAAGATCTATCTGCAGATTGCGGAGATCATCCACCGGGACAAACCGATCATCCCCATCAACTACCAGCAGACCCGGGTGCTGGTGCACCGGCGGCTCCACGGGGTAGGCTTCAACCGGTTGGGCCAGAGCTTCGCCTTCTGGCCCGGGCGGCGCGGCTGGAAGCTGGAGAACGGATTGTGATGCGGTGGATGATCGGCTGGTGTTTGGCGGCGCTGTCCCTGGTGGCGCAGCCCATTTCCGTGGCGCTGGAGAAACCGGTGCTGAGCCTGAATCCCCTCCTCTTGGCCCGGGAGGTCGAGGCGCAGGTGGTGGACCTGGCCTTCGACCGGCTGGTGGCCCTGGATGAGCACGGCGTCTTCGTGCCCCAGCTCCTGGAGGGTTGGGAGATCTCGAAGGACGGCCGGGACATCCTCCTGAAGCTGCGGCCGGGGCAGACCTGGCACGACGGCTCGCCCATCGAGGCCGAAGACCTGGTGGCCACGTGGCGGATGCTGTCGCTGCCCCAGGTGCGGAAGGTGTACGACCTGGTGGGCGTCCGCACCCTGGATAGCCTGGTGGCCGAGGGGCCGCTGCGGGTGCGAATCCACCTGAAGAAGGCGCGGGCCTCCCTGCTTTCCGACCTGTACAACTTTCAGCCGGTTCCCCGGAAAAGCTACGACCTGTCAGGCGAGCCCCTGAAGCACCCGCTCAACTTCGCGCCCATTGGTTCCGGGCCCTACCGGGTGCTGCCCGGGGCCCACTCGCGGGAAATCCGGCTCGAGCTGTGGAAGGCCTATCAGGGGCCTCATCCCGGTCGCTGGCCGGCCTTCCGGTTTCGCGTGCAGCCGGCGGATCCGGCGGAGTACGGCCGCCAGTTGAAGGCCCATGAGTACCACTTCGGCGAACTCGACTGGTTCCGGCACTACCTGCTCCGGCGGGGCGCCTTCGGCGACGGCAACCTCCTCGCGCAATCCACGCCCCTGGCCTCCTTCAGCACCTTCTGGTTCAACTGCGATCCCCGGCGGAGCCTGCTCGGCGACCCGAAACTCCGGGCCGCCCTGGCCGCGGCGCTGCCCTGGGAATTCCTGAAAGCCCAGCGCAAGCTGCGGGCGGAGCGCCTGGCCACCAGCCTCTGGCCCCCCCAGAGCTGGGCGTTCGACCAGACGGCGGGCCCCCTGCCGCGGCTTGAGCGGGCGGCGGCCCTCCTTGACGAGGCGGGGTGGAAGCCCGGCCCCGATGGCATCCGGCAGGATGCCAAGGGCAAGCGCCTCCATCTCGTGTTCTTCTCCGCCTGGGGCTATTCGAAGCAGGATCATGCCGAGGCCTTCCGTGATGCGCTCCGAAAGGTGGGCGTGGATGTGGACCTCCGCCGGACCCCGATCGACGAGCCCTATGTGCTGGCCATCAAGGGCGAAGGGGACATCTGGGACTTCACCTGGAACACGGGGCTGGACCCGGACAACGAAAGCCCGTTGTTCACGTCCGAAGGGGTGCGGGGCGGCACGAACGTCACCCGCTACCACAGCCCCGAGGTGGACCGCTGGTTCGAGGAGGGCCGCCACGAGCTCGATCCAAGCCGGCGGCGGGACCTCTACCTGCGCATCAACGAGCGCCTGCAGCGGGATCACCCGATGTTGCAGCTGACCTATGGCGTGGCCTACCTGGTGGTGGACCGGCACCTGAAGGGGCTGGGCTACAACCCCCTCGGGCAGACCTACGGCTACGTGCCCGGCCGTCGCGGCTGGTGGCTGGAGCCCTGAGCCTCCCGGCTACAGGCGGTCGAAGCGGATAACCTCGACTTTGCCGGCCTTGCCCTTCGGAGCCTCGTCTCGATCGCGGTCACGGTCGGGGCGGTGTTCCCGATGCGGCCTGGACTCGGCCCGGGACTCGGACCTCGACTCCGGCCTCGGCTCTGGCTTGGCGTCGGCGTGGGGGCGGGATTCCCCACGGCGCGGCTCAGGCGTCGGTTCGGGCCGGTGCGCCGCGCGGGGGAGTGGCGGGGGCGCGACGGCGCGTTCGCGGCCTGCCCACACGGCGCCTACCTGCTTGATGCGGTCCACCAGGCGCGCGGGTTCCAGCACCTGGATGCCATCGCCGAACTGCATGGTCCAGCGGGCGATGGCGCGCAGGTCCGTGGCGGTGAAGGAGACCAGGGCCTGGCCGTCGCCCTGCTCCTCGATCTTGAAGTTCGGGAAGGCCGGGGGCGCCTGCTTCACGGCGAAGACCCACTGCTTGAGCAGGGTGGCCTTCACGGCGATGGGCTCGCCGCCCAGCCAGCCGCCGATCTGGTTCGCGGGCGTGCCTTCGGGGTAGGGGCCCTGGGCCGCGCGGCCGGCGCCCTCCACGGCGTTCACTTCCGCCAGGAGGTCCACCCGGTGGTGGCGCTCGGCGTTGTAGCGGCGATCCCAGCCCCAGACGTACCAGGCCTGGCTGAGGGCGTCGAAGGTGAGGTGGCGGGGCTCGAAGGTGCGGGGCGCGTTGGCGTCTGCATCCGCGAAGATGAACTCCACGGCGCGGCCCTCGCAGATGGCCTCCAGGATGGTCTGCGCCAGCGGAGACAGGGCCGGCGTGCCCGCCGCGACCTTCGCCGCCGGAGCCGCAACCGGGGCGGCCGGCGCGGGCTCGGGGAGGGCGGGGGCGGCCACCGGCGCGGGCTCGACGGCCTTGGCGGCCTTGGCTTTCGCCGGGGCCTTGGCGGGCTTCATGGGCTTCACGGTTTCGGGCTCGGCGGCTTCGGTTTTCTTGGCCGCGGCCTTCTTCGCCGGCGTGGCCTTGGTCTTGGCCGCGGGCTTGGCCTCGTCGGCAGGGGCGGCTGCGCTCGCGGGTTTCTTGCGGGGGGTCTTGGTCACGGCCATGGTGTCAGGCTCCTGGCCCATCATCCCCCACTCGAGCGGGAACGGTCCACCGCACAATTCGATGGCACGGCGGGGAGCCATCGCGGCCACGCTGGATCCATGGGAAACCGGAACCTCCGCTTCGCCGTCGTGATGGGCCTGCACACCCTCATCTCCGTGGGGACCTTCCTGCTGGGCAAGGCGGCCGTGGATGCGATCCCCACGCTCGCGCTCGGCCTGCTGCGCTTCCTCATCGCCGGGGCCGGGTTCCTGGTGTTGGCCCGGATCCGGGGCCTGGCGCTCTGGCCCGTGGCCAAGGCCGAATGGCGGACCTACCTCCTGGCCGGTTTCCTCGGCGTGGCCGTGAACCAGCTCGCCTTCCTGGGCGGCCTGGCCTACACGCTGCCCTCGCACGCGGCGCTGCTCTACGCGCTCACGCCCACCGTGGTGCTCCTCCTGGCCTGGGTCCGCGGCCAGGAGCGACCCGGGCCGCGCAAGCTGATGGGCCTCGCCCTGGCGTTCTCGGGGGTGCTGGTGCTCTTCTCGGGCAAGGCGGGCGGAACCCTTCCGCCGCGGTGGATCCTGGGCGACCTGCTGGTGCTGGTCGCGGTGGTGGCCTGGGCGGGCTACACCGTGATGAGCCGGCCACTCGTGCAGAAACACGGCGCCCAGCGCGCCACGACCCTCTCGATTCTCTTCGGCCTGGCGCTCTTCATTCCGATGGGACTCGTCGGCCTGCCGAAGCTCGCGATGGCCACGGTGCCGCCCCTGGCCTGGATCGGGCTCGTGTACCTCGGCCTCATGACCAGCGTGGTGTCCTACCTCCTCTGGTTCCATGCCCTGGCCATGAAGGAACCCAGCCGGGTGGCCATCGCCACCAACGGCCAGCCAGTGGCCACCGCCGTGCTGGCCTGGCTCTTCTACGGACAGCCCATCACGCCCGCCTTCGCCGTCGGTGCCGTGCTCGTGCTCGGTGGCGTCCTGCTCACCCAGCTCTGAGGCTGCTCAAGGCCCGCTCCTCGGGTGCATCTGGTCGTAGAGGGCGCGGAGCCGGGTCTGGTGGACGTGGGTGTAGATCTGGGTCGTGCTGATGTCGGCGTGGCCGAGCATGGCCTGGACGGCGCGCAGGTCGGCGCCGTGGTCGAGGAGGTGGGTGGCGAACGCATGGCGCAGCACATGGGGGCTCACGGCCTCGGCCCGGAGGCCCGCGGTTCTCGCGTAGCCCTTGAGAAGGCGCCAGAGGTGCTGGCGCGTGAGTCCCTCGCCCCGCTGTCCCACGAACAGTTCCCCTCCGCTGGGCTTGAAGCCGGGCCGGAGGGCGAGCCAGGCGCGGATCCAGCGCTCGGCGCCGGTGCCGAAGGGGATGAGCCGGTCCTTGCGACCCTTGCCCGTGACCTTGAGGAAGCCCTCGTCGAGGAACACCGAGAGGGCGGGGAGTCCGGCGAGCTCCGATACGCGCAGGCCCGAGGCGTAGAGGAGCTCCAGCCAGGCGCGGTCCCGCACGCCCAGCGGCGTGGCGGTGTCCGGCGCGTTGAGCAGGGCCTCGATCTGGCTCTCGCCGAGCGTGCGGGGCAGGATGCGCGGAGGCCGGGGCGCCTTCACCACCGCCTCGGGCCCCGCGCCGCCGCCGCCCTCCATCCGCAGGAAGGTGAGGAAGGCACGGAGGCTGGAGCTCATCCGCGCGAGGCTCCGGGGGGCCTTCCCCTGCGCCTGCTGGGAGACCAGGAAGGCCGTGAGGTGGTCGCGGTCGAGAGCGTCCGCGGGGATTCCGGCCTCGCAGGCCCAGGCGGCCAGGTGGTTCAAGTCCGAGAGGTAGGCCGAGGCGGTGTTCGTGGAGAGGCCCCGTTCCACCGTCAGGTGGATGCGGAACTCGCCCAGGCTGGCGCCCCAGCCGAGGGGCCAGCCGTGCTCGGGTTCCGCGCTGGGTGTGGGAGCGGCCATGGGACCATCCTCCACGCCTGGGGATTCAGCGCAATCCATCCGTTCTGGAAGGCTTGCGGCGCCATCCTTACCCTGGGTTTGGACTTCCGCCGGGGTGTATGTTAGGGTTTCCAGGTTCGTTTGGAGGAGCCCACGATGGCTGATGTGCGTAAGAAGGTCATTGCGATCATTGCTGAGCAGCTGGCCAAGCCCGAAGATTCCATTTCCGAATCCAGCCACTTCGTGGACGATCTCGGCGCCGACAGCCTCGATACGGTCGAGATCATCATGGCGATCGAGGAGGCCTTCAGCCTCGAGATCCCCGAGAGCGAGCAGGAGAAGATCCGCACCGTGGGCGACGCCATCGCCTACATCGAGAAGCACGCGAAGGCTTGATCCTACGCGTAGTTGACGTGCCGCAGCGCCCCCCATGGCCCTGCGGCACGTTTGTTTTCCCGAGCCTACCCGAGGTGAACCCATGACCAGGACCGTTCAGCGCCGCCGCGTCGTCATCACCGGAATGGGGACCATCAATCCCTGCGGTCTCACCGTGCCCGAAACCTGGAACAACCTGCTGGCCGGGAAGAGCGGCATCAGCACCATCGACCGGTTCGACGTCACCGACTTCGCCTGCAAGATCGCCGGCCAGGTCAAGGGCTTCAACCCGGACCTGTTCATCGACAAGAAAGAACAGAAGAAGATGGACATCTTCATCCAGTACGCCCTGGGCGCGGCCCACGAGGCCTGGGTGGACGCGGGCTTCGATCAGATCGAGCTCACCAAGGCCGAGCGGGAGGTGTTCGGCACCTACATCGGCAGCGGCATCGGCGGCCTCAGCACCATCTGGGACGAGGCCAACGGTTACCGCGGCCCCCGCCGCACCAGCCCCTTCTTCATCCCCAGCCTCATCGTGAACCTGGCCAGCGGCCAGGCCAGCATCAAGTACGGCCTGCAGGGCCCGAACAGCGCCGTGGCCACCGCCTGCGCCACCGGGGCCCACGCCATCGGCGACGCGGCACGCCTCATCGCGTTCGGCTACGCGGACCGCATGATGGCCGGCGGCAGCGATTCCGTGGTGAACCAGCTGGGCGTCGGCGGCTTCGCCGCCATGCGCGCCCTCAGCACCCGCAACGACGAGCCCGAGCGCGCCTCGCGGCCCTTCGACGTGGACCGCGACGGCTTCGTGATGGGCGAGGGCGCGGGCATCGTCATTCTCGAGGAATACGAGCTGGCGAAGGCCCGTGGCGCCAAGATCTACGCGGAAGTCGCCGGCTACGGCATGAGCGGCGACGCCAACCACATCACCACCCCGGCCCCCGAGGGCGAGGGCGGCCAGCGCGTCATGCGGGCGGCCATCAAGGATGCCGACATCGCGCCCGAGCAGGTGGGCTACGTGAACATGCACGGCACCAGCACGCCCGTGGGCGACAAGCTGGAGTGCACCGCCATCCAGAAGGTCTTCGGCGACCACGCGAAGACGATCAAGGTGAGCAGCTCCAAGTCCATGCACGGGCACCTCCTGGGCGCCGCGGGCGGGCTGGAGACCATCGTGGCCGTCATGGCCGTGAAGACCGGGAAGATCCCCCCCACCATCAACGTGGACCACCAGGACTCCGAGTGCGACCTGGACGTCACACCCAACGTGGCGGGCACCTTCGACGCCGAGTACGCCATGAACAACGGCTTCGGCTTCGGCGGCACCAACGGCTGCCTGGTGCTGCGGAAGGTCTGATCCGCCCGGATCGTCCGGAAGCCTATATTGGTTCTGGAAGGCGCGATCTTCGCGCCTCAGGTGGTTCATGGCCAATCAGGCGCGCCGTTCCCTGCTGAACACCTTCTTCCTGCTGGGAACGCTGGCGCTCGCGCTGATCCTGGTGCCGCTCAAGCTGGCCCTGCAGGGGTTGCGCTGGAGCGAGGTGGGCATGCTGGCGCTGATGTACACCCTCGTGGGCCTGTCGGTGACCATCGGCTACCACCGGCTGTTCAGCCACCGGTCCTTCCGGGCCGCTTGGCCGCTGCGCCTGGGCGTGCTCCTCTTCGGTGCCGCCGCCTTCGAGAACTCGGCCCTGTGGTGGTGCAGCGACCACCGGCAGCATCATCGCCACGTGGATGATCCGGACCGCGATCCTTACGCCATCTCCCGCGGCTTCTGGTACGCCCATTGGTTGTGGGTGATGGACGGCGAAGTGCGGCCCCTGGAGGGTGTGCAGGACCTCCAGCGGGACCCCCTCATCCGCTGGCAGCATCGCTACCATTTCTGGATCGGCGCGGCGGTGGCGCTCATTCCCGTCTACGTCGGTCTGGCCACGGGGCATGTCTGGGGGCACCTGGTCATGGGCCTGCTGCTGCGGATCGTGCTGACCCATCACAGCACCTTCCTCATCAATTCCGCGGCCCACCGCTGGGGCACCCAGCCCTATTCGGATGCCAACAGCGCCAGGGACAACGGACTGCTGGCGCCGCTCACCTTCGGGGAGGGGTACCACAACTTCCACCACATGTGGCAGTGGGACTACCGGAACGCCGCGCGGTGGTACCAGTGGGACCCGGGGAAGTGGCTCATCTCCGCGTTCGCCGGGGTGGGTCTGGCCCACGGGTTGAGAAGGACCCCGGAGACGGACATCCGGAAGGCGCGGGTGGCCATGGAGGCCAAGCGCCTTGCTTCGATCCTGGCCGGGGCGTCGCCCGGTCTGGCGGACGGCCTGGTGGACCGGCTGAACCGGGCCAAGGGACGTCTGGATCAGGCCCTGGGAACCCTGCAGGACCACCGGGAAGCCTGGGTGGCGCGGAAGGTTGAGTGGAAGCGCCGGGGTGAAGCCAAGGGGCCCGATTGGCGCCGTTTGCGTGAGGCGTGGAAGGCGGACCAGGCCCGCTGCCGGCGGGACCTCCGGGAGGCCTGGTCCGCCTGGAAGGCCACGAGAATGCAGGTGCGGGACATTCGCTGCGCCTAGGCGACGCGAAGGAAAGGCGAAAAGAACCCTTCCCGTACTCGCCGCTTGGTGGTTTTCTGGTTTCCCATGGCCAAAGCGATTCCGTTCAAGCTCCACGCGCCGTACTCTCCCGCCGGGGACCAGCCCGAGGCCATTGCCCAGCTGGTGGAGGGACTGCAGCGGGGCGACCGCTGCCAGACCCTGCTGGGGGTGACCGGATCGGGCAAGACCTACACCATGGCCAGCACCATCGCCCGGGCGGGCCGCCCGGCGCTCATCTTCGCCCCCAACAAGACCCTGGCGGCCCAGCTCTTCAGCGAGTTCAAGCAGTTCTTTCCGGAGAACGCGGTCGAGTACTTCGTCAGCTACTACGACTACTACCAGCCCGAGGCCTACGTGCCCGAGCGGGACCTGTTCATCGACAAGGACGCGAAGATCAACGAGGAGCTGGAGAAGCTGCGCCTCAGCGCCACCCGCTGCCTGCTGGAGCGGCGCGACACCATCGTGGTGGCTTCCGTCAGCTGCATCTACGGCCTGGGCGATCCCAGCTCGTACCTGAACCTGTCCGTGACCCTGAAGACCGGTCAGACCATCGACCGCGCCATGCTGCTGCGCGACCTGGTGGCCATCCAGTACCAGCGCAACCACCTGAGCTTCGAGCCGGGCATCTTCCGGGTCCGCGGCGATGTGGTGGAGGTCTATCCGGCCTACGAGGATGTGGCCTACCGCATCGAGCTCTGGGGCGACGAGGTGGAGCGGCTGTCGAAGGTGGATCCGCTGCGGGGCGTGGTGATCGAGAAGCTGGACGAGCTCACCATCTGGCCCAAGACCCACTACGTGACGCCCGAGGACAAGCTGAAGACCGCCATCCACGACATCAAGTCGGAGCTGGAGGCCCGGGAGAACGTGTTCCGCGCCGATGGAAAGATCGTCGAGCTGCAGCGCCTGCATCAGCGCGTCATCTACGACGTGGAGATGATGAAGGAGATGGGCCACTGCAGCGGCATCGAGAACTACAGCCGCTTTCTGGATGGCCGCCAGCCCGGCCAGCCGCCCCACACGTTGCTGGACTACTTCCCCGAGGACTTCGTCGTCTTCATGGACGAGAGCCACGTGGCCACGGGCCAGCTGCACGGCATGTACAACGGCGACCGCTCGCGGAAGACCACCCTGGTGGACTACGGCTTCCGCCTGCCGTCGGCGCTGGACAACCGGCCCCTCAAGTTCGAGGAATTCGAGAGCCGCGTGAAACAGGTGGTCTACGTCTCCGCCACCCCCGGCGACTACGAGCTGCAGCAGTGCGGCGGCGCCTTCGTGGAGCAGGTGGTGCGGCCCACGGGTCTGGTGGATCCCCTTGTGGAAGTGCGCCCCGTGGGCACCCAGGTGGACGATCTGCTGGAGGAGATCCGCAAGGTGGTGGCGCGGGACGAGCGGGTGCTGGTCACCGTGCTCACCAAGAAGCTGGCGGAGCAGCTCACGGCCTACTACCAGGAGCTGGGCATCAAGGCCGAGTACCTGCACAGCGAGATCGACACGCTTGAGCGGGTGGAGCTGCTGAAGAACCTGCGCCGTGGTGTGTTCGATGTGCTCGTGGGCATCAACCTGCTGCGGGAGGGCCTGGACCTGCCGGAAGTGAGCCTGGTGGCCATCCTGGACGCGGACAAGGAGGGCTTCCTCCGCAACACCCGCAGCCTCATCCAGACCATCGGCCGCGCGGCCCGCCACGTGAGCGGCAAGGCCATCCTCTACGCGGACGTGATGACCGGTTCCATGAAGCAGGCCATCGGCGAGACGGAGCGCCGCAGGCAGAAGCAGCTCGCCCACAACGCCGCGCACGGCATCACCCCCGAGACCGTGAAGCGCAACCTGGATGACGTCATGGGCGAGGCCCTGGCCCGGGAATTCATCAACGTCACCAAGGAGGAGCGGGCCGCTGAGGAGCCGCTGCTCTACCTCGAGGAGAAGCACTTCGAGCGCGAAGTGGCGAAGCTGGAAAAGCGCATGAAGGAGCTGGCCTCCCACATGAAGTTCGAGGAGGCGGCGGAAATCCGCGACCGGATCAACCATGCCCGCCGGGAGCGGCTGCTGGACGTGACCGCCGGCGTGCCCGCCACGGGGCCCGCCCAGTAGCTCGCCCCGGGACGTTCACGGCTGGCTCCGAGGTATCCCAACCGCTGGTGGGAGGGTGTCACCATGGGGCACTCCGGGAGGTTCCATGCGTGCTCGACGGATCTTCGCCCTGGCCAGCCTGCTGACCGCTTTTCCGGTGGCCGCCCAGACCGCGCCCTACTTCGGCCAGCCGCTGCCAGGGCGGGAGGCGGTGCCCTTCGCGCCAGGCAGCCTGAACTCCGGCCTGGCCACCCGCGACATCGCGCTGATGCCCGACGGCGCCGAGATCTATGTGGGCGTCTTCCTCCCGGGCTTCGGCAAGGCGGTGATCCTGGAGACGCGTCAGGTGGCGGGCCGCTGGACGGCCCCTGAAGTGGCCTCCTTCTCGAGAGATCCGAGGTGGCGGTGCCTCGAACCCTGCATCAGTCCCGATGGCCGGCGCTTCTTCTTCGTGTCGGATCGTCCCGCGGATCCCAGCGCGACCGAACCCGGCCGTTTCGGCATCTGGATGATGGCGCGGGAGGGGGCCGGCTGGGGCGAGGCCCGGCGGCTGCCTGAGGCTGTCAACGGCACCGTCAATGCCTTCTACCCTTCCGTCACCCGGGACGGCGCGCTGCATTTCCTGCGGGAGGAGGGGCAGGGCGGCTGGGTGATGCGCTCGACGTGGAAGGATGGCGCCTGGAGCCCGGCGGAGAAACTCCCCGACCCCTTCAACCGGAGCGCCAACCAGGCCAACCCCCGGGTGGACCCCGAGGGGCGTTTCGTTCTCGTGCCCATGGCGGGCCGGCCGGATTCCCTGGGCGGGGCGGACTACTACGCCTACTTCCGCCGCGAGGACGGCTCCTGGACCGAGCCCGTCCATCTGGGCCCCACCGTGAACAGCGCGGCCCGGGACGAGTTTTCCATCAACCTCAGCCCGGACGGCAAGGTGGCCTTCTTCGGCAGCAACCGGACCCTCCCTCGGCTGGAGGGGAAGCCCCTCCGCTGGGCCGACCTCCTGGCCGAGCGGACCCTGCCCGGCAACGGGAATACGACGCTCTGGTGGGTGGACGCACAGTTTCTGTGGGACCTCCGGGCCAAGGCTCTGGCTGCCCCTCGCTAGTCCTTCGCCGCAAGGCTTGTCCCGGCGCCCGGAATCATGGCGGAATGAGGCATCCGCCGATGCGATGGAGGCCCCATGAAGCTCTGGCTGACCTGTTCCGGCGCCGCCTTCCTGGCGGCGGGCCTGCCCTGGTGGACGGCTCCCTACAACCGCTTCAGCCTGTCCCATCCGCTGGCGATCCTGGGCTGCCTGGCCTTCGTCCTCATCGCGGCCTGGGCCGCCGGGTGGACGCCCCTGGGGCTGGGCCGGGGCACCCTCGCCGCGGGCGCCGCGGTGCCGGCTGCCGTGATGGTGCGCGTCCTGGTGGACACGATGAAGGATCCCACCTCCCACAACCTCTGGCCCTTCGAGGTGGTGATCGCGGGGATGTTCGGTCTCGGGCTGGCCTTCGCCGCAGCCCTGCTGGGCCGCCTCTTCCGGCGCCTGCTGGGGCCTGGCTGAACCTGCCCTACTTGGCGTACTGCCGGATCACCCGCTCGATGGCGGCCCGGCAGGCGGCGCAGAAGCCCACGTCGTCCCGGGTGAACATCAGGCAGTCCTCCTGGCTGCGGAAGTAGCCCTTGGCCTCGTAGTTGGCGCCCTCGAAGGCGCCCACCTTCCCGCTGTGGGCATCGGTGCCCAGCAGCTTCGTTTCGAAGACCTTCTCCCGGGCGAACAGCGCGTCCATCTCTGACTCGGGCTTGTTGGCGGCGCGGATGGCGCGGCGCTCCTTCTGGTAGGCGTGGCTGTGGGCCTCGAATTCATCCTTCTTCCAGGGCGTGGGCAGGGGCACGCCGGGGCTCAGCATGGAGGCCCACTTGGGATGCTTGGGATCGGCCGTGGCGTTGGGTTCCCAGGGCTCGGGCCGGGAGGGGCTGTTGGTGACGGCCACATCGGAGGTGTAGTACTCGTCGGCCAGGCCCGCGAAGTGGTGGCCGAACTCGTGGACGAAGAGGTAGCCGATGGTGCTGTTGCCCGCCGAGGCCGTGCTGTAGAGGTTATGGATGCCGCCGCCGCCGTAGGTCTCAGCGTTCACGAGAATTTCCACGAACTCGTAGGGGGCCTGCGCGGCGATGTCGCGCCAGGCGCGGTTGTCGAAGGTGAGCACGTAGCGCTCGCTGCCGAAGGCGTCGTACGTGGTGCCCAGGGGCGTGCGCTTGTGGACGCCGGTGGAGGGGCGCGAGATGCCGCTTTCCTTCGAGGCGGGGCAGAGGGCCCAAACGTTGAAATCCTTGCGGTGTTCCTTGAAGGGCGTCTGCTGGAAGAGCAGCTCCATCACCTTGCGGGCCTGCTGCTCGAACTTCCCGCGCTCGGCCACCGAGTAGCCGTCACCCAGGATGAGGAAGTCCACCTTGTCCGCCGGATCACCGCTCTGCTGGAGGGCGATGAGCGCACCCGCCTCGGGGGCCGGGGCCCGCTCGATGAGGGGGTCCTTGGGATCCAGATCGAAGGTCCAGAGGGTCTTGAAGGCGTTGCGTTCATCGCGCTTCTTCACCTGGATGCGCACCGGCGCCTCGGGCTGGGGGAACCGCAGGGATTCGCCGAAAGTCCGGCTCAGGGCCTTGGCCTCGTCGGTGGTCTCCCACTCGCCGAAAATGCTGGCGAAACCCCGGGAATAGAGCACCTTCCCGGTCGCCTTGTCGGCCACCTCGAAGCAGTACTTCCCGAGGTTGCTGGTGTCCACGGCCTTGGCGGGGTCGCCGGGCCAGGGCAGGGGCTCCAGCACCACGCGATCCACCCCGAAACGTTCCACGGCGGCATCCCCGGTGTGGCCGTAGTCCACCCGGAGGGTCCGGGGCGGGGCGGCCAGGCAGGCCAGGGTGGCCAGGGCGAGCAGCAGGGGGCGGAGGGTCGGGCAGGGCATGGGGCACCTCGCCAACCAAGATAGACTGGAACCCCGGAGATCCGATGCTCACCTCGAAACAGCGACAGTCCCTCAAGGCCCAGGCCCACAAGCTCAAGCCCGTCATGCATGTGGGGAAGGGCGGCGTGACCCCCGCCCAGGCCAGGGAACTCGATGTGATGGTGGACAGCCTCGAGCTCGTGAAGGTGAAGATCAACCCCAACAGCTTCGAGGACGAAGCTACGGCCGCCAAGGCCCTCTGCGCCGCGGTGCCGGGGCTCGAGCACGTCTGGACCATCGGCCACACCATGCTCTTCTTCCGGCCCAGCCGCACCCACGACACGCGGTTTCCTTTGCCCGCTTAATTCAGGATCCGCCGCCGGGCACCGAAAGGGTGGGGTGGAGGTTCGATGCCTTACCTGTCCTGGACGGAGGGGACCCAGCTGATGCGGCACGCCATCCACGGGGCGTGCCAGGTGGGCCGTGATCCGGTCGCCTGCGCCGTGGCCCAGCCCGGGCTGGCCTCGGTCTCGCGCATCCACGCGTCCATCGACCGGGTCGGAGGCATCTGGTGGATCCGGGATCTGGATTCCGCCAATGGCACGCTGGTGAATGGCCAGCCCCTCGACCAGCCCCAGGGGCGGGCCCTGGAGGACGGCGACCAGCTGCAGCTGGGCGACTGGCGGCTGACCTTCACGGAAGGGTTCCCGGGCCTGGACGGCACCACCTTCGCCGAGCGGGTGGGGGACCTGTTCCAGGAGGTCCGTCCCGAACCGGCCCAGGCCCTGGTGCTGGTGCGCGGCATCGAGCTGCTCCAGCGATCCACCGAGAAGCTGCTCCGGCAGGCCGACGCGGACGCCATGGTGAAGGGCCTGCTGGAGGAATCCCTCCACCTGCTGGGCGGCGACCGGGGCTTCCTGGCCATGCGCCAGGGGGAGATGGGCTGGCGCACCGCGCACCGGGTGGGCGATGTGCAGGAGGGCATCGGGCTTTCGCGATCGGTGCTCGACTATGTCTCGAGCGAGCGCACCGCGGTGCTGTCCAACCGGCCCCTGGCGGATCCCCGCTTCGGGGGCATGAGCCTGGTGGAGCTGCATGGCCCTGCGGCAGGCCATGATGAACCGCCGGGCCCTGGGGCAGGCGGAGCAGCAGGGCGAGGTCCTGCGCCTGCGCAACGAGCGCCAGCGGGAGGCTGAACGCCACGGGCAGCTGCTCGCCGCCATGGCCGGTCCCCTGCGCCGCGTGCAGAGCTGGGCGGAGGAGCTGCCGGCGACGATGGGCGAGGCCATCCGCTCCCAGCTCGACCTCGTGAGCACCCTCATGGATCAAGGCCACCGGGACGGCGCCCTGGAGGATGCGCCCCTGGCCGGGCATCCCCTGGCCCTCGCCGCGCTGCAAGAGGAGCTGGTCCACCGCTGGGAATCCCTGCTGGGGCTGCGGAAGGCCCAGCTCACCACCACCGAGGCACCCACTGCCTCCGTATGGATGACCGGCGGGCCCCTCCTGGCCGCCCTCGCGGGCCTCGTCGAACCCATGTTCATGCAGCTCGCGCCTGGCACCGTGGTGACCGCTCGCTGGGATCAGGAACGGGGGTATCGAATCCTCCGCTTGGGTCTGCCCGCTGGCCTTCATGGGCCCGTGCCGGACCCCTGGACCCAGGGTGTGCTGCAGGATTCGGGCGTTCGGTGGGCATGGGCCGACCAGTCCCTGGACCTCTTCCTTCCGGAAAGCCCCGACGCCATGCCCGAGGAGCCCACCCGGCCCCTGCTGGGCCTGGTGAGCGAAGAGCTGAACCTGCTGGGACTCTTCCAGACCGTGGCGGAGGCCGGCAACCTCTGGCTGCACCCCCTGGAGCACGAGCCGCCGCCGCCGCCCCTCCCCAAGTTCCGGTTCCTCGTCATCGATGCCCAGGGCACCCACGATCTGGAAGGCTGCATCCGGGCCTATCGCCATCATCCTTCCTTCGCCACCACGCCCATCCTGGTGGTGCGCTGCACGGAGGATGACACCCCGCGCCTCATCCAAGCGGGCGCCACCGACTGGCTGGCCGAGGGCTTCCGCTGGGAGGCGCTGCACCACCGCCTGCAGGTGTTGCGGGGCCACACGGAGCTGCAGCAGCGCGCCCTGGCCGCCGAGCGCCTGGAGTCCTTCCGGCAGATGGCGGGCACGCTGAAACACGAGATCAACAATCCCCTGGCCATCATCTCCATGCAGGTGGAGATGCTGCAGCGGAAATACCCCGAAGAGGTCAAGCTCGCCAAGATCGGCGAGATGGTGGACCGCATCCGAGCCCTGGTGCAGGTGCTGCAGAAAATGCGGGAGACCCCCACCGAGGACTACGCGGACGGTTCCAGCATCCTCAAACTCGGCTAATCATCAGGCGTCAGCATGCGAAAGCCCCGCTCGCTCAGCAGGGCCTGCACGGGCCAGTCGTGGGGCTCCACGGGGACGGGCAGGCGCATCTGGGCCTCGAATCCCACGCCGACGGTGAGCACCTCGTCGGGCAGTTTCGCCAGCAACGCATCGTAGAAACCGCGACCGTAGCCCATGCGGTAGCCATCGTCGTCGAAGGCCAGGCCCGGCACCAGCAGCAGCTGCACGGGCGGAAGGAAGTGCTGGGCGAGGCTCGGTTCCATGAGGCCCCATGGTCCCCGCTCCAGGGGCTCGGTGCCCCACACCAGGCGGGGTGGATGGGTGGACGCCACCCGGGGGAAGAACCAGAGCCAGTCCGGATGGGTGGTGATGGCGGGGCGAAGATCCACCTCCGCGCCGAAAGGCCAGAAGGCGCCGATGCGGTGGAAGCCCCGGTCCCGGCAGAGCCGGTCGAGGTGGCCCGCGACGGCCTTGGACCAGGCTGCGCGCTCGCCTTCCGGCAGGGCCTCCCGCCGGGCCTTCAGGTGGGCGCGGACCTCCGCCTTGGTTTCCATCTCTTCACCTCAGCAGGGCCGAAGCTCCCCCGTCAACGGCGTATCCTCAGAGGTGGAGCGTCCCATGACTGACCGCCTCTTGCCCCTGCTGCTCGCGCTGAACATGATGTCCGGCCTGGCCCTGCCCCTTGCCGCGCAGGAACCCGGGACGCCGCCGACCACAAGGCTGGTCCAGTCGGTTCCGGCGGACACGGACCTCGCCGACCCCGGGCTGCCCTTCGCCAAGGATGTGTGGGTGGCGCTGATCCGGGGCGCGAAGACGAGCGTGGAAGCCGCCGAATTCTATGTCACGAACCGGGCGGGCAGCGCCCTGGAGCCGGTGCTGGTGGAACTGGAGAGAGCCGGGGCGCGGGGCGTGAAGGTGCGCTTCCTGCTCTCCGCCAAGATGCTCGGCCAGGACCCCGACACCGTGGCGCGCATCCGCCGCATCCCTGGCGCCGAGGTGCGGAGCTTCGACCTGGCGGGCGTGACCAAGGGAATCCTCCACGCCAAGTACTTCGTGGTGGATGGCCGCGAGGCCTTCCTCGGCAGCCAGAATTTCGACTGGCGGGCCCTGGAGCACATCCACGAACTGGGCGTGCGCACCACGGAGCCCGTCATCGTGTCCCGGCTCTCACGGCTCTTCGAGGTGGACTGGGCCTTCGCGGAAACCCGCAAGCTGCCCACCCTGCCGGCCCAGCCGCCCATGTCTGCCCGGTCCAAGGTGGAGCTGGTGGCCAGCCCGCCCTTCCTCACCCCCAAGGACATCCGGCCCTCCATCGAGGCCCTGGTGGATCTGCTGGACCAGGCGAAGGTTTCGGTGCGGGTGCAGCTGCTCACCTATTCGCCCATCGCCGGGCAGGACCGCTACTGGCCCGTGCTGGACAACGCGCTGCGGGCCGCCGCCGTGCGTGGGGTGAAGGTGAAGCTTCTCGTGTCCGACTGGGTGCTGGGAGGCCGGGCCCTGCCGCACCTGAAGGCCCTGACGCTGATCCCGAACCTGGAGGTGAAGGTGGCCGCCATTCCCGAGGCGAAGGAGGGCCACATCCCGTTCTCCCGCACCATCCACAGCAAGTATCTGGTGGCCGACGAAACGCACCTGGCCTTGGGCACCAGCAACTGGGACGAGGGCTACTTCACCGAGTCGCGGAACATCGAGCTCATCTTCCGCGATTCGCCCCTGGCGGGCCAGGCCGCCCGGATCTTCGACCGCCTGTGGACCAGCCGCTACGCCGCGGCGCTGGATCCGGTGAAGGCCTACGAGAAGCGGAAAGTCGACTGAGAAAAAAATTACCACCAAGACGCCAAGGCGCCAAGAACTGCCAAGAAACTCTCGCCAGGACACGAAGGAAGGGACTGTTGACGGGGGGAGCGGGCCGAAGGTGTGGAGGCAGGAGCAGATGGTTCACATGAGCTGCCGGATCAGGTGGGTGTGACCTTCAGCTCAGCCTGCTTTTCTTGGCGCCTTGGCGTCTTGGCAGTGACCTTTTCCTTGAAGCAACAGCTTCAGCCTATCTGAGCGGTGTAGACGTTGTAGAGGTTGTCCCGCTCCAGGGGTTCGAAGCCGGCCTCGCGGATGAGGCGGATCAGCTCGGTCTGCTGGAGGCCCTGGGGACTCTTGGCGCCGGCCAGGTGGGCGATCTCTTCCGCGATGACGGTGCCGTCCAGGTCGTCGGCGCCGTAGCTGAGGCCCGCCTGAGCGAGGCCCGGCGAGATCATCACCCAGTACGCCTTGATGTGCGGAATGTTGTCGAGCAGCAGGCGGGCCACGGCGATCTCGCGCAGGTCCTGGGTGCCAGTGGTCTCGTGGATGACGTGGGTGGCGCTCAGTTCGTTGTCCTCGTTCTGGTAGGCCAGGGGGATGTAGGCGAGGAAGCCGGTGTAGCCCACCTTCAGCGAACGATCCTGCAGGTCGCGCAGGCGCAGCAGGTGGTCCACCCGGTGCTTCGCCTCCTCGATGTGGCCGTAGAGCATGGTGCAGTTGGTGGGCAGGCCCTTGCGGTGGCAGAGCTCGGCGGTGTCCAGCCAGACCTGGGCGTCCTTCTTGCCGATGCAGATCTGCTCCCGCAGCGCCTCGTCGAAGATCTCGGCGCCGCCGCCGGGGCAGCTCTCCAGGCCCGCAGCCATGCAGCGGTCCAGGAAGGCGTCGGTGCTAAGGCCCGAGAGCCGGGCGTAGTAGTCCATCTCGATCATGGTGAAGACCTTGAGGTGGATGGCCGGGAAGCGCGCCTTGATCTTCCGAAAGAGATCCTCGAAATACTCGACCTTCAGCTTCGGGTTGTGGCCCGAGGTCATGTGCAGCTCGCGCACGCCGGTGTTCTCGGGCTTCTCCAGCTCCTTGATGATGTCGTCGGCGGAGAGCGAATAGGCCCTGGGATCGCCGGGCTTGGCCTGGAAGGCGCAGAACTGGCAGTGGGTGTAGCAGACGTTGGTGTACGACAAGCGCCGGCTCACCACGTAGTAGGCGGCCCGGCCGTGGCGCTGCAGGCGCACATGGTGGGCCATGGCGCCGAGACCGCTGAGATCCGGCGTCTCGTAGAGCAGCAGGCCATCCTCGAAGGTCAGGCGCTCGCCGTTCAGCACCTTGTCCGCCAGCGGGAGGAGTCGGGGGTCTCGGATCTTGGAATGCAGTGACAACATCAATGCCTCGGCCTTCCAGTGTAGCGCCGAGCTTCCAGGCCTCCGAGCCTTGTTCAGAACTCGGCCAATCCCCGGTGGATACGCCCCACCAGGGAGGGGCCTTCGAAGATCAGCGCGCTGTAGACCTGGGCCAGTGCCGCACCGTCATCTAGGGCGTCCTGCACATCTTCGGCCGATCCCAGTCCGCCGCAGGCCACCAGGGGCAGGCGGCCCCGCAGGGCGGCGAGGATGCGCCGGCGGACGTCACGGGCCTTGGCCTTGAGGGGCATGCCGCTGAGTCCGCCGGCGCCCTTGGCTTCCACCAGGGCGCGCAGGGGTTCCGCCACCACGCCGCGGTCCAGGGTGGTGTTGGTGGCGATGAGGCCGGAGATGCCGGAGGCCACGGCCACCTCGACGATGGCCTCCAGGTCTTCCGGGGCCAGGTCCGGCGCCAGCTTGAGCAGCAGGGGCTGGCGATCCAGGCCCAGTTCCCTGCGCAGATCCAGCATGCCCGCCAGCAGGGGCTTCAGGGCCTCGGGGGCCTGAAGATTCCGCAGGCCCGGCGTGTTGGGGCTGCTGACGTTGAGGGCGATGTAGTCCACCTGCGGGGCGATGAGGCGGTACGCGGCGCGGTAGTCATCCAGGGCCTGGGCCTCCGGCGTCTCCTTGTTCTTGCCGAGGTTGCCGCCCACGATGAGCCCCTCGGGCCGATGTTTCAAACGGGCGGCCACCACCTCGGCGCCCTCGCTGTTGAAGCCCATGCGGTTGAGGATGAGGCCCGCCTGGGGGAAGCGGAACAAGCGTGGTTTGGGGTTGCCCGGTTGGGGTCGCGGCGTGACGGTGCCGATCTCCACGTGGCCGAAGCCGAGGGCCTTCCAGAGCGGCAGCAGGGTCGCGCCCTTGTCGAGACCCGCGGCCAGGCCCAGGGGGCTGGGAAAGTCGAGGCCGAAGGCCGTCCGGCGCAGGGCGGCGGGCAGCTCCGGCTCCGGGAGGCGGGGCCAGGCGCACACCCGAGCCCCCAGCCAGAAGGCAAGGTCGTGGGCGGTTTCGGGGTCGAGGCGGAAGATCAGCGGACGCAGGGCGCCGTACAGGTCCATCACTTCACCGTGACGGTGGCGGTGGCCGTGACCTCCGGAAAGTCTTCGCGGGCCACCTGGACATGGAAGGTGCCTGACGCGGCCGGGGCGGTGTAGAGGCCGGCGGGGGTGATGGTTCCGCCCCCGGCTTCCAGCACGCGCCAGGCCACCGGCTGCCTCAGGTAGCGGGTGCCTTCGGGGTAGTTGATCTCCGCCTGGAACACCTGGGTGGCGCCCCGGGCCAGGCTGACGGCGAGAGGTCGGATGCTGGCGGAGGGCTGGAACGGTTCTGTCGATTTGGCAGGCACGGTTCCTCCCGGCGGGGTGCAGGCGAGCAGGAGGAGGGCGCCCGTCACGGGCAGGAGGCGGTTCAGGGGGATCACATCAGACTCCTGACATTTCGACCACATGGTCCATCACCAGCGGCGGCTCGGTCCGGGCCTGGACCTCCTCGCGGGTGACGCCGGGCGCCACTTCGACCAGGCGCAGGCCTTCCCGGCCTGGCACCACGTCGATGACGGCCAGATCCGTGATGATGCGGTGCACGCAGCGCTGGCCCGTGAGGGGCAGGCTGCACTTGCGGAGGATCTTGAACTCGCCGTCCTTGCTGGTGTGCTCCATGACCACCACCACGCGCTTGGCAGCGGCGACGAGGTCCATGGCACCGCCCATCCCCTTGACCATCTTCCCGGGGATCATCCAGTTGGCGAGGTTCCCCTCCATGTCCACCTGCATGGCGCCCAGGATGCTGAGGTCGATCTTGCCCCCGCGGATCATGGCGAAGCTGTCGGCGCTGCTGAAGAAGCTGGCGCCAGGCGCCGCGGTCACCGTCTGCTTGCCGGCGTTGATGAGGTCGGCGTCCACCTCGTCGGGCGTGGGGAAGGGCCCGATGCCCAGCAGGCCGTTCTCGCTCTGGAGGACCACCTCCATGCCCGCGGGGATCGCGTTGGCGATGAGGGTGGGGATGCCGATTCCCAGGTTCACGTAGAAACCATCGCGCAGTTCCTGCGCCGCTCGGCGGACGAGTTGATCGCGGGACAGCGCCATGCAGACCTCGAAAGGGGCCTCCAGGATAGCGCAGCCCGGAACGCGGGCTCAGAACACCCGGAAGGCCTGGAAGACGCTGAAGGCCCAGCCCCAGCGGGGCGGGGCCGAGGCGACGAACTGCAGGTTGCGGTCCCGCTCGGTGGAGAGGCTGGCACCCACGCGGCCGTTGGGTGTCCGCCACTGCGCGTCCGCCTGGAGGAACCAGAAGCGGTCCAATTCCGGGACCTGGCCTGGATGGGCGGTCGTCCAGAGGGCAAGGTTGTCACGGAAAGCCCGGATACCATTCACAACCTTGAAGCGGCCCTTGCCCTCCCAAATCAGGGGAAAGCCCAGGTCCACAGTGCGGGTGATGACGTCCCCCCCGAATGGCAGGCCCATGGAATCCCCATAGCGGGCGTAGCCGGATCGATAGGTGCTATGCGAATAGACCCGATAACCCTCTCCATCAGCCGGAATGTTCACGGTATCCGCATATTCAAACGCGAGGTCCCACTGCTCCCACACCAACTGGAGGCCCATCATGTCGTTAGCGTGCTCCAGCGTGGGCACCGCTTCTCGGGTGCCCCTTCCCCAGATGCTCTGCATGTAGTCTCCACCCCGGACATTGCCGCGCTTGATGAGCTCCCAATCCTTGCTGAGGTCTCGGCGGATGGCGGAAAACGGATGCCTCAGGAAATCCTTCCACTGCCAATTGACATTCTTTGAACCTCGGCTCAAGTAGACAGACGCCCCCTTGGCGCCGAAGTAGTCCGCCAGCGCCGGGATCCGCACGCGGGCTTCGGCCATGGCGTGTCCCATGGAGATCTGCTTGAAGTTACTGAGATCGAACTGTCCCTGCACCCCGCTGGCTTCACTGCGCCCGATGTTCTCGGCTCCGAAGAATCCCAGGGCGTAGTCCTCCCAGGTGTAGCCTTGCTGGCGGTTGCGTCCGGTCGGATCCACACCGCCCCACATGGAGGTTCCAGCGAGATTCAGTTCCACGTGTGGTCCGAAGCGTCCCGTGAACCTCGCTCCGGAAAGGTCCGGGCGGCGGATATCCCCTGAGGTCGCCACAGCGGTGAGCTGAAACTGACGATTGCTCATCCACTCTGGGACCTCGCGGTTCCACTCCAGACGACCGTAGAAGAGCTCCGCGGACCAGCGGCCCAGGGGGACGCTCCAGAGGTGCAGGGTCGCCTCGGGGGTGGATACCGACACGCGGGGAAAGGCCCGGGCCGAGTCACCCATGAGGTAGCCGCCGCTGGAGCCGAATCCCCATTGGACGGGATTCTGCTCCAGGGCGAAGCGCCAGCCCCCCTGAGACTGGTACGCGAGGGTGCCGCGTTGCAGGATCCCCCGAGTGACCTCCCCATCACGGAAGGTCACGGCGGTGGCGGACATCGACCATCCCCCCCGGTAATACTTTCCTTGAAGACCAACACCCCAGCCCTGCATCCCGTGCCCGAAACCTTCGCCGCCAACGAGTGGTGCATAGAGTCCGTCGGATCCGGCACCGCCCAACCCCACCTCCAGGGATGGGATGTGGAATGGCGCTTGCTGAGGTTCTCCAACCGCCCATGTCAGCCGTGCCTGGCGGAGGTCTTCCGCACCATCCTGGAGCAGGGGCGCCTGGGCGAGGAGAGGTCGTGAAACCGCCAAGACCGCAAAGATGACCAGCCGTAAACCACATGGACGTTGAAGCAGGACAGACTCCGGGGTAGGGAAGCGCATGAGGGGTGATCAAGGATTGAGGACGGTGATGGTCTCGATCCTCGCCCCCAGTTCCAGGTCGTCGAGCAGCTTCAAGGCGCGATCCGGATCCTCGACCTCGCCGAGGCGGGTGTACCGCCCCGTGAGGTGCGGCGTGGCGTTCGTGGTGATGAAGAACTGGCAGCCGCCTGTGTCCTTGCCCGAAAGGGCCATGCCCACGCTGCCCGGGCCGTACCAGGCGAGGCTGTTCTCGCAGCGGACCGTGTGCCCGGGGCCGCCATCCATGGTGTCGTAGGGCGAGCCCATCTGCACCACGAAGTCGGGCACCACGCGCGGGACCAGATGGCCGTCGAAGAACCGCTTCCGCGCGAGCAGTACGAGGTTGGCCACGTTCATCGGCGCCACGGTGGGGTCGAGCTTCAAAGTGACTGAGCGGCCATGGGAGAAGGCGATGCGCAGCCGCACGGGTCGGCCGCGCTCGGCGAGCCGCATGGCCTCCGCGAGAATGGCCCGGTCCTTCTCGGTGGGCTTCGGCGCCGCGGGCCACGGCGTGGCCGGATCCAGCTTCGCCAGGGCCTGGTAGGCCTCCCAGCGGCAGGTCCAGTTGGGGTGCTGGAGCCAGGGCCGCAGCCGCGCCTTCTGCTCATCCGTCGCGAGCTTCCACCGCGCGTAGCTCTGGATGAGGACCTGCTGGGATTCGAACTGGGCATCCTGCCAGGTGCGGCGGGTCAATGCGTCGAGGTCCGCCGGAACCGATGGCAGGTCCTCGATGGCGGCGGCTCGCGCGATCGCATCAGGCCCGTCGAGGAGGCGCGCCCGCGCCTGATCGGCTTGATCGGGCAGCTGCCTCCGGAGCGCCGGGAGGAGGGTCCCCAGCAGCATGGGCGTGTCGGCGCCGAGCGGTGGCTCATGGGCCAGAGCCTGCTGGAGGGCGGGCAGGGGGGCCTCCAGCTTGGCCAGGGCCTGGTAGCCGTACCAGCGGGCGAGGGGTTGGGTCGCGCAGAGCCAGGGCTGGCCTCCAGCCTGGAAGGCCTCCGCCGGGGCGGGTCTGGGCACGCCCTCAGCCAGACGGGAGAGCACGCCCACGCAGGCCCGGTCGAGGGTGGCCGCATCCGGGGCGCGAAGGCCCAGGGCGGCCCAGGCGCGGGACTTCTGGTCGAGGGTCTTGAAGGCCCCCAGGGCGAGCTCGCGCCGCTGGGGCCAGGGCGCGCGGTTCCAGGCGTCCATCAGGGCCAGCAGGCTGCCCGGGGTGGCTGCGATCGGCGGCAGCAGGTCCGATTCCTTCCCCGCCAGGGTGAGCCGCAGCCGGGCGGCCTGGGCGCGCACGGGATCCCCCTTGCCCGCTTTCCCCAGGGCGTCGAGGAAGACCTGCAGCGCCGGGCCGGGATTTGCGCCGTTGAGGCGCGCCGTTGACACGGCGCCCTCCAGATGCAGGTGCCTGGGCCAGGTCACCGCATCGGCGGGTCCAAGGCCTTCAAGGGCGGACAGGGCCTTGGGGGATTTCAGGCGGTTCAGGAAGAACAGTGCGGTGAAGCGATCCTCAGGCGAGCGGGCCTCCCGGGCCTTGGCCTCCCAGATCGGCAGGGTGGGGTTATCCAGTTCGGGGGTCAGCAGGGCGGGAGCCCCAGGGCCGCCGATCCGCTGGAGGGTCCGTTCCAGTCGGGCGCGGTCGGCCGGGGGCAGGCCGGCTTTGCGGGCCTCGGTCCAGGCCAGGGGCCGCCGAGCCCACTCGGCCCGGATGGCCTCCCGGGGCGTGAAGTGCGGCGCCTGCGCGAGCAGGGCGGCTGGGAGCAGCAGGAGCAGAGGTTGGATTCTCATCGACTGTCACAGAGGTCGCAACGGGATGGTCTGCCCGGATGTGAGGTCGACCACTGGCAGGTTGGCAATGGCCGCTAGACGGGCTGGACCGCTCAGCCGATTCATGCGGCCGCGTTCGTCGCGGGATTCCCGGAACCGGCTGTCCACGAAACCCGCCTCCGGCGACAACACCTGGAAGGGGCTGGCCAGATCCTTGCGGACGAAGTAGGCGTTGTTGCCGGCCCCATTGCATCCGACGAAGGCGTAGCCCTTTTCCTCGGCTAGCAGGCAGAGTGCAGGAAGCGAAGCCCCGAAATAGAGGTAGGAGTGATGGGCCTGCTGGCGGCTGAAGTCCGGCGAGTAGGGAATGGTGAGTGCTCGCTCCGAGCCGAACACCGCGTTGTATTCGACCACCACGATCTGGGGCTGGACGCAGGTGATCGCCTTCCACACCCAGTAGTCGTTGCCGTCGATGTCGATGCTGAGAAGCCCGATCTCGCCAGAGAATCCAGCGCTGAGGATCAGGTCATTGATGTTCTCGGCGGTGACGAAGGCAGGCCGGACTTCAAGGTTGTAGAGCATGGGAAGGCCCTGGGCGGAAAGAACTTCATCCAGGTCCGGCCTGCCGTCCAGAATGAGACCCCGCCACTGGTTTTCGATCAGGAGAAAGCGGGTGTTTGCCTCGGTGTAATCCTCGACGCCAAATTCCACGAAGGTGGGAATCGCCGGAAGGTGGCTGATGAGGTACTGGATAATGCCGTCGTCGCCAAACTGGGAATAGACCCTGAACTCGGTTTCGGCAATCGGAGTGTGGGGCGGCATGGCGGCCACGCGCCTGGCTTCGGTCCGGCCAACGAGTTCCAGGGTGCTGGAGACCTGACGGCGCAAGCCTGCCATCTCGGCCTTGATGTATTGGATCCGCCGTTTGTGGCGGCTGGAACCAAGGCGGGACAGGCGCTGGAGGAAGCTCTTGAATCCTTTCTCCATGGGATCAGCGGTACCCAGCTCGAGGCGCCTCGGCGTGGCCGGCCTCGCGCAGCACCAGCTCCTTCTGAGCCAGCTTGAGGTCGGAGTCCACCATCATGGCGGCCAGGGCGCGGATGTCGGTC
>JAFJUR010000181.1 GCA_017859995.1 Holophagaceae bacterium | reverse complement strand
CTCTCCTGGCTCGTGCCCTCGGGCGAGTTCCAGCGCATCGAGAAGGTGCTGCCCGACGGCAGCCGGCTCAAGGTGCCCGTGGACGGCACCTTCCAGCGCCTCCCCAAGACCTACCTGGGCCTGCAGACCCTCTTCCTGGCGCCCATCAAGGGCTTCCTTGACGGCGCGGGCCTCATCTCCTTCCTGCTCATCATCGGCGGCAGCTTCGCGATCTTCCAGGAGACCGGCGCCGTGGAGCAGGGCATCAAGCGGCTCATGGTGCATGTGCGGCGCCACCCCATGCTGGAGCTGCTCTTCATCCCGGTGCTGATGACGGTGTTCTCCCTGGCCGGCGCCGTCTTCGGCATGGCCGAGGAACTGATCCCCTTCATCGTCATCTTCATCGCCCTGTCCCGGGCGCTCGGCTACGACTCCATCGTGGGCACCAGCATCCCCTTCCTGGGCGCCGCCGCGGGCTTTGCCTGCGCCTTCTTCAACCCCTTCACCGTGGGCGTGGCCCAGGGCATCGCGGGCGTGCCCATCTACTCGGGCCTGGCGTACCGCATGGGCGCCTGGGTGGTGGCCACGGCCGCCGTGATCGCGTACGTGATGGTCTATGCCGCCAAGATCAAGCGGAACCCCGAGCTGAGCCCGGTGCGGGACATCGACCTGGCGCGGGAGGCCCACGGCCCCGGCGGCGACGATTCCTGGAACCTCTCCCACGTCCTCGCGCTGCTCACCTTCCTCAGCGCCCTGGTGCTGCTGGTCTGGGGCGTCCTGAAATACAACTGGTACCTGGAGGCCATCGCCGCCCTGTTCCTGGGCATGGGCATCGTCATCGGCCTCATCTCCCGCATGGGCCCCAGCACCCTCGCCCGGCACTTCGTCGCGGGCGCCAAGGACATGGTGGGCGTGGTGTTCATCGTGGCCTGCGCCCGGGCCCTGCTGGTCATCGCCAACGACGCGAAGATCATGGACACGCTGCTGCTCTACGGCTCGGCCACCATCCGCCTGCTGCCCCACGCCATGACCGCCCAGGTGATGTTCCTCGTGCAGTGCGTCATCAACTTCTTCATCCACTCGGGCACATCGCAGGCGGCGCTCACCATGCCGGTGATGGCCCCCCTGTCGGACCTGGTGGGCATCACCCGGCAGACCTGCGTGTACAGCTTCGCCCTCTCGGAGCTCATCAACCCCATCCTGCCCACCAGCGCCGTGACCATGGGCGTGCTGGGCGCGGCGAGGATCCCCTGGGAACGATGGGCCCGCTGGTTCCTGCCGCTCATGCTCATGCTGGTGGGGCTCGCCTTCCTGTTGCTGGTGCCCCCGACCCTGCTGTTCCACTGGGGCCCGGTGTGAGCCGAACTCCGCGGCGGCGGGCCGCCTGCTGGCTCCTGGCCGGGTGGCTCCTGACGGGGTCGGCCCTGGCCCTGCGGGGCGGCGACCTCGTTCCGGCGCCGCGCGCCGAGCCCCTGCCCCCGGCCCTGCAGGCCGCCGTGGAAGGGCTCGACGCGGGGCGGATGGCGCGCCACATGGCCTTCCTGACCGATCCCGCGCGGCAGGGCCGGGGCCTGGGAACGACGGGGCTCGACGCCACCGTCCGCTACCTGGCCAAGGAGCTGGACGCCCTGGGCCTTCCGCCCCTCCAGGGCGACCGCCGCCAGACCGTGCCCCTGCGTCGGATCGAGCCCGGAGGCGGACACCTGCGCCTGCGCACGACCGAGGGCACCCTCACCTTCCGGGCGGGCCGGGACCTCGTCCTGCCCCCCCTCGCGCCGGGCATCCTTGACGCGCCCGTGGTCTTCGCGGGATACGGCATCCAGGAACCGGCCCTGGGCCATGACGATTTCCGCGGTCTCGACGTCCGGGGCAAGGTCGTGGTCTTTCGCGCGGGATGCCCGCCCGGCCCCGCCTGGGAGAAGGCGGACCTGCTCGAAAAATATGCGTCGCCCCGTTCCGCCGACCGCTATGACGCCCGTCTGGCGCTGCTCGAAAAGCTCGGCGCCAGGGCCGCCATCGCCGTCGAAGACGGTCTCGAGACGCGGTTGGCGCGGGGGCTGGAACCCGGCACCCCCTATTTCCTGGCGGCCCCGGGGGTCCTCGCCGCCGGGGAGCCGCCCCTGGCCCGCGTGGCGCTGACCCCCGAGCTGCGCGCGCTTCTGCTGAACCTTCGCGGCAGGGCCGCCCTGAGGGTCCGCGGGCAGGTAACCCCCACCCGCGGGTTCAACGTCCTGGCGAAGGTCGAAGGCTCGGATCCCGCGCTGAAGGATGAGGTCATCCTCATCGGCGCCCACATGGACCACCTCGGCCTGCCGGGAGGCATCCTCCATCCCGGCGCGGACGACAACGCCTCGGGCGTGTCTGCCCTGCTGGAGATCGCCCGTGTCCTCGCGGCCGCGCCCATCCGGCCCCGCCGGACGATCGCCATCGCCTTCTGGACCGGAGAGGAGGAGGGCAAGTTCGGCTCCGGCCACTACACCCGCCATCCCCGTTGGCCCCTGGCCAAGACCCGGGCCTACCTGAACCTCGACATGATCGGCCACCCCTGGACCCGCGCCGAGCTCAGCGCCCTCGCCGCCGACCTGGGGCAGAAGGGTGCGCTCGATGGCGTGGACCCGGCCCGTTTCGCGGAACCCGGTCCCGCCGCCGGCCACCGGGACCTCGGCCCCGTCCTCGTGAGGGCGGGCGCCGGCACGGCCATGGCCCTGCACCTGGACTGGACCGACGGTCGGCACGGCGGCAGCGACTACCGCGACTTCGCCCGGCGCGACGTGCCCTTCGTGCGCTTCTTCGGCAGCTACTTCCCGGGCTACCACACCCCCGCCGACACCCTGGATCAGCTGGACCCCGCCCAGGTGCGCCGCATGGCCCGCCTGGTGCTGGCCTCGGCCTGGCTGCTGGCGGATCGCTGACCCTGGTCGCTAAAGGCTTTTCACCACCAAGGCACCAAGAACTGAAAGAGGCGCGTCTTTGGCTTTTCTTGGTGCCTTGGTGGTGATCCTTTTCGGGCGAGGAGACAGTGGAACGAAGAAGCTAACCAGCCCCGCCTGCACCGAGGCGACGAGCGGAACCGAGGAAGCAGGGAGTTGAGAGAGCGGGAGGCAATGCAGGCGGGGTCCGAGTTGAACTGAGGGTTAGGCCGGTGGGTGTCAATATTTGAGGTTGGCCTACTCTACCAACAACCCGTTCCTTCATATCGAGTTGATAGAATTATGCCTTGCTGGTTCGTCGTGAGAACTAATCGACAGGTGTTTCGGCTAGTTTCACGTACGGGCTGATGTTGGTATGTAGGTGCATTGCTATAAAAATTGGATGGCGTCGCTAATTTTTGTGTCTTCCAGGTGAGGTCAAAGACATATTCGCTGCCACCACCTTCAAGAGCTTTTGATCCTGTTGGCTCCACATTTGCTCGGACAAACTCGTTAATCGGTCTGCCGATCCATCTATTTAGCTTGTTCTCGAAATCTGCCTTCTGATTGATGCAGGCAATTGAAGTGGCAAGGGAAAAACCAGAAAGAAGAGCTTTTGAATTCATAAATACACTCCAAGGAAAGGAATTGAGAGCTAATAAGGGACGCCGGCGGTATTAATGGGGATCAATTAATATGCCAATGTCATAAAAAAAGAAATGATACATATTGTGAATTCTTGTGAAATAAAAATATCCTCTTTTATTTGATAGAGTTGTTGCAATATCTATTCAGAGGATCGTTACATTGTTGCAATTTGCAGTGGCGGGTTATGTTGCGGTGCGTCCGAGCAGGCACTCCAGCAGAGCAAAAAGGTAGATAAAACCTAACCCCTTTTTACCCGGTCATTATTGACCTCATATTTTGACCCGGGTAAAATCAAATTCCTTGAACGGAAGCCCATGGACGATCCCCTGCAAACCCCCTGTACGGCCTTTGACGGTCCCCGGCGCCTGGCCGCGGGTCCCCTTCGCGCGGTGGCCCTGGCGGTCAAGGCCCACCTGGAGGCCGACGACTCGAAGGCGGTGCTCATCTTCGACGACGAGACCGGTCGGGTGGTGGACCTGGACACGCGGGGGACGCCCGCGCAGGTGCTCGCGCGGCTGGCTCCAGAGAAGGCCGAAGAAGGCCGCGGAAGGGGGCGGCCCAAACTCGGCGTCGTGCCCCGGGAGGTGACCCTCCTCCCCCGGCATTGGGACTGGCTGAACGCCCAGCCCGGCGGCGCGTCCGTCACCCTGCGGAAGCTGGTGGAAGCCGCGCGGCGGACCGGCAGCGCCGAGGAGAGTCGGCGCCGGGCCCAGGAGCGCGCCTACCGGTTCATGGCCGCGCTGGCCGGCGACGCCCCCGGCTACGAAGAGGCCCTCCGCGCCCTGTACGCCGCCGACGTGACCGCCTTCCACGCCCGCACCGAAGCCTGGCCGGCCGACGTGCGGGACCACGCGCGGGCCCTGGCCAGGTCCGCCTTCCCGGAAGCGACCTGACCATGATCGGATCCTTCGACCGGAAAGCGGCGCTGCGCGCCTACAAGGCCATGAAGCCGAGGCCCGGCATCTACGCCGTCCGCCACCGCGCGACGGGCCGCGCATGGCCGGGCTCCGCCCCGAACCTCGACACCACCCGCAACGGCTTGTGGCTCCAGCTCCAGCAGGGGCGCCACCTGGACCGGGAGCTGCAGGCGGCCTGGAACCACCACGGCGAGGCGGCTTTCGACTACGAGATCCTCGAAGTGCTCGAAGAAGAGATGAGTCCACTGGTGCTGAAGGAAACCCTCAAGGCCAAGCGGGCCGAATGGGCCCTCCGCCTGGCAACGCGTTAAAGCGCCACTTCCGCGTACCAGCCCTTGCTGACGATCTTCGTGCCGTAGGGCGCCGAGAGCTTCTGCATCAGGGCGATGATCTCGGCTGCGCGGCGGGTGCCCGCGAGGCGCGGCACGCCGAAGAGCGGGCCCTCGTCGTCGATGGTAACGGGCAGCAGCTGGATGCGCTTCAGCTTCCCCTGGTTGAGGGTCATGCGGACCATCACCGATTCCATCACCTCGCGGGAATCCCGGCGGTCCCAGACCGAGACATTGGCGGGCCGGGGCATCTCGCCGTCCCGCTGGTGGATGAGGTCGGCGGGGATCTTGTCGGGCGTGCGGTACTGGTAGATGAAATCGCCCAGGCTGTAGAAGATGGG
>JAFJUR010000180.1 GCA_017859995.1 Holophagaceae bacterium | reverse complement strand
ATGACCTGGCCGTTCTTCAGGGCCTTGCCCTCGTAGGGGCGCAGCTCGATGACGTCGCCCATGTCCATGCCGTTGACGTCCAGCTCGATGGGCAGGGCGCCCGCGTCTTCCATGGTGTTGTAGAAGATGGGGGCGATCTTGGCGCCCAGGCAGACACCGCCGAAGCGCTTGTTGGGCACGAAGGGGATGTCCTCGCCCGTGAACCACAACACCGAGTTGGTGGCGGACTTTCTAGAGGAGCCGGTGCCCACCACGTCGCCCACGTAGGCGATGAGGTGGCCCTTGGCCCTGAGCGCCTCCAGCTGCTTGAGGGGGCCCACCTTGCCGGGTTCGTCGGGCTCGATGCCGGGCCGGGCGTTCTTCAACATGGCCAGCGCATGGAGCGGGATGTCAGGGCGGCTCCAGGCGTCGGGGGCCGGGGAGAGGTCGTCGGTGTTGGTCTCGCCGGTGACCTTGAAGACGGTCAGGGTGAGGCTCTGGGGCACTTCGGGGCGGCTGGTGAACCACTCGGCCTCGGCCCAGGACTTCAGCACCGCCTTGGCCTGGGCGTTGCCCGCGTCGGCCTTGGCCTTCACCTCGGCGAAGGCGTCGAAGACCAGCAGGGTCTTCTTCAGGCCCTCGGCGGCGATGGGCCCCACCTGGGCGTCGTCGAGCAAGTCGATGAGCGGCTTGACGTTGAAGCCGCCGAGCATGGTGCCCAGCAGCTCGGTGGCCTTCTCGCGCGAGACCAGGGCGACCTTCTCCTGGCCCTTGGCCACGCTGGCCAGGAAGGCGGCCTTCACCCGGGCGGCGTCGTCCACGCCGGCCGGCACGCGGTGGGTGAGCAGGTCCACCAGCGCTTTCTCTTCGCCCGCAGGGGGCTGGGCGAGCAGGGTCGTGAGCTCAGACGTCTGCGCTTCGGTGAGGGGAAGGGGGGGGATTCCCATGGCGGCGCGTTCGGCGACATGTTGGAGATAGGCTTTCAGCACGGTCAACCCCCTTGAGAGCGCCGCTGGGCGCGGTCCGAACGACCATTCTACATCCGGGGCCGCGGGGCGCGGGGGAGGGTTTCCCGTGGGATGGCCGGAACCTGGACAGGGATCGACCGTCCTCAATCTTTCGAGCCCAGGCGCCGATCCAGTGCCCATGGGGGCAATGGAGAGATGGTGATCAAGCGAGTGAAGGTCGAGGACCTCCGGGCTGGGATGTTTGTCCATGACCTCAACTGCGGGTGGCTCGATCACGGGTTTCTCCGTCCTCAGTTCCTCCTGCGGAGCCGTGACCAGGTCCAGAAGATGAGGGACCAGGGCCTGAGCGAGATCTACATCGACACCGCGCGCGGGGATGATGTGGCCAATGCCCCCATCCAAGGGGACATCGAGCGGGAGCTGGAACGGCAACTGAAGGCTTCCGCGGAACCCGGCGCGGCCCTGCCCCCCGCCCGGGTGTCGCAGAAGGAGGAGTCCGTCGCCGCCCGGCGCATCCTCGGCGAGGCCGCGGGCGTGGTGGACGGCCTCCTCCAGGATGTGCGGCTGGGCCGGCAGCTGGATCCGGCCAAGGCCAGGCCCCTGGTCCGGGCCATGCGCGATTCGGTGCTGAGGAACCCCGGCGCCCTCATCAGCCTCGGCCGCATCAAGGATGCCGATACCTACACCTTCCAGCACTCGGTGAGCATCTGCGCGCTGCTGGTGTCCTTCTGCCAGGCCCTGGGCATGGACGCCGCCACGGTGGAGGAGGCGGGCCTGGGCGGCCTGCTCCACGACGTGGGAAAGATGAAGATCCCGAGCGAGGTGCTCAACAAGCCGGGTCGCCTCACGGAGGAGGAATTCCACGTCATGAAGTCCCACGCGGCCCTGAGTCGGGAGCTGCTCCTGGGGGTTCCGGGCATCTCCGAGATGGTCATCCAGATCGCCGGCGAGCACCACGAGAAGGTGGGCGGCGGCGGCTACCCGCTGGGCATCGCCGCGCCGGAGATCTCGCAGATCGGCCGCATGACCGCCATCGTGGATGTCTACGACGCGCTGACCTCGAACCGGGTCTACCACAAGGGCGCCGAGCCCTCCGGCGTGCTCAAGCGGCTGCTGGAATGGAGCGGCACCCACCTGGATGGCGACCTGGTCCAGCAGTTCATTCGCACCCTGGGCATCTACCCCGTGGGGTCCCTGGTGCGGCTCTCCGGTGGGCGCCTGGCGGTGGTCGTCGAACAGAGCGAAGACCTGCTGCGCCCCACGGTGCGGGTCATCTTCGACAGCGGGCGGCGGATCCGCCTCCAGCCCCGGGACCTGCACCTCCTCCACGCCACCGAGCAGATCGTGGACTACGAGGAGCCCGCCGAGTGGGGGCTGGATCCCGCGTCGTTCCTCTGATGCGAATTTCTTGGCGATCCTGGCGCCTTGAAGACGTTGCCGATCTCCAACCGCCCATCAGTTCCAGTTGTCGATCTTGGTGTCCTCAGGGCTGGGAGCACCTTTTCCTATCTCCACAAGCGACTTGAGGCTCATCAGAAAGATCGCCCACTTGGTGCTGCAATGGTGCATGAATTCCACCGGTTCCTTCCAGCCCTGGTGCTTGAAGAGGACGATGGCGTACTCTCCCTCTTGCCTAAGCTCGAAGGTTATGGTCGTGCCGATCCATTCCGCCGACCCGTCGACCACTTGCCACATCACGCGTTGATTGGGTTGAAGCTCGAGGACCTTCATTTCGAAGCGGCCGATTTCTTTGCCACCGGCGCTAAAGCGGAACTGGAGTGCGCCGCCGATTTTGCTTTCTCCCTGTGCGCTGTTCGTCCACCAGCCGGCTACGCCTTCGCAGGTGGCCAATGCTTTGTAGACCTCACCCAGGGACGACTTGATTCCAACTCGGTGCAGAATGTCCACCATGATCTCTCCTCAAGGGTTGTTTGAAATGACGCCCTGGATCGCCACGGCGATACCTCCAGGAGTCAGTCATTGGGTTGAAGACGCATGCCGGTCTTCCACACGCGCCGAATGACCGGCAAGCATGTGCCTGCCTGTCACAGGACAAGGCTTTGCCCACTCGAAGCCCTCAGAGCGGCGCACGCCCGACGGCAAGCCGGATTTCAGGTTTCGACGAAGGCCTTGAGCCGCCCTAGGGAGACGTCCCACTCTTTGGAGAGGCGCTCAAGGTATTGATGAGCGTCTTCGAGACGTTTGGGCTCGAAGGTCCAGATGCGCTCCCGGCCCTGACGGCTACTCTTGACGAGCCCAGCTTCGGAGAGCACTTCGAGATGCTTGGTGATGGCCTGCCGGGACACCTCGAACTGGCCGCTCAGACGTGTGACGGTGAGGGGTCCGCCGGAGCAGAGGCTCACAAGCAGCCCCAGGCGCGTGGCGTCCCCAAGGGCGGCGAAGAGCGGCACCGCATCCTTCAGGCGCGCGGGGGAGATGGCGTTAGCTCGCGACATGGCGCTCGATTCGAGCCATCTGGCTCGTCCAGCCCCCATCGTTCATGCGGAAGGCCTCGTCGCGCCGCTCGGGCGGAAGCTGATCAAAGCCGGACTCCACCACCTGGAGCAGGGTGCCGTCCTCGACCGCCTGGAGGTGGAACTCCACGAGGGTCATAGGCTCCTTCGAATAGTCCTTCTTGGGGTCCATGGGGTAGGGGTGCCAGCGGTAGGAGAAGAGGCTCTCGGGCTCCATGCGTTCGACCTTCACCTCCAGACGGATGTGCTCATAGCCTGGATGGGTGATCCGCCCATGGACCGACTGGCCAGGAATGAAGCCTCCCTCCAGCTTCATCCCGAACCAGGTGCCGAACTCCGTGGCGTCCGCCAGGGCCTTCCAGACGCGCGCCCGGGGCGCCCTGAGATGGATCTTCTTCCTGATGCAGTCAGTGCTTGATGCCATAACGTGTAACCTCCTGGTTGCATGTTAAGCGAATCGAAGGCAGATGCAACCTCTTGGTTGCTTTTTTTCATCAGGACAGCCGTTGATATGAATCAGTAGCCCGCCGCCTGGCCGTCCTTCCGGGACTCAGAGGCGCCGAAATAGACCTTCTGCTTGGGATCCCAGCGGATGGCCTGGTAGCCGCCGTAGCCGCCGAACAGCCAGCCCACGCCGTGGCCGCGGTTCATGAGCTCGCGCACGGTCTCGTAGGGGAAGCCGCTCTCCAGCTGGATGGTGCCCGGCAGTTTGCCCTTTTCGCCGGTGGGTTCGGGCGAGCCGTCGTGGCTCATGCGCGGCGCGTCGCCGGCTTCCTGGGCGTTCATCCCGAAATCCACGAGGTTCATGACGATCTGCGCGTGGCCGATGGGCTGGAACTCGCCGCCCATGACGCCGTAGCTGAGGAAGGGCTGGCCATCCTTCGTGATGAAGCCAGGGATGATGGTGTGGAAGGGCCGCTTGCCCGGCGCGTAGGTGTTGGCGTTGCCTTCTTCCAGGTTGAACAGCTCGCCGCGGTCCTGGAGGCAGAAGCCCAGGTCGCCGGGCGTCATGCCGCTGCCCATGCCGCGGTAGTTGCTCTGGATGAGGCTCACCATGTTGCCTTCGCCGTCGGCGGTGGTGAGGTAGATGGTGTCGCCCTCCTTCAGGGGCGGGTGGCCCGCTTCGAGCCGCCGCGCGGCGCGGTCCTCGCTGATGAGCGCCCGGCGCTGGGCGGCGTAGTCCTTGGACAGCAGCCAGGAGAGGGGCACGTTCATGAAGGGCGCGTCGGCGTAGAATTTGGCCCGGTCTTCAAAGGCCAGCTTCTTGGCCTCGGTGAAGAGGTGCACGTGGCGGGGGCTGCCGAAGGGGATCTTCGAAAAATCGTAGCCCTCGAGGATGTTCAGCATCTGCAGGGCGGCGATGCCCTGGCCGTTGGGGGGCAGCTCCCACACGTCGTAGCCCCGGTAGTTCACGCTCACGGGCTCCACCCAGTCCGAGTGGTGGGCGGCGAGATCCTCGTAGCTGAGGAATCCCCCCTGGGCCTTCATGTAGGCGTCGATCTTCCGGGCGATCTCGCCCTTGTAGAAGGCGTCGCGGCCCTCCTTGCCGAGGAGCTCCAGGGTGCGTGCCAGCCGCGGGTTGCGGAAGATTTCGCCGTTCCTGGGCGCGCGCTTGCCGTCCACCGTGAAGGTGTCCAGGAAGCCCGGGAACTTGCCCAGGATGGGCACGCTGCGATCCCAGTAGTAGGCGATGAGCTCGCTCACCGGGAAACCTTCCTTGGCG
>JAFJUR010000006.1 GCA_017859995.1 Holophagaceae bacterium | reverse complement strand
GCCATGGTGCCCGTGGCGGGCTCGGCCTACACCTACGCCTACGCCACGCTGGGCGAGCTGTTCGCCTGGATCATCGGATGGGATCTCATCCTCGAATATGGCGTCTCCAGCGCGGCGGTGGCCACCGGCTGGTCCGCCTACTTCCAAAGCGCCGTCAGCAACATCGGCATCCACATTCCCAAGCTTCTCAGCGAATCGCCCTGGAAGTACGATCCCGCCACGGGCCACTTCGCGAGCACGGGCGCCATGATGAACCTGCCGGCCCTCCTCATCGTGGCGATCATCACCGCCATCCTTGTGAAGGGAATCCAGGAGAGCGCCACCTTCAACGGCGTCATGGTGGCCATCAAGGTGGCCGCCGTGCTCTTCGTCATCGCCGTGGGCGCCTTCTTCATCACCACGACCAACTGGCACCCCTTCGCGCCCTTCGGGTGGACTGGCATCAGCTTCTTCGGACACCGCGTGGCGGGCATGGTGGACGGCGGTGGCGCGCCCATCGGCACCATGGCCGGCGCGGCCATCATCTTCTTCGCCTACATCGGCTTCGACTCGGTCTCCACCCATGCGGCCCCAGCGGGACGTGCCCATCGGCATCATCGTCTCCCTCCTGGTCTGCACCGTGCTCTACATCGCCGTGGTGGCCGTGCTCACCGGCATGGTCAAGTTCGATCAGCTCGACATCAACGCTCCCGTTTCGACGGCCTTCAAGCAGAAGGGCATGGCCTGGGCCGAGGGGCTCATCGCCACCGCGGGTGTCGCGGGCATCACCTCCGTGCTGCTGGTGATGATGCTCAGCGGCCCCCGCGTGTTCCTGGCCATGGCGCGCGATGGCCTGCTTCCCAAGGCCACCTTCGGCGACGTGCACCCGAAGTTCCGCACGCCCTGGAAATCCACCATGCTGGTCGGCACCTTCGTGGGCACCCTGGCGGGTTTCCTGCCCATCGACGCCCTGCTCCACCTCGCCAACATCGGCACCCTGCTGGCCTTCGTCATCGTCTGCGCGGCCGTGCTCATCATGCGCAAGAAGCATCCCGAGGCCGAGCGCCCCTTCCGCTGCCCCTGGGTGCCCTTCGTGCCCGTCATGGGCGTGCTGACCTGCCTGATGTTGATGTTCTCCCTGCCCGTGGCGAACTGGTGGCGCCTCATCGCCTGGCTGGCCCTCGGCTTCGTGATCTACTTCGCCTACGGCAAGAAGCACAGCGTCATGCGGCAGCAGAACGTCTAAGCCTGGGTTCATTTCAACCACCATTCAAGAATTCACCACCAAGACCTTGGTGGTGGTCATCCTGCTTGATCCCAATTTTGAGGCCCTCCCATGTCCCTCTGGAACGATCTGACCCCGTCGAAACGCTGCGACTGGATTGACCAGCTGCGCGGCTGGGCCGTGATCGTGATGATCGAGGTCCATGCGGTGAATGTGTGGCTGCAGTCGGGTCTCCGGCCCGACTGGCTGAACTACCTCAATGGCCTGGTGGCCCCCAGCTTCACCATGGCCGCGGGCTACAGCCTGGTGATCTCCACGTTCAGGACTGACGGCACCCTTCGTCCCTTCTGGCCCGACACGGCCCGGCGCCTGGGCTTCATCCTGCTCTGCGCCTACGCCCTGCACGCACCGGGCATCACCGCGGCGGACTGGACCGTGCTCAACACCGCGCAGAAGGCCCGCGAGCTCTTCAAGATCGACGTGCTCCAGTGCATCGTCTTCTCGCTGCTGATCCTCCAGGGCCTCGCCCGGCTGGTGCGGAACCCGAAGGTCTTCACGGGGCTCGCGCTGGTGATCGCGGTGTTCGTGCCCCTGGTCTCGCCCCACCTCTGGGCCACCGGCGTGGCCGACGGGATGTGGCTGCCCATCCGCGGCCTCTTCAATGGATTGCCTGATCGCGGCGTGCAGGCCCTCTTCCCCCTCTTCCCGTGGATCGCCTTCCCGGCCTTCGGCGCCTTCCTGGGCGGCCTCTACCGGCACCTGCGGGTGGAGCCCGTCGAGGGCCGGGCGCGCTGGAGCGAGGCGCGGTTCCTCGCGGGCCTCGCCGCGGTCGGGGCTCTGCTCCTCGCCTGGGGCGCCATCGCCCAGCAGGGCTGGCTCTGGGGCGGCACCTGGCTCCAGTCGAACGGAGTATGGATGCTGCACAGCCGCACCGGCGCCTTCACCTACAGCGAGCTGGGCGGCATCGCCAACACCACCCTGCCCAGTGTGGCGGCCCGCGCCGGCTGGATCCTCCTTGGCGGCTCCCTCATGGGCGCCGTCGAGCTGGCGCGGCCCAAATGGAAGGGCCCGAACCCCATCAAGGCCGCCAGCGCCGAGTCCCTGCTGCTCTACATGCTGCACCTCAACCTGATCTTCGGCGTGCTGCTGGCCCCTGCGGTTCTCGCGGTGACGGGGTGGGGTTGGGGCACCCAGGGCTGGGCCGGCACCCTGCTCCTGACGGCCGCGATCATCGCCCTGAACCTCTGGGCGGGCGTGGCCTGGCAGCGGGTGCGCCAGACGCCGGAGCGCATGCGCCTGCTCCAGCGCCGGGCCGTGGCGGCCCTGGGCGTGTGGTTCGTGCTGGGCGGCTGGTGGACCTTCCGCCACTTCCTGCAGAGCCCCGAGCTGGCCAAGGAGCCCTACCGCTTCCTGAATGCGGCCCGGGCGCGCAAAGGCCTGCCGCCGACGCCCGACGGGCTCTCCCGCGATCCGGAGGAGTACTTCCGGGAGGCCGAGCGCCTGAAGCTGCGCCTCGGACCGGAGGCCCGCGCCGACGTGGCGCAGCAGATCCTGGCCAGGCGGGAATCGCGCTAGAATTGGCGAGATAATGGCTGATTCAGGCGGCAACGCCCCCCCATCCTGGTTCCTGCTCGCCGCGCTCGCGGTGATGGCCTACCGCTGCGCGATGGCGCTGCTGCTCTCCGCCTTCCATGCCCTGCATTCCCTGCAGCGGCGGCGCCTGCTGGAGGAAGGAGCCATCGCCGATCCCCGGCTGGCGGCGCTGCTGGAGCAACCGCGGGCCCTGGGCATGGGCCTCTCCTTCTGGAACCAGGCCCTGTTGCTGCCCCTCGCGGCCCTGCTCTGGCCCTTCCACAGCCTTCTGCCTGGCGGAGCCTGGACCTTCTGCGTCCTGGCCCTGGCGGCCCTTTGGCTGCTCGACCTGCTCCTGCCCGCGCTGCTCAGCACCAGCGACCCGGCGCGCTGGCTCACCCGGTTGTTTCCCCTCTACGCCCCGGCGGAGGCCGTGCTCGGCCCCCTGGTGCGCCCCCTGGCGCAGATGACCGACCGCCGCCACGCCGAGGAGCGGGCGCGCGAGGACGACGGCGAGGAGGCCACTGAGGAGGCCGTCACCGCGCTGCTGGAGGAAGGCGAGGCCGAGGGCATCCTCGAAGCCGAAGACCGCGAACTCATCCGGAACGTGGTGACCTTCGGCGACACCGTGGTGCGCGAGGTCATGACCCCCCGCACCCGCATCGTGGCCCTGCCCCTGGAGGCCAGCATCCAGGAGGCCTGGACGGCCTTCACCGAAAGCCGCCACTCCCGCCTGCCCGTTTTTGAAGGCGGCATCGAGCAGGTGCGCGGGGTGCTCCTGGTGAAGGACCTCATGCAGCTGCCGGACGGGGCCCAGCCCCCCCTCGCCACGTTGCTGAAGCCCGCCCACTTCGTGCCGGAGAGCAAGCCTGTGGCCGAGCTGTTGCGCGACCTCCAGCGGGCCCGCACCCAGCTCGCCCTGGTGGTGGACGAGTTCGGCGGCGTCTCCGGCCTGGTCACCATGGAGGATCTGCTGGAGGAAGTCTTCGGCGAGATCCAGGACGAGCACGAGGGCCCGGTGGGCCTCGTGGAGCAGGCGCCTGGCGTCTGGCTTGTATCCGGCCATGCCCACGTGGAGGACGTGGCCCAGGCCGTCGGCCTCACCTGGGAACGGGATGGCTTCGACACCCTCGCCGGCCTGGTCATGGCGCGCCTGGGCCGCGTGCCCAGACCCCAGGAATCCGTGGCCGTCGAAGGCGCCCGCCTGACCGTGCTGCGCATGGAGGGCACCCGCATCGTGCAGGTGAAGGTGGAGCGGACCTGAGGGCCGGGCGCGGACTTGAGGTTCCTTTCTCCAGGATTCCCCCGCTAGGCTGAAGCCTGGAGCCGCTCCGCATGATCCGTCGCATCCTCATCCTGCTCGCCATCCTCGGACTGCCCGCCACCCTGATGTGGGTTCGGCGCGCCCAGCGGCGAGCGCTGGTGCCCCAGCCCCGCGGCATGGTGCTCGGACTCTACGCCGGCGTCCCGGACTACGACTACGGCGAGGAACTCGACCGCATCGCGGCGACCGGCGCCACCTGCGTGAGCCTGCAGGCCATCTACCGCATGGACACCGGCCACAGCACCGAGATCCGGCGCCACCCCACCTCCAGCCCCACCGAGGAGAGCCTGCGCCGGACCTTCCGCCAGGCGAAGGTCCGGGGCCTGCGCATGATGTTCTTCCCCACGATCAACATGCGGGACGAGGCCGAGAACGCCGAATGGTGGCGCGGCAACATCGCGCCCGACGACTGGGACCTGTGGTGGAAGAACTACACCGCCTTCAACGTGCGGCTCGCGGCGCTGGCCCAGGAAGGTGGCGTGGAGTGGTACAGCCTCGGCACCGAGATGGCCTCCACCCACCCCTTCCCCGACCATTGGCGCCGCCTGGCCACCGACGTGCGCCAGGTCTTCAAGGGCAAGCTGGTCTACAGCGTGAACTTCGACAGCCACGACAGCTTCACCTTCGGCGACTGCCTCGATGTCATCGGCATCAACACCTACGATCCCATCGCCAAGTACGACGAATACCCCTCCCAGGATCAGATCCGCGACGCCTGGTGGTGGATCGTCTACAAGGCCCGCACCCTCACCGCCCGGTTCCAGCACCCCGTGATGATCACCGAGGTGGGCTACCCTTCCGTGGCCCACGCCCATGTGGGCCCCTGGGATTTCCGCACGGACAAGCCCCTCGACCTCGCCCTCCAGGACCACCTCCTCAAGGGCGCCTTCGGCGTGCTGCGCCACTGGAGCGACGGCGACGCGGTCTTCTACTACCTCTATGGCGAGAACCTCAATCAGAAGCCCATCGGCGGCCCCCTGGACCGCACCTACGCGGTGTGGGGCAAGCCCGCCGAGGCCACCTTGCGCAAGTATTTCAAAGAACCCATCTGGGAGGGCCACATCCCTCCCAGGGCAGAGAACATCCACGAGGCGGTGGTGCAGGCCCTGGTCAGCTGGCACCGGAAGGTGCGGGACTACGAGGACGCCGAGCTGCCCCCCTGGGTGCTGGACTGGGAGGCCCGGCACCCCGCCGATGCCGCCGAGGCCAAGGCCATCCTCGCAAAGGAGCCGGTCCCGGCCCGCCGGGTGCCAAAAGGCGAGGAGCGCTGAGGTCCTGCCGAAGGTATCCTGACGAGATCCATGAGCCTGCCCACCCGCCCCCGCCCCCTGCCGAAGCCGGAAGGCCCCACCAAGACCCTGCTGGTGGTGGAGGATGACCGCGCGACCCTGAGCCTCTACCGGGCTGGGCTCAAAGGCCTGCAGGGCTTCAAGATCCTCATGGCCCAGGACGGCGGCCAAGCCCTGGAGCTGCTCCGCCAGGAGCCGGTCCATGTCCTGGTGACCGACCTGAACATGCCCGTCATGGACGGGTTCAACCTCATCGCCAAGGTGAGCCGCCTCTATCCCCAGGTGCCCATCATCGTCATGACCGGCCTGGACGAGAGCCAGCACCTGAACACCCCCCTGCAGCTGGGCGCCATCCGCATCCTCACCAAGCCCCCGCGCCTGACGCTGCTGATGGATGCCATCCGCGCCGCCGCCCAGTTCGAACCCACCGGCATGATCCGGGGCATCGGGCTCAACAGCATCCTCCAGCTGCTCAACTGGGAAAAGAAATCCTGCACCCTCACCGTGAAATCCGAGGCCGGCATGGGCCTGCTCTACCTCAAGCACGGCGAAGTGGTGCACGCCGCCTACCACGCCGACGAGGGCCTTCCCGCCGTCTACGAGATCCTCTCCTGGGACCGGCCCGACATCGAGTTCGTGGAAACCTGCCGGGTGGAGCCGACCCTGGACCTGCCCCTCACCGAGCTGCTGATGAACGCCGCCCTGATCACCGACCGTCGAAACCCCGAGTTCGGCGAGGCCTGAAGCCGGTCCGACCCGTCTGTGGCGGGGCTGCGGCCTTGACGGTTCGGGATGAAATCGCCCCAAGTATGGGACTTTCGTCAAAACCGGTCCAAACCGGGCTCCAAAGGGCACCACCCGGGGAATAATGGCGCCTGTGCGGCCCCGCGGGGGGCCCCTTCCCAGGCAGGTGCCCATGTCCCAGCTGAAGCCCTTTCGCGCCCACCGCCCCCGGCCCGAGCTCGCCGCCCAGGTAGCGGCCGTACCCTACGACGTGGTGAACACCCAGGAGGCCGCCGAACTGGCCAAGGGCAACCCGTATTCATTTCTGCATGTGGGACGCCCCGAGATCGACCTGCCCGCCGACACTGACATCCACGCCGACGCTGTCTACGCCAAGGGCGTGGCCAACCTGAAGGCCATGATCGAGAAGGGTGTGCTGTTCCAGGAGAACACCCCCTGCCTCTACGTCTACCAGCAGCGCATGGGCGACCATGTCCAGGCCGGCCTGGTGGGCCTTTGCTCCGTGGAGGAGTACGAGAACGGCACCATCAAGCGCCACGAATTCACCCGCAAGGACAAGGAGGACGACCGCACCCGCCACGTCACCGAGCAGGCCGCCAACGCCGAACCCGTCTTCCTCACCTACCGGGCCGTTCCCTACATCGACCACATCGTCAATGACGTGCGGAAACAGGTTCCCGTCTATGACGTGGTCACGCCGGATGGCATCGGCCACACCGTGTGGGTCGTCTCGGGCGAAACCGTGGTCTACGAACTGGTGAACCTCTTCAACGGCGTTCCGGCCCTCTACATCGCCGATGGCCACCACCGCACCGCCGCCGCCATCCGCTACGCCCAGGCCCGCCGTGCCGCAGCCGGATCTGGAACCGGCGACGAGCCCTATGAGAGCTTCATGGCCGTGGTGTTCCCCCACGACCAGCTGAAAATCATGGACTACAACCGCGTGGTGAAGGATCTCAACGGCCTCGGCCAGGACGCGTTCCTTGCGAAGGTGAAAGAGACATTCGACGTCGCGGTATCCACCCACCGCAGTCCCCAGGCGCCGACCACCTTCGGCATGTTCCTGGGCGGCACCTGGTACGAACTGAAGGCCAAGGCGGGCACCTTCCCCGCCAGCGATCCCGTTCGCGGCCTGGACGTGAGCATCCTCCAGGAGAATCTGCTCGGTCCCATCCTCGGCATCGACGATCCCCGCACGAACACCCGCATCGATTTCGTCGGCGGCATCCGGGGCATGGACGAGCTGGAGCGCCGGGTGAAGGAAGGCTGCGCCGTGGCCTTCTCGGTCTACCCCACCTCGCTCACGCAGCTGATGTCCGTCGCCGACGCCGGAGAGGTCATGCCGCCGAAATCCACCTGGTTCGAACCCAAACTGCGCTCCGGCCTGCTCGTGCGGATGTACGAAGGCTGAGGCGGGTCCCGCTTTGAAAACTTCTAGGGATTAACCGCAGATGACGCAGATGGACGCAGATAAAAGAACTGATCCGTTTTTCATCTGCGCCATCTGCGCCATCTGCGTCATCTGCGGTTTCAAATTCAGTTGATTTCCTCTTTGCCCGACTGACGCAACACTCCATCGGAGTTCCCATGCAGATCCTCATCGCTGACGCTTTTGACGCCAAGCTGCCCGAGCGCCTTGCGCCCTTCGGATCGGTCAGCACCGACATGGCCACCCTCGGAAAGGCCGAGGTGCTCCTCGTCCGCTCCAAGACCAAGGTTGATGCCGACCTGGTGGCCAAGGCCCCCAACCTCAAGCTCGTGATCCGGGGCGGGGTGGGCATGGACAACGTGGACAAGAAGCTCTGCGCCGAGAAGGGCATCAAGGCCGTGAACACGCCCCGGGCCAGCAGCGTAGCCGTGGCGGAGATGGCCATGGCCTTCATGGTGGCCATTCCCGCGCGGCTCATCGAGGCCCACACCTCCATGAAGGAGGGCAAGTTCCTCAAGAGCGAGCTGAAGCGCACCGAGCTCTTCAAGAAGACGCTGGGCCTCATCGGCGCCGGCAACATCGCCACGGAAGTGGCCAAGCGCGCCCAGGCCTTCGGCATGGAGGTGATCGCCTTTGATCCCTTCCTCAAGGAGCACCCCATCGCCCGCCTCGTGAGCCTGGACGAACTCGCCGCCAAGGCCGACGTCATCAGCATGCACACGCCGCTGACCGACGAGACGAAGGGCATGATCAACGCCGCTTTCATCGCCAAGATGAAGGATGGCGCCATCCTCATCAACACCGGCCGCGGCAAGTGCGTGGTCGAGGCGGATCTCGCCGCGGCCCTGGAAAGCGGCAAGCTCCGCGCCTACGGCACCGACGTGTGGCCCAGCGACCCGCCCCCGGCGGACTGCCCCCTGCTCAGCGCCCCCAACGTCTTCATGGCGCCGCACCTGGGCGCCAGCTCCAAGGAGAACCTGGGCCGCATCGGCGACGAGGTCGTGCTCATTCTTCAGGATTTCAAAGCTTAAAATTTCACCGCCAAGGCGCCAAGGCACCAAGAACTGCAAAAGAAATTCCCTGGTGTCTCTTCCTGGTGTCCTGGTGCCTTCTCGGTATCGCCCCGGCGATACGCGAGACAAACTGACATCTGGTGGTTATCAGTTTCTTTCTGAAGGAGCCTCCCATGACCCATCGTGTGATCAACTTCTACGCTGGCCCCGCCGGCCTGCCTTTGCCCGCCCTCGAGCGCGCCCAGGAGGAGCTGCTCGACTTCGCCGGCACCGGCATGTCCGTCATGGAAGTCAGCCACCGCTCGAAGGAGTACGACGCGGTGCATGAAGAGGCCATCGCCCTCACCAAGGAGCTGATGGGCCTGCCTGACAACTACAAGGTGCTGCTGCTCCAGGGCGGCGCCCACCTGTCTTTCGGCATGATCCCCCTGAACCTGCTGCGCGGCGGCCGCAAGGCCGACTACATCGTCACGGGCAACTGGGCGGAGAAGGCCACCAAGGAGGCCAAGCTCGTGGCGGGCGACAACGTCCGCGTGGCCGCCAGCACCAAGGACCTCAAGTTCAGCCGCCTGCCCCACGCTGACGAGATCAAGGTCGGGCCCGACAGCGCCTTCGTGCACTTCACGTCGAACAACACCGTGGAAGGCACCCAGTGGCACGAGTTCCCGAAGGTCGGCAATGTGCCCTACATCTGCGACATGAGCAGCGACTTCATGTGCCGGCCCTTTGACGTGAGCCCCTTCGGCCTCATGTACGGCGGCGCCCAGAAGAACCTCGGCCCCAGCGGCGTGACCCTCACCATCATCCGCGAGGACTTCCTCGAGATGTGCGAGGCCCAGGACCTGCCCAGCTACCTGCGTTTCAAGATCCATGCAGAGAAGAACAGCCTCTACAACACCCCGCCCACCTTCGGCATCTACATCCTGCGGAACGTGCTGGCCTACAACAAGAGCATCGGCGGCCTGAAGGCCATCGAGGCCAGCAACCGCAAGAAGGGTGAGCTGCTCTACGGCTGCATCGACAAGCACGCGGGCTTCTACAAGGGCTTCGTCACCGAGAAGGCCCACCGCAGCCTCATGAACGTCGACTTCTTCCTCCCCACCCCCGCGCTCGACGACCAGTTCGTCAAGGAAGCCAAGAAGGCCGGCATGGTGGGCCTGAAGGGCTACCGCGACATCGGCGGCATCCGCGTGAGCACCTACAACGCGGTCACCGTGGACCACGTGAAGACCCTGGTGGACTTCATGGAACAGTTCGTCAAGACGAACGGCTAGGCCTGGGACCCTTCAGAGACCGGAACAGGGGCGCCGTCATCGGTGCCCCTGTTCCGTACTTGGGTCGCGGCCGGGCCGAACCGATGACATGCTGAGACCCACTGTCCGTACACGGAGCATCCTGAAAGCACCATGCAGACCCCTTCCACCCGGCTCGACTGCCTCAAGGTGCTGGCCGCCTCCGAAACGGTGCGCCTGGAGGCCGTCGGCGCCGAGGGCCTGGAGGACCTCCTCGCCCAGGGGTTGATCTTCAAGGACGAGCGTCCCCTGCAGGCCAGCCTGGAGGTGCGGTATGAAACCCTCCAGGAGGTCCACCGGAACATCGTGGAGGCCAAGGGCTGCGCGGATCGCCTCCAGCGGCGCCTCGTGCCGAAATCCCGCTTCGCCGGCCTCCTGCCCATGGGAGCCTCGGCGGGCCCCGGTCCGGAGGACCCGGACGCCATCCAGCTGTTCCACCTTCTCGAGCTCCTGAAGATCCAGGTGCGGGGCGTGAAGGGCCCCCCGGACGTGGTGGCCCACCTGGAGCGCATCCACGACTACCTGCAGGTGGAGGGGCGGGAATGCCTCGACCGCCTGGCGGCGACGGACCGGGAGATCGACCAGGCCCAGAAGCAGACGCCTGCCGGCACCCAGGTCGAGGGGAGGGGTTTCTTCCGGCTGACGCCCGCCGGAGAGGCCGCCCTGCCCGAGGCGCCGGTGATCGACCTGCTGGACGCTGCCCTCCAGGCGGCCTTCGGCACCAGCCACCGCGGGGGGAGCTACGCCCACTTCAAGGAGGATCCCTCCGGCCTCCTCACGTTCCTGATGGACCGCACGGCCCGGGGCGAGCGGCCGTCCGCGATCATGGGCGAGTATGAGAGCCTGCTGGACGCCTTCGAGCGCATCCCCCATTTCGCCGAGCTCCAGCCGCTCCGCGCCAAGATCGGATTCCTCGTGCGGCTGCTCCGCGCCTCCCGGGAAGAGCCCAAGCGCGCCTACCTCTGGTGCAGCCGCGAACGCCTCGGCGCCGTCCTGCACCGCATGCAGGCCCTGCTGCCCTTCACGGTCGCCGCCTCCGGCTGGCGGCTGCCCTACGCGGTGGATTTCTTCCTGGCCGACGGCGGCCTCCTGGGCGACGAGGAGCTGATGGAGCAGCGGGTCCGGCGCTTCGAGGCCGTCCTCCGCCTCCAGACCGACCTGCTGCAGGACCTGCGCATCCGCGACGGCCAGTTCTTCCGTCTGGCCCTGGTGCTCACCCACGCCGCGAGGGTCCGCAACTTCGCGCCCGGCATCCTCATGGACCGATTCATCCGCCAGGCGCTCGAGACGGTGCTGGAGGCATCCCAGTCGGCCCCCTACGACCTGGGCGACCGCGGCACCACACTGCTGTTCGGCCTGCACCTGGCCCATGCCGCGAGCTTTTCCAAGGCGAAGATCCAGGGCCCCATCGACGCCTTCGCCGCCATCCACGCGCGGCTGCGGGACGGCGATTCCCCCACCCGCCTCCCGGTGCAGGTGCTGCTCCACGTGTTCGCCACGCTGGACCGCCTGGAGCGCCTGGGCGCGCCCATGCCCCTCGACGACTACGCGAACCTCTTCGACCGCATCCGCAAGCGCCTGCGCCACCACAAGGCCGCCTCGCGGGTCTTCAGCACCGCGCAGATCAAGGCCGGGGACGAAGCGGCCCTCACCTCCAACCTCTGCGCCCAGGTCTGCTTCCACGACCTTCAGCCCGCGCCCCCGGGGCAGTACCACCCGGATGCGGGCCTGGCGGGGCTCTACGAGGAGCGCCTGCCCGGGCGGCCTCCGGTGCTCGGCTCGCTCTTCGGCACGCTGCTCCTGATCTGATCAGGCTTCCGCAGGATCGCCCAGGGAGGGGGTGAGTTCCTCGATGCGGCGGTCCTTCTCGGCCCACATGGCCCGGACCCATGCCTGCATGCGGGCGCGGAAGGCCGGGTCGCCCTCGTAGTCGCCGCCCAGCAGGTCCCGGGGGATTTCCAGCTCCCGCACCCTCACCACCACCTGCCGGACCTTGCCCGAGAGCAGATCCCAGAAGCTGGGGACGCCATCGGGGTAGACGATGGTGACGTCCAGCAGGGCGTCGAAGCGCTCGCCCATGGCGCTCAGCGCCGTGGCGAGGCCGCCCGCCTTGGGCTTCAGCAGGTGGCGGTAGGGTGACTGCTGGGCGGCCTTCTTCGCATGGCTGAACCGGGTGCCCTCCAGGAAGTTCATCACCGAGGTGGGAATCTCGCGGAACTTCTCGCAGGCCTTCCGCGCCGTGGCCAGATCCGCAGTGCGGCTGCCGCTCCGCCGCTTCATGAACGGGAAATCCAGGGCCCACCAGGCGAGCCCCATGACTGGCACGTAGAGCAGCTGGCGCTTGAGGAAGAACTTCAGGAAGGGCACGCGGCGGTGGAAGACCTTCTGCAGGACCAGGATGTCCACCCAGCTCTGGTGGTTGCTGCTCACCAGGTACCAGCCCCGGCGCCGCAGGCCCTCCAGTCCCGCCACGTCCCAGCGGATGCGCTGCACCGCGGCCATCCACCAGCCGTTCACGGCGATCCACCCCTCGGCCAGGGCGTTGAGGATCCGGTCGGCCCCCCGCCGCACAGCGCCAAAGGGGAGGGCCAGCTTCACGAGGGCCACCGGGATCATGCCCGAGAAGATGGCCATGGCGTTCGCCGCCAGCACCGAGCTGGCGAAGGCGCCCTTGAAGGTGGACCAGAATCGATTGGCCAAGGCCTGCCCCCGCACGGCCCGCCGGGCCGGATCGACCAGCATAGCCAGCCTGCCCGGCCCCCCCGCACGGGAATTCCTTGCCTGCCGGAGCGGCTATCCTGAAGGGGACAGCTGCCACGGGGAAGACCGCATGCGACACAAGGATTGGATGATTCCGGCCATGATGCTGACGCTCGCCCTGGCCGGAGGCCTTCCGGCCTGCGCTGGCGAACCGGACCAGACGCAGTGGAAGCTCGCCAACTTCACCTGGGTGAAACGCGTGCCCGCCGAGGCCGGCGCCGAGCCGAGCACCCACCCGGCCCCCCTGACGGAAGCCGCCCTGGTGGAGGTTCTCGGTTCCGTGAAACTCCTGTCGGATGGCCAGGAGGCCCCGCTGTTCGAGCAGGCCGAGCTGAAGGGGCTCGCCAAGGCCCTCTCGGAAGCCTTCGCCCTGGCGCGGCCCGGCGAAGACCTGGTGCTCCTCAGCACCTCCCGGCGGGGCGGGGGCTTCATGGATCCCGCCCTGGGCCTCACGGCCCGCCTCTTCGTGCGCGAGGGCGCCCTGAACCTCCTCGTCCACGACGCGCGCCTCGATTTCATGGGCCGCTATTCCGCGGACCGCACCCTGCCCGACTTCGCCTACGGCGCCCGCAAGGCCGCCTCGGCCGTGAAGCTCCAGGCCCCCGGCGCCCGCGCGCTCCGCGCCGACTGGCTGGCACTGCCCCTCGCCGCGCCTGCCACAGGCACCACGCCAGCCACCGCCCCGGCGGCGGCCCCGGTTCCCGTCTCGGCCGCCCAGCCCACTCCGCCAGGCCTGCGGGATCCCGCCTTCTACGAGGCGCAGATCCAGAAGCTGCGCGCGCTCAAGCAGCTCCGCGACGAGAACCTGATCACGGAAGCCGAGTACAAGGAAAAGCGCGGCGCCATCCTGAAGACGTTCTAGCCGCGGACTTCAGCCCCAGCCCAGCTCCTCCAGGCGCGCCTCGTCGATGCCGAAGTGGTGGGCGATCTCGTGGATGACCGTCGTGGCGATCTCCTCGCGGAGGTCCTCCTCGTCCACGCAGTCCTCCAACAGCGGTCCGCGGTAGAGCGTGATGCGGGGCGGCAGATCCCCCGGCTCCGGGGGGCCCTCCGTGAGCGCCCGGCCCGAGTAGAGCCCGTAGAGCGTGTCATCCTCGGGCACGCCCAGGTCGTCGAGCACGTCGTCCGGCGCCCAGTCCTCGATGATCACGGGGACGCCTTCGAGGTAGGGCCGGAACTCCCCGGGAACGAGGGCCAGCGCCTCGTCCACCAGTCTGCGAAACGCGCGGTCGGACACGTGCATGGGATGAGGTTACTCCCTTCCGCGGGGGCGCCGCCCTTGTCCAGACTCATCCCGACTGGGAGGATGCTTCCAGCCCGGCTTCTGGAGTGACCGCCCATGCTTCCTGCGATGCTCATCGCCACCTTCGCGGCCCTCGGCGCGCTCCACGTCTACTGGCTCCTCGGGGGCCGATTCGGCCTGGCGGCGGCCCTTCCCGAGGTGGAGGGCCGCCCGGCCTTCCTGCCCTCGAAAGGGGCCACCCTGGTGGTGGGCGCGGGGCTCTTCGCCTGCGCGGGTCTCGTGGCCGTGCTGGCCGGGTGGGTGAGCCTCCCCCTGCGGGCGGGCCTCCTGGATCTGGCCGGCTGCGCCCTGGCCCTGATCTTCCTGGCCCGCGCCATCGGCGACTTCCGGCTGGTGGGATTCTTCAAGCGCGTCAGGGGCACCCGCTTCGCGACCTTCGATTCATACCTCTATTCGCCCCTGTGCCTCGGCCTGGCCCTGGGGGTGTCCCGGGTTGTGTGGGCCCGCCGAAGCTGACCTTGGTTCCTCACGGCTTGATCGAGACGCGCCCTTGGCCGGCACGGACGGGCTCGCCACCGACCCAGTGGCGCATCCATCGCGGGACGTTCAAGCTGAAGGTCATCACGGGCCACCCCAACCTGGAGGAGTTCCCATGAAGGTCACGACGTTCCTCATGTTCACCGGCCAGGCCGAGGAGGCCATGGCCTTCTACGCCTCGGTCTTCCCGGGATCCCGGATCGAATCCATGGATCGGTACGGGGCCGGGGAGCCGGGCCGGGAGAGCACCGTCAAGCGGGCCATCCTCGACCTCTATGGCACTCGGCTCATGTGCGTGGACAGCCCCCCGGTCCACGCCTTCACCTTCACGCCCTCGATCTCCCTCTTCGTGGACTGCGACAGCGAGGCCGGTCTGGACCAGGCCTTCGCCCAGCTTGGAGAGGACGGCCAGGTGCTCATGCCCGCCGGCGACTACGGCTTCAGCCGGCGCTTCGCCTGGGTGCAGGATCGCTTCGGCGTGTCCTGGCAGCTCAACCTGCCCTGAACCCGGGGCGCCACGTTTCCGCTCCGCGAGGCCTCCATGTCCCTGTCGAGATACCTGCTCCCAGTGCTTCTGGCCGCCCCACCACTCCTGGCCCAGCCAGTTCAGGAAGCCAGCCTCCCCTCGGTCCAGCTGCCCCCTGAGCTTGACCGCGTGCTCCGCGACTACGAGACGGCCTGGCAGCGCCGCGACGCGGCCGCCCTCAGCAGGCTCTTCACCGAGGACGGCTTCGTGTTGACCGGCGGCCGCCTGCCCGTCCGGGGCCGGGCGGCCATCCAGGCGGCCTACGCCACGGCGGGCGGGCCCCTCGCCCTGCGCGCCCTGGCCTTCGCCGTCGAGGGCGGTCTCGGCCACATCATCGGCGCCTACAGCAGCAAGCCAGGCAGTCCCGATGCGGGCAAGTTCACGCTCACCCTCAAGCGGCAGGCCGACGGGCGCTGGCTGATCCACTCCGACATGGACAACGGCAACCAGGCGCACCGCGCCACGGCACCCCAGCCATGACCGATTCCTTCCGCGACCGCATGCCTGCCCTGCCGGACGCGGATCTCCAGCGGTACGCGGCGCGGCCCCTGGAATACCGCGCGGAGGCCGTGGAAGCGGCGCTGGCCGAACTGGCGCGGCGGGGGTTGGGTCCTTCCGACGAGACCCTGGCGGAGATCCGGAGGTCGCTCCTGGCCCGGGAAGCCGATCTGCACCTGGCCCCGGCCTGGTACGACGGCCTGCTGGGCCACGATCCCGCCACCCGCAGGACCCGCATCCGCCGCATGACCCTGGCCATCCTCGCCGTGGGCTTCGGCGCCGCCGCCTTCGTCTACCTCACCGCCGCCCCGGCCGCGGGCAACCCGCTGGGCTACGACCCCATGGACACCAAGAAATACCTGCGCGACCTGGAGATCTACGGCGGCAAGGTGAATGTGCTGGCCACCGAGTTCATGCGCTGGTTCGACGGGCTCTGGCATGGACGGTCCCTGGCCTACACGCTGGCCTGGCTCACCGCCTTCACCGCGACGGCGTTCGGGTGGATCACCCGCCGCCGCGCCGCGGAACTGGACGCGGCGCCCCCGCCTCCTTCCAGGATGGAACCAGGCCCACTTCCCTGATGCGCCGGACCGCCAGCCATCGGACACTGGCCGGATGGGATCCCGCCCCCGTTCCTCCGTGCCAGCCCGACCTGCCAAACCGGGCCTGCATCCCCGCAACCGCCACGCCGGCGGCTACGACTTCCCGAAGCTGGTGGCCGCCTGCCCCGAGCTGGGCCGCCATGTCGTGCGGGCGCCCCACGGCGGCGCCACCATCCCCTTCGCCGACCCCATGGCGGTGAAGGCCCTGAACCGGGCCCTGCTGCAGGAGGCTTACGGCATCCGCGGCTGGGACATCCCCGAGGGCTACCTCTGCCCGCCCATCCCCGGCCGGGCCGACTACCTGCACCACCTGGCCGACCTGCTGGCCGAGGGCAACGGGGGTGTCATTCCCCGGGGCGCTACGGTGCGGGTGCTGGACGTGGGCGTGGGCGCCAACGCGATCTACCCGCTGATCGGTCACTCCGAATACGGGTGGACCTTCGTGGGTACGGAGGTGGACGCCGCGGCCCTGGCCTCCGCCGCCCGCATCCTGGCGGCGAACCCAGCGTTCGGCCAGGCCCTGGCCCTGCGCCGGCAGGCCGAGCCCGGGGCCATCTTCGCGGGCGTCGTGCTGCCGGAGGAGCGCTTCGACCTCACCTTGTGCAATCCACCCTTCCACGCTTCCCGGTGGGCGGCGCGGGAAGCGGCCCAGGAGAAATGGCGGAAGCTGGGCCGCGGCGCCAGCGCGGGCCGGAACTTCGGCGGCCAGGGGGCGGAGCTGTGGTGCGAGGGGGGCGAGGTGGGCTTCACGCGGCGCATGATCGAGGAGAGCCGGGCCCTCGCCCCGCGGGTGCGCTGGTTCACCACGCTGCTGTCGAGCTCCGCGAGCCTGCCGGCCGTGCACCGGGCCCTGCGCCATGCCGGCGCCACGGAGATCCGCACCGTGCCCATGGCCCAGGGCCAGAAGCAGAGCCGCTTCGTGGCCTGGACCTTCCTGGATCCGGAGGCGCGGGAGGGCTGGCGGATCCGCTGGGGCGCGTAATCCAGCGGTCCAGGGGGCCCGGTATGATGTCCCGTCGCCGGAGCCTCCATGTTCGTCCTTCGCCGCCTGCCCGCCGCCCTGGCCCTGCTCATGCTGGGGGCGCTGTCCCTGCGCCTGGGCCTGCCCTTCCAGGCGGCCGTGCCCGTGGCCCTCGCGCTGACGGTGCTGCTGTTCGTCCCACGGGTCCTCCTCCAGACAACCCTGGCCGCCCTGCTCTGGGCCGGAGCCCTCGCCTGGGTGGGCATGGCCTGGCTGCGGGTGCAGGAGCGCCTCGCCGAAGGATTGCCCTGGCTGCGCCTGGCCGCGATTCTCGGCGCCGTGACCCTCTTCACCGCCTGGGCGGCCTGGCTTCTGCACCCGCGGAAGACGGAAGGCTGAGCCTCCATCCGGTTCGGGTTCCACCATCCGGGGCTCGCTCGTGATCAGAACACCGACCAGCCTGTTCGCGTCGTGAAGCGATCCAGCGCCTCCACGCCGGCCACGCTGTTGCCGTGGCGGTCCAGGGCTGGGCTCCAGACGCAGAGCACGCCCCGCTCGGGCAGCACCGCCAGGATACCGCCGCCCACGCCACTCTTGCCTGGCAGGCCCACGCGGTACGCGAAGTCGCCGGCGGCGTCGTAGGTGCCGCAGGTGAGCATGACCGCGTTGATGCGCTTGGCTTCGCTGCGGGTCAGCAGCCGCGAGCCGTCGGCCCGCAGGCCGTGGTTGGCCAGGAAGAGGCCCGCCTTCGCCAGGTCGGCGCAGCTCATGGTGAGCGCGCACTGGCGGAAGTAGTGGTCGAGCACGCGCTCCACCGGGTTCTCCAGGTTGCCGCAGCTGGCCATGAAGTGGGCGAGGGCCGCGTTGCGGTGTCCGTGGGCGGCCTCCGAAGCCGCCACCTCCGGATCCAGGTCCACGTTGGGCCGCCCGCTCTCCGTGCGCAGGAAATCCCGCAGGGTGCCCAGGGAGTCTCCCGTGAGGCTGAGCAGGCGGTCGATGAGGATCAAGGCCCCGGCGTTGATGAAGGGATTCCTTGGAATGCCCTTCTCGTATTCGAGCTGCACCAGCGAATTGAAGGGGTTGCCCGAGGGCTCTCGGCCCACGCGCTTCCACAGGGCCTCGCCGTCCCGGGCCAGCACCAGGGCCAGCGAGAAGGCCTTGGAGACGCTCTGGATGGAGAAGGGCACCCGCCAGTCCCCGCTGCCGATCAGGGCGCCGTCCATGGTGGCCAGGGCGATGCCGAAGCGGGACGGATCCACGGCCGCCAGGGCGGGGATGTAGTCCGCCACGTTCCCCTCCGCGGCGAAGGGCGCGGATTCCCGGGCGAGGTCGTCGAGGAGCGCTTGAAGGTCCATGCCATGAGCATCACACAAGGCCCGTGGGTTTAGGATGGACGCCATGACCTCCATCACCGCCCACCTCCTGGTTCTGTTCCGCCGCGACCTCCGCTGCCTCATGCGGGAGGTCGAAGCCTTCCCCGACGACGCCACCCTCTGGCGCACCCTGCCCGGCATCGCCAACAGCGCCGGCAACCTCGCCCTGCACGTCACCGGGAACCTGCGGCATTTCGTGGGCACCGTGCTGGGCGGCACCGGCTACGTCCGGCAGCGCGACCTGGAATTCTCGACGCGGGAGGGCACCCGCGCCGAGGTGGTGGCGGGCCTCGAGGCGGCCCTGGCCGAGGTGGAGGCCTGCCTTCCGGCCCTCCGCGCCGAGGTCCTGGCGGCGCCCTATCCCGTGGCCGTGGGCGGCCACCGTCCCGCCACGGGCCTGTTGCTGGTGCACCTGGAAACCCACCTGGCCTTCCACCTGGGACAGGCGGGCTACCTGCGCCGCGCCCTCACCGGCGTGGCCGGCGCCACCGAGCCCATGGGGATCCCCGACGACGGTAACGCCGCCGGGGTATGATCCCCTGGTCCTTCCCGAGGTGCCCATGCCCCCCACCCTTCGCGCCGGCCTGATCCTCGGCCTCTCCGTGGCCGCCTGGACCTTCGTCATGGGTGTCACGGGCTGGTACAGGCATCCCTCCCTGCACCGCCTCTTCTGGCTGGTGATCCCCCTCCAGATCGGCCTCCTGGTCTGGGCCCTGCGAGGGCTGGCCCCGGTCTCCGGCTTCGGACGCCAGGTGTGGAACGGCGTGAGCATCTCGGTGCTGGCCTCGCTGATCATCTTCGGCGCCAGCATCCTCTTCACCACCGTGGTGTTCCCGCACTACTTCCAGGACCTGGAGGCCCTGGGCCGCCAGATGATGGCCCGGCAGGGCCTGAGCCCGGAACAGATCGAGACCGCCGTGCGCCTCCAGGCGCCCCTGCAGACGCCCCGCGCCAGCGCCATGGCCGGCGCCATCGGCACCGTGGTCACCGGCTTCCTCACCTCCGTCGTCGCGGCGGTCTGGCTCCGCAAGAAATAGGCTCAACGCTCCAGGCGGATGTCGGCCACCAGGTCCAGCGGGAACCGGCGGCCCGCGAGGGCATCCTGCAGACACCGCAGCACCCAGCCCGAACGCAGCGGCGCCGCGGCGAGCTCCGCGGGGGTGAGCCAGTGGCAGCGGAGGATGCCAGGATCCTCCGGGACTGCGTCCGCGCCCTCAGGCACCGAGCCGATGAAGCACACCCGGAAGTAGTCCTTCCCGTTGGCGGCCTTCAGCGGATACAGGCCCACGATGGCCTCCGCCGTGAAGGCCAGGCCCGTCTCCTCGCGCACCTCGCGGCGCACCGCGTCGAGCACGGATTCGCCCGGTTCCACATGGCCCGCGGGCTGGTTGATCACCGGCAGGCCCGTCACCTTGTCAGGCTCCTCCACCACCAGAAAGCGCCCCTGGCGCTCGACGACGGCGGCCACCGTGAGGGCCCACATCAGGCGGGCAGGAAGAGGAGGAAGCCGTTGATGAAGTAGACGATTCCCACCACGCCCACCGCCAGGCCCAGGTAGTAGACGGGCTTCTGCTTCAGCAGCGCGGCGATGGAGGAGAGCAGGATGCCGATCTGGAGGAAGATCACCGCCAGCCCGAAGGCCGCGCCGTGCTTCTGGGCCTGGGCTTTCATGTCCTCGAAGCGCCGGGCCTCTTTCTGGATCTCGGCCTTCTCGCCTTCGTACTTCGCGACCTTCCGCTCCACGTCCGCCAGGCTCTGCTCCAGCAGCGGCACGGAGGCTTTCGGGGCCAGCTGCAGCTCCCGCCTGAGGCGCAGGGCCTCCAGCTCGTACAGGTTCCCCTTGATGCCCTTGGCCTGGTAGTAGGCCCACTGGTCCGAGGCCTGGCTCTGGCTCAGCACGGTGCGCGTGGAATGCCCGCCACCCTTGAAAGTGGCGAGGGTGGCGCAGACCGCGAGGATCACGGTGGTCAGGGCCAGCAGGTTCAGCCAGGGTTCTTTCCGGTCGTCGCTCAATGGTTCCTCACAGGGACTCTTCATGATTACCACAGGTCCCCTCCGGGTCGGTTGAACCTCCCCCGGCGAGGCCTATGGTGGACCTTGGAGTCCTTCAGGATGTGCGCCGAATGCCGCAGTCCTCCTCCGCTGGCCGGATTGCCCCGTGTTCCTAGACGGGCAGGCGCTGTCCGTTCCACCCCGACCAAGGAGGATTCCCATGCTGCATCGCAACGCCCTCTGCGTCGGGATCAACCAGTACCAGCATTTCCCCTCAGCCTCGCTCAATGGCTGCCTCAACGATGTCCAGGACATGGCCTCGCTGCTGAAGGATATGCTGGGCTTCGAGGATTCCGACATCACTCGGCTGACCGACCAGGACGCCACCAAGACCAACATCCTGCGTGAACTGCGACGCATGGTGGACGGCGCGTTGGCGGGCCAGTACAACCACCTGGTCTTCAGCTTCTCCGGCCACGGCACCCAGGTGCCGGACCTGAACCTCGACGAATTCGACCGGGCCGACGAGGCCTTCTGCCCCTACGACCTGGCCCCCAGCGGCCCCCAGTGGGACCGCGACCACCTCATCGTGGATGACGAACTGCACAACCTCTTCGTGCAGCTTCCGCAGACGGTGGTCCTGGAGGTCTACCTCGACACCTGCCACAGCGGCACGGGCCTGCGGGCCGCGGACCTGTTGCTGGACCGCCGCCCCAAGTACATGCCGCCGCCCTCCATCGAGGCCTTCCGGGACATCGAGTACCGCCGGGCCCGCCCGGCCCACCTGAAGCTCATGGAGAAAGGCCTCTCCCACCACATCCTCTGGACGGCCTGCAAGGACAGCCAGACCGCCGCGGACGCCTTCATCCAGGGCAGCTGGCATGGTGCCTTCACCTGGCACCTCTGCCGCGAAGCGCGGGCCTGCGGCAACCACCTGTCCCGCGCCAAAGTGCTGGCCAAAGTCCGCGCCGACCTCAGCCTGGCCCACTTCACCCAGACCCCGCAGCTGGACTGCGAAGCGCTCACCCGCCATGCCGTGCTGAAGGTCGTGGAAGTGCCCCCCAACCTGGTGCCCCTGCCCACGGAAATGCCGACCTGATACGGGCTCGAATTGAGTGAAGAAGGGCGCCTTTCGGCGCCCTTCTTCACGCGAACCACGCTCGTTTCAGTAGCGGTAGTGGTCGGCCTTGTAGGGGCCTTCAAGGGGCACGCCGATGTACTTGGCCTGGTCAGGGCGCAGGGCGGTGAGCTTGGCGTTCAGCGTCTGCAGCTGCAGGCGGGCCACCTGCTCGTCCAGGTGCTTGGGCAGGGTGTAGACGCCCACGGGGTAGTCGGCCTTCTTGGTCCACAGCTCGATTTGCGCCAGGGTCTGGTTGGCGAACGAGGAGGACATGACGTAGCTGGGGTGGCCGGTGCCGCAGCCCAGGTTCACCAGGCGGCCCTTGGCCAGCAGGATGATGCGGTTGCCCTTCGGGAAGATGATGTGGTCCACCTGGGGCTTGATCTCCTCCCACTGGTACTTCTCGATGCCCGCGACGTCGATCTCACTGTCGAAGTGGCCGATGTTGCACACGATGGCGTTGTGCTTCATGCGGATCATGTGGTCGTGGGTGATGACGTGGAAGTTGCCCGTGGCGGTGACGAAGATGTCGGCCTTGTCGCAGGCCTCGTCCATGGTCACCACGCGGTAGCCTTCCATGGCGGCCTGCAGGGCGCAGATGGGATCGATCTCGGTGACCCACACCTGGGCGCTCAGCGCGCGCAGGGCCTGGGCCGAGCCCTTGCCCACATCGCCGTAGCCGCAGACCACGGCGATCTTGCCGGCGACCATCACGTCGGTGGCACGCTTGATGGCGTCCACCAGGGACTCGCGGCAGCCGTAGAGGTTGTCGAACTTGCTCTTGGTGACGCTGTCGTTGACGTTGATGGCGGGGAACTTCAGCTCGCCCTTCTTGGCCATTTCATACAGCCGGTGCACGCCGGTGGTGGTCTCCTCGGTCACGCCCTGGACTTTGGCCAGCTGGGCCGCGTACCAGCCCGGCTTCTCGGCGATGCGCTTGCGGATGGCGGCGAAGAGCACGGTGGCCTCCTCGCTGTCGGGGTGATCCAGCACATGGATGTCCTGCTCGGCCCGGGCGCCCAGGTGCAGCAGCAGGGTGGCGTCGCCGCCGTCATCGAGGATCATGTTCGCGCCGCCGTCGAAATCGAAGATGCGGTGCGTGTAGTCCCAGTACTCGGGCAGGGTCTCGCCCTTCACGGCGAAGACCGGCGTGCCGCCCGCGGCGATGGCGGCGGCGGCGTGATCCTGGGTGCTGAAGATGTTGCAGCTGGCCCAGCGCACCTCGGCGCCCAGCGCCTTCAGCGTCTCGATGAGCACGGCGGTCTGGATGGTCATGTGCAGGGAGCCGGCGATGCGCGCGCCCTTGAGGGGCTGCTTGGCGGCGTACTCCTTGCGGATGGCCATGAGGGCGGGCATCTCGCCCTCGGCGATGGCGATCTCCTTGCGGCCCCAGGCGGCAAGGGCAAGATCGGCGACGATGAAGTCGGTGGTGGCGACGGTCATGGGGACCTCCTCGAAGGGTCGGGACGGCGGGTGGGATCCACCTCATCGCCTCGATTCAGGGTTGAGGTGAGCGCCGTTCGAAGGAGATGGCCCGAGCCTGAGATCCCGCGCAGACAACCTGCCGGGTCCTGCAGCGCTCCTCGGACCTTTCCAGGGTAGCGGTGCCGACAGGCATCCGGGGGCGAAAAGCTTGAACAGAGATATCTGTCATCGACTACGAATTCTTCAATTCAAAGTGACTCAATCCAAAAGAACAAATAAAACAGCTTGAATCGATTGTCTAAAAATATGTCATTCAATTACGACAGAATATATTTTTAATATTGATCCAATTTATTTATTTACAACAATTTAGAGATTGGAACGAATCTCGATTAGACATGGGGGCCTGAAAGGAGGCAACCATGTCCAACCCCCTCACCCCCCTGGCCCTGGCACTCGCCCTGGCCCTTCCCCTCTCGGCCGCGGGCCAGGCCCCCCGGGCCCCCCAGCGGCCGGTGAACCTCAACACCGCCACCGTCACGGAGCTCATGCAGCTGCCCCGGATCGGCCAGAAGACGGCCGAGCGCATCGTCGGTTTCCGCAAGCAGCACGGGGGCTTCCAGCGGCCCGAGGAGCTGATGAACGTGAAGGGCATCGGCGAGAAGTCCTACGCCAAGCTCAAGCCCTTCCTCGCCGCCACCCCCGCGCCGCGTCCCGCGGCCCTGAAGCGGTAGGAGGGGGCGATGCGTCCAGATTGCCGCAACGCTTCCCAGCGGGGCACCTCCCTGCTGGAACTCACCGTGGTCATGGCCGTGGTGGCCATCCTGGCCATCGTGGGCACCTATACCTGGGACACGGGTGCCACCGAGCTCATGGCCGCCCACCAGGAGATCCGGGGCAGTCTGGAACAGGCCTTCACCCTCGCCCGGGCCCGGGGCACCAACGTGACGGTGGCCCTGGGCCGGGCCAGCGGCGTCGGGGAGCACCTGCCGGTGCAGCTCAGCCGGCACGTGAAGTGGGGCAAGCCCGCCCATATCCCCCTCCCGCCCGGCATGGACACGCCCACGGTGGCCTCCCGCACCGGCGAGGCCCACCCCATCCTCACCGTCACCCCCCGCCACACTGCGCTGGCCAGCACCTGGTTCCTGCACAACGGCAACGAGGCGCTCTGCATGCGCCTGTCGGGCCATGGCCACCTGCAGGTGCTGCGGTGGCGGCAGGACCTCCTGGCGTGGAGGAGGATCTGATGCGCGACGCCGCCGCCACCTTCCTCCGCCACCTCCGCCAGGCGGTCCGCCTGCTGCCCGAACCGCTAGGCCCACCCCTCCGCGCCGCGCAAACCGAACTCCGCCGGAACCTCCAGCTGGCCTTCAACCTCGCTTCGGCCCACCATCGACCCGTCGTCATCGAGCCCCTCCGCGGGGCCACCGAGGGGCGCCTCCGCCTCCACCTGCCCGCGGGCGTGTGCTGGGGTCGGCCCCAGGACATCCCCCTGCCGCCGAGCCTGGCGGGCAGCGGCTGGGGGAACGGGCATCCCCGCCCTCTCACCGTCATGCCGCGGCGCCGGGCCGCCGCGAACGTCTGGTTCCTCCACCATGGCCGCCAGGCGCTCTGCCTGCGCCTGGATCTGTCCGGCACGGTGGAGCTGCTTCGCTACCGTCCCCGCCTGCGGGCCTGGACCCGCTGCTGAGGGAGGAACCGTGCGCATCCTCGACCTCTCACCGGATCAACGCCCCCGCGAACGCCTCCTGGCGGGCCAGGGCGAGGGCCTGGCTGACGCCGACCTCCTGGCCCTGCTCTGGGGCACGGGACGCCAAGGCCAGAGCGCCGTGGAGCTGGCCCAGGGCGTGCTTGGGCGCACCGGCGGCCTGGCGGGCCTCCTGTCGCTCGGACTCTCCGACTGGCTGGACCAGCCGGGTCTGGGCCCCGCCAAGGCCAGCCAGCTGTGGGCCGCGCTAGAGCTGGCCCGTCGGACCCAGCGGAGCGCCGAGCGCCCCCGGATCACCAGCCCGCGCGCCGCCGGGGCCTACCTGCTTCCGCGCTGCCGCGGCTGGACAGAGGAACGCTTCGGCCTCCTTGCGCTGAACGCCAAGGGGGACCTCCTCGCCGAGCGCATCCTCAGCCAGGGCACGGCCACCGCCACCCTCATCAGCCCGAGGGAATTCTTTCGCGAGGCCCTGCGTTATGGCGCCTGCAGCGCCCTGGCCTACCACAACCACCCCAGCGGCGATCCAACCCCCAGCCGCGAGGACACCCAGCTGACCCGGCGCCTCCAGGCCGCCGGCGAATCCCTCGGTATCCCCCTCGCTGACCACCTCATCCTGGGCACCGACCGGTACCACAGCTACCGCGCGGCCGAAGGGTGGGATGCGCGGCCATGAGGCGCCGCCATGCGTGGGACGCCCTGTCCCGGTTTCGGGACACCCAGCCTGGTCCCGGATCGTGAGATGTCGAGCTTTGCGTTGAATTGATTAAACATGGACCATCGGCACGGCTTTGGCTCTCAACAGGGGGTCATCCCCCTGCCGGAGCCCTGATGGACATCCCGCGAAATCCCGCGCCCCGCCCTCGCCACCTGCCCCTGGCGATCGGGATCGGTGCGGGGGTGCTGCTGCTGGGGGTGGGGCTGGCCCGGTCGAGATCAGCAGTCCCGACGGTGGAACGCCAGAACCTTCTGGTGGATGCCGTGAAGCGGGGCCCCCTCGTCATCCAGATCCGGGGCAACGGGTCCCTCGTGCCGCTGCATGTGCGCTGGCTCACCACCGGCGCCGCCGGGCGCGTGGAGCGCCTCGTGGCCCTGCCAGGTGCGGCCGTGAATTCGGACGATGTCATTCTGGAACTGAGCAATCCCGAGCTTCAACAGTCCGCCCTCGACGCGGCCTGGCAGCTGAAGGCCGCCGAGGCCGATCTGCAGGCGGCCCGGGCCCGCCTGCAGGGCCAGCTGCTGGATGTCCGCGCGTCAATGGCCTCGGCGAAGGCGAACCGGTCCAACGCGGGTATGGGCCTGAAGGCGAGCGAGGCCCTGGCGAAAGCAGGGCTCATCTCCCACCAGGACCTTCTGAAGGCGAGAACCCTGGATGAGGAACTCGAAACCCGCTTCGTCATCGAACAGAGCCGGCTTCAGATTGGATCGGACTCCATCAAGGCCCAGCTGGCCACCTTCGAGGCCAGGGTCGAGCAGGCCCGGGCCCTTTGCACGCTCAAGCGCGCCCAGGTGGATGGCCTGAAGGTCCGCGCAGGGCTGGACGGCGTGCTTCAGCAGCTGCCCGTGCAGGTGGGCCAGCAGCTCCAGCCGGGCGCGGTCCTCGCGAAGGTGGCCCAGCCCACGCAGTTGAAGGCCGAGCTGAAGATCGGCGAGAGCCAGGCCAAGGACCTGGCGCTGGGCCAGCCTGTCCACATCGATACCCGCAGCGGCCTGGTGCCCGGAAAAATCACCCGCATCGACCCTTCGGTCCAGGGCGGAACAGTCACCGTGGATGTCAGCCTCGACGGCCCCCTTCCCCAAGGCGCACGCCTCGACCTCAGCGTCGAAGGCATCGTGGAGGTGGATCGGGTCGCGGACGTGTTGTATGTCGGACGCCCCGTCCAGGCCCAGGCTCACGGCAGCGCCAGCCTGTTCAGGCTGTCGGCAGATGGAACCGAAGCCACCCGAGTGAAGGTGGCCTTCGGGCGGGGTTCCGTCGCCACCCTGGAGGTTCTGGCGGGCCTGCAGGCGGGCGACCGGGTGATCCTCTCCGATGCCTCAGCCTGGGACGGTTCGGACCGTATTCAGATCAAGTGACCCTCCAACCGCAAGGAGCGACCATGACCGCCGATCCCCTCATCCGTCTCGATGGCATCCGCAAAGTCTTCATCACGGATGAAGTGGAGACCCACGCCCTGTCCGACATCCAGCTCGACATCCATGAAGGGGAATTCGTCTCCATCTCGGGCCCGTCCGGATGCGGGAAATCCACCTTGCTCGCCATCCTCGGGCTGCTGGACGCGCCTTCGTCGGGCCACTACTCCCTCCATGGGAAAGGCGTCGGCCAGCTGGATCTCCGGGAGCGCGCGCGGCTCCGCAACCGGGAGATCGGCTTCATTTTCCAGAGCTTCAACCTCATCGGCGACCTCACCATCCTCGAGAACGTGGAACTGCCGCTGGTGTACCGCGGCATGCCTCCAGGCGAGCGGCGGGCGCGGGCGCTGGATTCCCTCGAGGTCGTGGGCATGAGCCACCGGGCCAACCACCTGCCTTCCCAATTGAGCGGTGGGCAGCAGCAGCGCGTGGCCGTGGCCCGCGCGGTGGCCGGACGGCCCGCGATCCTGCTGGCGGACGAACCCACCGGGAATCTCGACTCGACCAACGGCGAGTCGGTGATGGCCCTGCTGAAGGACCTCCACCGGCGGGGCTCCACCATCTGCATGGTCACCCACGATGAGCGTTTCGCCCGGTCCTCCGATCGCAGCATCCGCCTCTTCGATGGCCGGGTGGTTGAGGAGGGCCATCGGGCCGACATCTAACCCACCTCGGAAACGCCCCACGCCCGCCTTCCGGAGCCCCGCATGTCCCGATTGAAACAGCTGGCACGCAGCCTCATCCGCGACCCCAAGACATCCATTCCCGCGATGCTGCTTCTGGGCATCGGCCTGGGCGGACTGGTCTGGATGCTCGCCCTTCGTCGAAGCCTGCTGCTGAGAAGCCTTCCAGTGGCCCACCCGGATCGGCTGGTTGCCCTCTGGAATGGTCGGATGGACCGCCCTGAGCGCCACGGCACGCCTTCCTACGGCGAACTGGAGCTGTTCCGGACCGGGCATGACGTCTTTGAGGGCGTGGCCGCCACAGATCCCACCCAGGGAAACGTGGCGGGCGACACGCCGGAATTCGTGCATCTCGAACGCGTGACCGCCAATTTCTTCCAGGTGCTGGGGGTGGTTCCGTTCCTGGGCCGGGACTTTAGCTCCGCTGATGAAACTCCCGGCCAGAGCGAGGTTCTGATCCTCAGCCACGGGTACTGGATGCGCCGCTTTGGGGGGAACCCGGGGGTTCTCGGAAGCCTCCTGGACCTGGATGGGAGGCCGCATCGGGTCGTGGGCGTGCTGCCCAAGGATTTCCACACGCCGCTGGGATCCCAATGTTTCAAGCCTCTCGCCGTGTCGCCAGCTCAGCGGGCGAACTTCGGCGCCCACTACCTGAGGGTGTTCGCCCGCCTTCGCCCCGCCACCACCCTCGCTCAAGTGCGCGCGCACATGGCCCGGTTCGGCGACCAGCTGGCGGTTCTGCAACCCGAGTACGCCTCGGATCTGACCGCGGGCAGATACGGCTACGGGTGCAACCCCCTCATCGAAGACTGGCTCGGATCAGGTCTCAAGGTCCTCGCGGCGCTCGATCTCGCGGTGCTGTTGCTCCTGGCCATGGCCGTGTTCAACGCCTCGGCCCTGCTGGTGGCCCGGGCCTCCGCCCGCCGGCAGGAGTGGACCGTGCGGTTCGCGCTGGGGGCCACCCCGCTGGAGTGGCGTCGCCACGTGCTGACGGAGGGCGCCCTGCTGGGTCTCGGCGGCGCCCTCCTGGGCCTGCTCTTCGGGCACCTCGCCCTGAGTCCGGCCGGTCAGGCAATGCAATGGGGCCTGCGGGATCTCCCCCTGGATGGTCTCCGTCTTGATGCCGCCTCGATCTCTGCCGCTGTCATCCTCGGCCCTTTGCTTGGCGCCCTGTGCGCCTTGGCCAGCCAGCCAGCCACGAACCTGGGGCAGGCGGCTCGGGAACAAGGCCGAGGGCTCCTCGGCGGCCAGCGCAACCTTCGTCGGGGTCTGGTGCTCGGCCAGCTTGCGCTCGCGGCGGCCACCCTCGGCGTGGCCGCCTGGCTGCAGGGCGGCATTGGGCTGCTCCTGGCCAAGGATCCGGGATTCCAGCCCAAAGGGGCCTGGTCTTTCCGGATCAGCCCAGCTCGTGACGTCCTGCAAGACCCTGGCAGGTTCAACGCCCTGCAGCAGCAGCTCCTGGATCGATTGCGGCAACTTCCGGGGGTGAAGGCTGCGGGGTTGTTCAACAACGTGCCCATGACCGGATTCAAGAGCGACCTGGGCATGAGCGCCCTGGGCAGCACCGAGAGGCTGGGTCCGCAAGCGCGCGGAGCCGGCCCGGGCTCGCTGCCAGCCCTCGGCATGCGCTTCCGACGCGGCAGGGATTTCACCGAAGAGGACGACCCGGCCCACCCCCGCGTGGCCATCCTCACCCGTGGCCTCGCCAGCGCCTGCTTTGGATCCGCGGATCCCATCGGCCGCCAGGTAGACATCGGCGGCCCCGTGACCGTGGTGGGCGAGATCGACGACTACCTGGAGTTCGGCCCTGGCCAGCCGGCGCCCATGGTGTTCTACCTTTCAAACGCGCAGAGCGGGCCGCTGTGGTACCGCACGCTCCACGCCGTCATCCGGACGGACGGCCCAGGTCCCAGCGAGGAGCTTATGCGCGAGGTCCTGAGGGAGGTCAGCCCGGGCCTGGCCATTCACCACTTCGGGCCATTGGAGGCAAACATGAATGCCATCCTCGGTCCCCAGCGAATGATCCGCGCCTTCTTCTCCGCGTTCGCGGTGCTGGCCCTCCTCCTGGCCGGGGGCGGCGTGTTTGGGCTCGTGGCCGCGAACACCTCTGAACGGCGAGGAGAATTCGGCGTGCGCTCAGCCCTCGGCGCCACGACCCGGGACCTCCTCCTCATGGTGCTCCAAGAGTCAACCCGACTCGCCGCGATGGGAGGCGCCGCCGGTTTTCTGCTGGGCTTGGCACTCACCCGCGGCGTCCAGGCACGGGTCGTGGAACTCCCGGATCCCGGCCTCCTGGGGCCTCTGGGTGCCGCGGTGCTGCTAATCCTTGCCGCCCTTGCGGCCTGTCTCCTTCCGGCCTTCAGGGCCGCCCGGGTGGATCCGGCCACGGCGCTGCGAAGCGAGTAACCTGCTGCCATGCCCACCCGCATCCTCATCGCCGATGACCATGTGGACGTGCAGGAAGCCCTCCGCCTCCTGTTGAAGGGAGAGGGCTATTCGGTGGACCGCGCCGGTACGCCGGCCGCCGCCCTGTCCGCGCTTGACGCGAGGCGGCCCGACCTCCTCCTGATGGATCTCAATTTCCGCGCCGATACCACTTCCGGCCAGGAGGGCATGGACCTGCTGGCTCAGGTGCAGGCCCTGGATCCCCAGCTCCCGGTCGTGGTCATGACGGGCTTTGGCAGCATCGAATTGGCGGTGGAGGCGATGCGGAGGGGCGCAAAGGATTTCGTCCAGAAACCCTGGGACAACGCCCGGCTTTTGGCGACACTCAGGGTTCAGGCGGAGCTGTCCTCCGCACTGCGCCGCAACCAGCGGCTCGAGGCGGAAAACGCGCTCCTTCGCGGCGATGGCATCCCGCCCCTGGTGGCCGAATCGCCCGCCATGCAGGCGTTCCTGGGGCTGCTTCGGAAAGTGGCGCCCAGCGATGCCAACGTGCTCATCACCGGCGAGAACGGAACCGGAAAGTCCCTGGCGGCCCGGGTGCTGCACGCCGCCTCGAACCGGGCCGCACAGCCTTTCCTCACCCTGAACGCGGGAGGCCTGGCTGAAGGCGTTCTGGAAAGCGAACTCTTCGGCCATGTGAAAGGCGCCTTCACCGATGCGAAATCGCCCCGGGCCGGCCGTTTCGAACTAGCCGATGGAGGAACCCTCTTCCTCGATGAGATCGCCAACGCCCCCCTCTCCCTCCAGGCCCGCCTGCTGCGCGTCCTCGAAACGGGGGAGTTCGAGCGGGTGGGATCCTCGACCACCCTGAAGACCGATGTGCGCCTGCTGGCCGCCACCAATGCCGACCTTGCCGCGGAAGTGCAAGCCGGGCGGTTCCGCCAGGACCTTCGTTTCAGGATCAATACCATCGAACTGCACCTTCCGCCCTTGCGTGAGCGGCGGGAGGATGTGGGGCCGCTGGCTTCGGCCTTCTTGGCGCGGCACGCCCAGCGGTACCGGAAACCCCCGCGTCGCCTCGACGAGGCCGCCCTGCGCGCTCTGGAGCAGCATCGCTGGCCGGGCAATGTCCGGGAACTCGACCACGCCATGGAACGCGCGGTCCTGCTGGGATCCTCCGACCACATCCGTCCCTCCGACCTCATGCTCGACAGGCCGCAGGCATCCCTGGACACCGGAGACCTGAGCCTCGAGGACATGGAAGGTCTCCTGGTCCGCAAGGCCCTCGCCCGCTTTGGCACGGCCTCGGCCGCCGCCGAGGCCCTCGGCCTCAGCCGCAGCGCCATGTATCGCCGCCTTCAGAAACTCGGGATCAGCGGATGAAGCCGCTTGCCCACGACCGCCAGCTCCAGGGGCTCTCGCTGATGGCAGGCGGCCCGGCCCTCCTCCTCGCCGGCGGCCTTCTTGCCGTCGCCCCGTGGCCCTGGCCCCTCCGGGCCGCCCTGGCCGCGACCGCGGCTGCGGTCTGGTGGCGGATGTCTGCCCGGCTGCAGGAGCGGGCCCTTCGCCCCTGGCAGACCCTCGCCAACCTGCTCGCGGCACTGCGCGAAGGGGACTATTCCTTCCGGGCCCGCGACACCGGGGGAGGGGATGCCCTCCACCAGGCCATGGTCGAACTGAACAATCTGGCCGAGCAGTTCCAGCAGCAGCGCCTCGGCGCCCGTGACGCCTCGGCCCTGCTTCGGACCGTCATGGCCGAGATGGACGTGGCCCTGTTTGCCTTCGATGCAGGGGGCCGCCTCTGTCTCCTGAACCGGGCCGGAGAGGCTTTCCTCGCCCGGCCCAGGGAGCGCGCCCTGGGCGAATCCGCCGGGACGCTGGGGCTGGAGGAGGCCTTGGCCGGGCCCGCCGACAGCGCGGCGGCCATGACCTTCCCTGGCCACACGGGCCGTTGGGAGGTACGGCGGAGCCTGTTCCGCCAGGCTGGCCAGCCACACCGCCTGCTGGTGCTCTCTGATCTGACGCGGCCCCTCCGCGAGGAGGAGCGCCAAGCCTGGCAGCGCATCATCCGAGTGCTCAGCCACGAGATCAACAATTCACTGGCGCCCATCCATAGCCTGGCCGGAAGCCTCGGCACCCTGCTCCACCAGGAACCTCCCCCTGCGGACCTGAAGGAGGACCTGGTCCTGGGCCTCGGCATCATCGCTGGCCGGAGCGAGGCGCTGAAGCGCTTCCTGGACGCCTACGCCAAGCTGGCGAAGCTGCCACCTCCCCAGCGGCGACCCCTGGAAGTCGGCCCCTGGATCCGGCGAGCGGTGGAGCTGGAGAACCGTCAGCCGGTGCGCCTGGAGCCCGGTCCGGATCTGACCCTCGTGGCCGATGGCGACCAGCTGGATCAGGTGCTCATCAACCTGCTTCGCAATGCGGTGGAGGCCGCACAGCAAACTGGCGGGGCGGTCACCCTCCGCTGGCAGGCTCATCCTTCCTGGCTGGAGGTCGAGGTGCTGGACGAGGGACCGGGTCTGGCAAACCCGGCCAACCTGTTTGTGCCCTTCTTCACCACGAAACCGGACGGGTCTGGCATCGGCCTGGCGCTGAGCCGCCAGATCGCCGAGGCCCATGGTGGAACGCTCACCCTCGCGAACCGCGCCGACCGCCAGGGAGCCAAGGCCACCCTGGGCCTGCCTCGGCAATGACCCCGCCCGTTTCGGCCTACAGGCCCTTCAGCTTCCGGCGGAGGAGCTGCAGCCAGCCCGCAGGGCTCCGGAGGAAGGCACGCCGCACCTTGAGCGGGTTGAAGTAGGCGACGCGCTCCACGGCCACCCCGTCATGGAAGAGCACGCGGTCCACGGAATGCCATTCCAGGACACGGCCCCCGATGGTGGCCCGGAAGGTCATCTCCAGGAAGAGCGCCTCTCCCGTGGCGCTCCAACGGTGCACCTGGGCAGTCAGGTCCGGCAGCACCTCGAAGGTCTTCCGGAAGGCTGACAGGGCGGCCACCCGCCCCCGGGTGGAACGCAGCCCCGGCGCCACCAGCCGCACCTCCGGGCCCAGCAGGTTCACCAGTTGATCGGTGCAGCGGCTGCCCGCAGCCCAGCCTTCGCTGAACCGGGCGACCCAGTCCGAGATGTCGCCGGTGTCGCCCGAGGGGGTGTGGAGCACGACCTTCATGGGATTCGACTCCTCTCGCCTGTGCCAGACCTGAATAGTCGGAACATCTGCTCAGGAGACGCCTCTTCTGCCGCCACTCCCCGGCCCTGAGGGACGAGGTTTTCCGAATCAGGGGCAGAACCGGAGCCGAGGCCTCGGATGCCTGCCAATGTGTGTCCTTCCCACCGCGGCACCGGCCAGGGGCGCATCCCGCCCGCGAACGCCGCGAGCGAAGCCGCTCCGCCATGCGCGAAGCCGCCCCGCGGTCGCGGGGCGGCGTGGTGGCGGAGAGAGGGGGATTCGAACCCCCGGTACTGGTTTACCCAATACACTCGCTTAGCAGGCGAGCCCGATCGGCCACTCCGGCATCTCTCCAAGGTCCACCAGATTACCGTTGGACCCCCGCCCGCACAAGGCTTCTTGCCCAGACCCGCGCCCAGCCTTCAAGATGGAGGCAGGGAGGGATGGCCGAGCGGTTTAAGGCAACGGTCTTGAAAACCGTCGTGGGTGTGAGCTCACCGCGAGTTCGAATCTCGCTCCCTCCGCCAGATGAAGCCGCCTTCGGGCGGCTTTTCGTGCCGAGACGGAGAGGGAAGGCAGGAGCCGTTGGTAACATGCCTGCCGTGATGTCCACCGGATCTCTGGCCCAGGGGCCCAACCATTCCTGCCTGGTGGCGCCGGCAGGCGCCACGGCGGTGCCCGTCCGGCGAGGGAGGGCCCATGGCCGCGATGCCCTCTGAGGGCATTCCGGAATTGCTGGATGCGCTCTTCCGCACCGAGTCGCGGCGGATCCTCGCCACCCTGATTCGCCTGCTCGGTGATTTCGACCTGGCCGAGGACGGTTTGAATGACGCGTTTGCCGCGGCGCTCGAGATCTGGCCGAGGCAGGGCCTGCCGGACCATCCCCGTGCATGGCTCGTCTCCACCGGCCGGTTCAAGGCCATTGATCGCCTGCGACAGCGCGCCAGGTTCAGCACGCCGCTGGAATCCCTCGCCGAGCCCTCCGACGATTCCGTCTCAGGCATCCTGGATCTGGACGAGGCGACCGTGGAGGACGACCGCCTCCGGCTCATCTTCACCTGCTGCCATCCGGCGCTCCCCCGTGACGCCTCCATCGCCCTGACCCTCCGCGAGGTCTGCGGCCTGACGACGGAGGAAATCGCGAGCGCCTTCCTCACCGCCCCCGCGACGCTTGCCCAGCGCATCGTCCGCGCCAAGGCGAAAATCCGCGACGCCCGCATTCCCTACGAAGTGCCAGGCCGCGCCGAGCTGCCCGACCGGTTGGACGCCGTGCTGCGGGTGATCTACCTGGTATTCAACGAAGGCTACTCCGCCTCCTCGGGCGCGGCGCTGACGCGGTCTGATCTTTCAGGCGAAGCGATCCGGCTGGGGCGCCTGCTCAACGAGCTGTTGCCGGAGCCTGAAGCCATGGGGCTCCTCGCCCTGATGCTGCTGCACGAATCGCGTCGCGCGGCGCGCACCTCGCCGGAGGGGGAGCTGATCCTATTGGCGGACCAGGACCGTTCGCGTTGGGATCGCGCCCTGATGGTGGAAGGCAAGGCGTGGCTGGACAAGGCGATGATGTCGCACCGACTGGGTCCCTACACGCTGCAGGCGGCGATCGCGGCGGTTCATGCCGATGCCCCGGCGGAGGCGGCCACCGACTGGTCCCAGCTGGTCGGCCTGTACAGCCTGCTGGAGCGGATCGCACCATCGCCCGTGGTGGCGCTCAACCGGGCAGTGGCGGTGGCCAAGCGGGATGGCCCCCAGGCCGGCCTGGACCTCGTCGAGGCCATCCTCCGAGGTGGCGACCTGGAGGGCTACCACCTGGCCCACTCGGTGCGCGCTGACTTCCTCCGCCGCTTGGAGAGAACCGGCGAGGCCCGGCAGGCCTACCAGCAGGCCCTGCGCCTGGCCCGGCAAGAACCGGAACGGCGATGGCTTGAGCGGCGTCTGGCTGAGCTGCCGAAATAATGTTCCAAACCGTTGTCGATTCCGGTCCCCTTCGAACGACTAGGGGGTGTACGTCATCCAACCCACCCTGGAGGAACCACCCATGAAATACATCTGCTTCGGCTACCTCGATGTCAAGCGATGGGGCACCCTGTCCCCGAGCGAACAGAACGCCATGATCGACGACTGCCTCGCCTACGACGAGGTGCTGAAGAAGAACGGCCACTGGGCGGGCGGCGAGGGGCTTCAGGGCCCGGAAACCGCCACCATGCTACGGCTGCAGAACGGCAAGGTGTCCGTGACGGACGGTCCCTATGCCGAGACCAAGGAATTGCTCGGCGGGCTGCTGATGCTGGAGGCCAGGGACCTGAACCATGCCATCCAGCTGCTCTCGAACCACCCCGGCGTGAAGATGGGGCCTTGGGAGATCCGGCCCGCGGCCGACATGACCGAGGTCATTCGCGAGAGCGAGCTTCGGCGATCCCGCGCCAAATAGGTGAACCACGCGGAGGGTCGGCCCGCTTGACCCGGAAGCGGGCGGGGGATTTGAACCCGCAGGGGGGGCGCGGGTCTAGACTGGAATCTGGACCCCTTTTCCGGAGCCCCCATGCACGTGCGATCCATCCTGGCCGGCCTGCTCTCCCTGGGTATGACCCTGGGCTGCGGCGGAGGCGGCGGCTTCACCCGCACCGCCACGCCCACGGGAAGCCTCGCCCTGGCCTTCGGCAGCGACAGCTTCCCCGGCTACAGCCAGGCCGTGGTGAGCCTCGAGAAGGTGGAAGCGACCGCCGATGGCGCCACCTGGATTCCCCTCGGAAACGTCAAGGCCACCTACGACCTGATGGCCCTGCAGAACGGCCATGCCGTGGGCATCCTGCCCGCCACGACAGTCACCGCCGCCACCTACACCCAGTTCCGCCTCACCTGGGCCACGGTGAACTACAGTTCCGCGATCCATGTTCCCGCCTACCTCGTGAACGCAGGCGGGACCGAGCTTTCCCTGAGCATGCCCACCACCACGGTGGTGAACGGCCCCATCACCGTTTCCGGCAACGCCAACGTGTCGGCCCTCATCATGCTGAGCGGGCAGCAGGCCGTGCAGGCCCGCGCCGGGGGACCCCACACCTTTCAGGCCACCGGCCGCGCCTTCGACCTGGCGGGCACCGCCCGCATCGTCGGTCACCTCGGGGACGGCGCCACGGCCTTGTCCGGGGTGGAGGTGTTCGCGGAAACCGTGGACGGCAGCGGCCTCGCCACGGTCCAGCGCCGGGCCTTCACGGACGCCTCCGGCAACTACGTGCTGGAAGGCCTGCCCACGGGCAACCTCTACTTCGTGGTGGCCCAGCCCGCCAGCACCCTCAGCGCCTACGCCGCCCTGGCGGCGGCGCCGGTCAATGCCACCACCGCCACGGCCACCACCGTGAACTTGGCCTTCAGCCCCCCGCAGACACCCGGCTCGCTCACCCTCACCATCACGCCCGCCTCCACCGCCACCCAGGGAACCTGGGGCGAATTGCGGCAGACCCTGTCCACGGGCGGAACCGGTTCCCAGACGCTCATCGTGCGCTCTCAGCCTATGGACTCGGGCCTGGCCCAGGACCAGGCGGGCATCCTGGGCCTGGCTCCGGGCACCTACGGCGTCACCGCCCAGCGCAGCACCAGCGGCGCCGCGCCAGTCATGAAGACGGGCACCCAGGTGCTGGTGAGCGCCGGGGCCACGGCCACCAGCGTCCTCACCTACCCCTGAAAGCTCTGCTTCTGACATTTTCCGAACGCGAAAGGGCCCGCCGGTCGGCGGGCCCTTTCCATGACGACGGATCGGACTAGACGATCTTCTTCATCCAGCCGTGGGTGTCGGGGGCGAGGCCATGCTGGATGTTGAGCAGCACTTCGCGCAGCTTCGCGGCCACGGGGCCGGTCTCGCCCTGGTGGATGGTCCAGTCGCCCTTGCGGGACTTCACGTGGCCCACGGG
>JAFJUR010000005.1 GCA_017859995.1 Holophagaceae bacterium | reverse complement strand
CCGGAGACGCTGGCGGGAAGCCGCTGCCGCGTGCCCTGGCCCACCACGTTGACGGCGGGGAGCAGGTCCGCCCGCTGGATGCGGTAGTAGGCCCGGGCCTTCTCGGTGTTCAGCGCGGCGATGCGGAGATCCCGGTTGTGGACGAGGGCGAGGTCGAGGACCTTCCGCAATCCGGCGTCCACGTAGAACGCCTGCCAGGGCAGGTCGGTGGCCGCGGTGCCCGCCGGCGCGGCCTTGTAGGAAGGCCCTTCGGGCCAGGCCGGGCTGACCGGCGCCTCGGGCGTCCGGTATTTCGGGGCCATGGAGACGCAGCCGACCATGGTGGCCACGAGGGTGAACGCCACGGGCAGGGTGGACCAGGCTTTGAGCGGCGTCATGGCTGCCCCTCCTCGGAAGCCGCGGCATCCGCGGGGACTGGTTCCTGGGCTTTCTTCCTGAACATCTGGCTCACCAGGACGAAAGAGAGGGGAATGTAGAAGATGGCGATGAAGGTGGCGGTGAGCATGCCACCGACCACGCCGGTGCCGATGGCGTTCTGGGCGGCGGCGCCGGCGCCCCGGCTGATGGCCATGGGCAGCACGCCGAAGGTGAAGGCCAGCGAGGTCATCAGGATCGGGCGGAGCCGCAGGCGGGAGGCCTCCAGGGCCGCGTCGAGCAGCGAGGCGCCCTGGGCGATCTGCTCTTGGGCGAACTGCACGATCAGGATGGCGTTCTTGGCGGTGAGGCCCAGGGTGGTCAGCAGGCCGATCTGGAAGTAGACGTCGCTGGAGAGGCCTCGGCCCCAGGTCGCCAGCACCGTGCCGAACACGCCGACCGGCAGGACCAGCAGGACCGAGAAGGGAATGGTCCAGCTTTCATAGAGTGCGGCCAGGCAGAGGAAGATGACGAGGATGGAGACGGCATAGAGCGCCGGGGCCTGGGTGCCGGCCTGGCGTTCCTGGAAGGAGAGGCCCGTCCATTCGAAGCCGATGCCGGCCGGCAGCTTGGAGGCGATGTCCTCCATGGCCAGCATGGCGTCGCCGGTGCTCTTGCCAGTGGCGGGTTCGCCCTGGATGTTGACCGAGGGGAAGCTGTTGTAGCGCTGGAGGTTGGGCGAGCCGAAGCTCCATTCGCCCGCGGAGAAGGCGGAGAAGGGGACCATGGCGCCCTTGGTGTTGCGGACGTAGAGCTTGTTGAGATCCTCCAGCTGCATGCGGAACGGGGCGTCGGCCTGCATGTAGACCTTCTTGACCCGGCCGCGGTTGATGAAGTCGTTCACGTATGAGCCGCCCCAGGTGCTGGCGAGGGTGTCGCTGATCACGGGCAGGGGGACGCCCAGGGCGCCGGCCCGGTCCTGATCGAGGCGCACGTTGTACTCCGGCTGGTCGTCCAAGCCGTTGGGGCGGACCGCCTTGAGGTTCTTGTTCTGGGCGGTCATGCCCAGCAGCTGGTTGCGGGCCTCCATGAGCTTCGCGTGGCCGAGGCCGCCGCGGTCCTGCAGCTGGAAGTCGAACCCGGTGGCGTTGCCCAGCTCCAGGATCGCGGGGGGCGCAAAGGCGAACACCATGGCGTCGCGGCGGGCGGAGAAGGCGCCCATGGCGCGCTTGACGACGGCGTCGGCCTTGAGGTCGGCGCGGTCGCGAAGCTTCCAGTCCTTGAGCTTGACGAAGGCCATGCCGTTGTTCTGGCCCCGGCCTGCGATGCTGAAACCGCCGACGGTCAGGCAGGACTCGACGGCGTCCTTCTCGCTGTCCTGGAAGTGCTGCTGGACCTCTGCCATGACCTTCTGGGTCTGCTCGAGGGTCGATCCAGCGGGCAGCTGGACCATGGTCATGAGGATGCCCTGGTCCTCCTCGGGCAGGAAGGCGGTGGGAAGCCGCATGAAGAGCACGCCCATGCCGACCACGATCGCGCCGTAGACGAGGCCGTAGCGGACCCACTTGGACAGCACCTGGCCGAGCTGCGCCACGAAGATGGTGTTGAGCCGGTAGTAGGCCCGGTCGAACCAGAGGAAGAAGGGCCGCGTGACCTTCCAGCCCTTCTCGGCGGCCTCGTGGCCCTTCTCGATGGGCTTCAGGAAGGTGACGCAGAGGGAGGGGGTGAGCACCAGGGCCACCACCACCGAGAGCATCATGGCGGTGATGAGGGTGAAGGAGAACTGGCGGAAGATGATGCCGGTGGAGCCGCCGAAGAAGGCCATGGGGCCGAACACCGCCGACAGCACGAGGCCGATGCCCACCAGGGCGCCGGTGATCTGGCCCATGGACTTGCGGGTGGCCTCCAGCGGGGAGAGGCCCTCTTCATGCATGATGCGCTCGACGTTCTCCACCACCACGATGGCGTCGTCCACCAGCAGGCCGATGGCCAGCACCATGGCGAACATGGTGAGCATGTTGATGGACATGCCGACGTAATGGAGGATCGCGAAGGTGCCCAGCAGCACCACGGGCACGGCGATGGTGGGGATCAGGGTGGCGCGGAAGTTCCCGAGGAAGAGCAGCATCACCAGGAAGACGAGGATGACCGCCTCGACCAGCGTCTTGATCACCTCGGCGATGGCCACGGACACGAAGGGCGTGGTCTCGTACGGGTAGCTGACCTGCACGCCGACGGGGAAGTACGGCGAGAGCTCGTCCATCTTGGCCTTCACGAGCTTGGAGGTGTCGAGCGCGTTGGCGCCCGAGGCTAGGCGGATGAGCATGCCCGCGGCGGGCTTCCCGTTGAGCTTGGTGTCGCTCTCGTAGGATTCGGTGCCCAGCTCCGTGCGGGCCACGTCGCGGAGGCGGATGGTGGAGCCGTCGGGGTTGATGCGCAAAGGGATGGCGGCGAACTGCTCGGGGGTCTGCAGGAGCTCCTGCACGTTCACGGTGACGTTCAGGCGCTGGCCCTGGACGGCGGGCAGACCGCCGGCCTGACCGGCGGAGATCTGGGCGTTGTAGGCCTTCACGGCCTGGCGGATGTCATCGGGGGTGAGGCGGTAGGCGACCATGCGATCGGGGTTCAGCCAGATCCGCATGGCGTACTGGGTGCCGAAGGACATGACCTCGCCCACGCCCTGCACGCGGCTGATGACGTTCTCCACGTTGGAGGCCAGGTAGTCGCGCAGGTCCTCGGCGTTCATGCTGCCGTCCGTCGAGGTGATGGACAGGATCATGAAGATGTTCTTGGTCGACTTAGTGACCGAGATGCCCATCTGCTGGACGACCTGGGGCATCAGGGGCTTGGCGAGCTCCAGCTTGTTCTGGACCTTGGCCCAGGCGGCGTCGGGATCGGTGCCGGGCTGGAAGGTGAGCGTCACACTGCCGTGGCCGGCGGAGTCGCTGGAGGCCGACATGTAGAGCAGCCGGTCGAGGCCCGTCATCTTCTGTTCGATGATCTGGGTGACAGTGTTCTCCACGGTCTTCGCGGAGGCGCCGGGGTAGAACGCATCCACCGAGATGGAGGGCGGGGCGACGGGCGGGTACTGGGAGACCGGCAGCGTGCCGATGGCCAGCAGGCCCGCCAGCATCATGACGATGGCCACCACCCACGCGAAGATGGGCCGGTCGATGAAGAAATTGACCATGGGGCGCCTCCTCTACTTCGCGGCCGCGGGCTTGGCGCCCTGGGGAACGATCTTCACGGCCGCGCCGGGCCGGATCTTCTGCAGACCCTCGACGATCACCTGGTCGCCGGCCCGGAGGCCTTCCATCACCAGCCACTTCGGGCCGATGGCGCGGTCCACCTTGAGGGTGCGCTGCTCGACCTTGCCGGCGCCGTCGACCACCATGGCGATGGCGTTGCCCTTCGGGTCGCGGGTCACGCCCTGCTGCGGTACGAGGATCGCCTGCTCGACCACGCCCTCCTCGACGATGGCGCGGACATACATGCCGGGCAGCAGCACCTGGCGCGGGTTGGGAAAGACCATGCGGAGGATCTGGGAGCCGGTGCTTGGATCCACCGTGACGTCAGAGAACTTCAGGATTCCCGTCTGGGGGTAGGGCGTGCCGTCCTCCAGGAGGAGCTTCACCTTGGCCTGCTCGGCACTGCCCTTGATGCGGTTGGCCGCCAGGTTGCGCTGGATGCCCAGGAGGGTGGCGCTGGACTGCGGCGAATCCACGTAGACCTGGCTCAGCTGCTGGATGGTGGTGAAGGCCGGGCCCTGGTAGGCCGTGGCGAGGGCGCCGGGGGTCACGCTGGACTTGCCGATGCGGCCCGAGATCGGTGCGGTGATGCGGGTGTAGCCCAGGTTGATCCGGGCGGATTCGGCGCTGGCCTTCAGGGCCTGGACTTCCGCCTCGACCTGCTTGAGGGCGCCGGCGGCGTCATCGTAGTCCTGCTGGCCCACGGCGTTGACGGCGAGAAGTTCCTTGAATCGCTCGGCGCGCTTCCGCACGGCGGGCAGGTTGGCCTCGGCCCGGGCCAGGGCGGCGGCGGCGGAGTCATAGGCGGCCTGGTAGGGCCGGGGGTCGATCTGGTAGAGGAGCTCACCCTCCTTCACCTCGCTGCCTTCGGTGAAGAGGCGCTTCTGGACGATGCCATTCACCTGGGGATGGACTTCGGCCATGAGGAAGGCCGAGGTGCGCCCGGGGAGCTCGAAGGTGATGGCGACCCGCTCGGGCTGCAGGGTGACCACGGAGACTTCGGGCGTGGCCTTGGCCTGGTCTTTCTTGCCGCAGCCGATCGTGAGGCCGCCGGCCACGAGGACCACGGCGATGGACAACAGTTCGCCTCGAGTGGGGGTTCGCATGGGGAGGCTCCTTGAGTGGGTGCGGAAGATCGAGGGGATGGGGCGGGGAAGGGAGAGAGGGTCAGGCGCAGGTCAGGCCGGTGTACACGAAGGTCGTGAGGCGGTCTGCCATCACGTCGAGGGGCAATTCTGGATCCGCCGAGGTCCAGATGAGCGCGTTGATTTCCGAGCGCAGCGCATGGCTGACGCAGCTGCCCTGGATGGTGATGCCCCAGAAATCCACATCGGCCTCCGGGAGGTCGGGTCGGATGGCGCGAATGCAGGCACGCAGCTCCTGGGCGGAGGGCTCCAGGCGGGCCTTGAGCAGGTCCTTCACCTCCTCCCGGGGGGCGTGGACCTCGGCCAGGAAGAGCCGCGTGGCGGCGTCCTTCAGCGGATCCACCGACCGGAAGTGGGCATCCACGTCGGACAGGATCTTGCCGAGGATGGCGCGGAGCCTGGGGCGGTTGCCTTCGGGCTCCTGGACCCCGTCGTGGCCCGGGGGGACCCCCGGCGCCGGGAAGAACCGGTCGAGCAGGTGCTGGAAGACCTCGCGGTAGAGCCCCTCCTTGCCCTTGAAGTAGTAGGAGATCAGGGAGGAGTTCTTGCCGGCGGCGGTGGCGATGAGGCAGATGGAGGTGGCGTCGTAGCCGTACTTCGCGAAGCAGGTCAGGGCCGCCTCCACGAGGCATCCCCGGGTTTCCTGGTGGCTGATCGTGGTGGGAGGCTGAGAATCGGGCATCTGGATGCCTTGAATGGTCGATTGACCGAGCGTTAGTTTGGATCAATCGATCAATTCAATCAAGCGTCAAATTTGATTGAACACCACAAATATTGACACTGTTTATAAACTTCCAAGTGCCGCGATGGTCATGGATGATGTTCCCGCCGTGGCAGGTATAGATCAATCGACCAACATGGCCCTTTCCATGTCTCCGGTTTCCGCCTTGCCTCCCACGTCGATCCCCCACCCCCGGTGGGGCGGGCTGGGACCGACCGGCAACCTAGCTTTCCCGCGGAGAGGTCGGGCCCGTCGCCCCCAGTCCATGCAGGCAGAAATCCACCAGCAGTTCCGCTTCCTGAAAGTGGCTGCCGAAGGCCGGATGTTCACCCCAGAGCACCCGGTTGAGGCCCACCATCGTGCCGTGCCCGGCCACCTGGCCCATGATGGTGGCGCCGAGGAAGGCCACCTGGCTCGGGTTCAGCTCAGGGCGAAGCACCTGGATGCAGGCGCGGATCAACCGGGCGGTGGGACCGAGATACTCCTGGATGATCGGATGGAGGCTGGGGCGGGGGGTGCGGAATTCCTGCAGCCAGAGCCGGGCCCGGTGATCCTGGAAGGGCCTCGCCATCGCCGCGTCCGGCGCGGCCTGTCCGTACATGAAGTGGATCTGCTCACGCAGCAGCCGGACGGCGGCCTGCGGATCGCGGGGATCCAGGTTCGCGGCCAGGGCGGGATCGGCGGCCCGATGACCGGAGGTCTCGAAGATGTGCTTGAACACCTCGAGGTACAGGCCCTCCTTGTTCCGGAAGTAGTGGGAGAGCAGCGAGAGGGGGCGGCCCGCCGTTTCAGCGATCATCCGCATGCTGGTGCCGTCGAATCCGTGGTCGGCGAAGCACACCAGGGCGGCCTGGAGCAGGGAGGTTCGGGTGTCTGGGGCCTTGGGTTCCATCGCGTAGCCCAGGGTAGCAACACCTGGATCCCTTCACCTGCCGCGATTGGCGGCCCGCGGGCCGCTGCTCCAGCGCGGTGGTGGCCATGAGGGCGCTTCGGGTGGCCCTGCTCGGCCTCGCCCTCCTCATGGGTCGCCCCATCCAGGCGCGTCCCGAGGAACCCTGGCCCGATCCCGGCCCGCCCGCCAGCCGGGACCTCTTCCCCCTGAACCTGATCCCGCTGACCTACCGGCCCCTGGGCGCGGACACCGTGGGGCGCGGACGGTGGCGCGTGTCGTTCCAGGTGATCCGCTCGAACACCTTCGAGTTCTCGGACCTGATCAAGGATCGCCTCGGCCGGGACAGCTCGGGACGCTACGCCGTGGACCAGGCGGGGGCCGCCCGGTTCGCCGCCTCCCTGCCGGGCGAACCCCTCATCTTCTTCTTCGACGCCGAGATCCAGCGCACGGAACTCAGTGCCCGGTACGGCCTGACGCGCGACACGGACCTCGCGGTGACGGTGGGGTGGCAGGGCATGGATGGCGGCTTCATGGATGGCCTCATCGAGGGCTTCCACACACTCGGCTTCGAGCAGACCGGGCGCGGCGCCATCGCCCGGGACCAGTTCACCTTCGCCATCATCCAGCAGGGCCGGGTGGTCCATTTCTCTCAGACCGCCGTGCGGGCCCGGCCCGTGGATCCAGTGGTGGCGGTGATCCACCGCCTCTCGGCCCAGCCCCGGTTCACCCTCAGCCTGGTCGGAGCGCTGCAGCTTCCCATGACCTCGTATATGGGCGGCCTCCGCTCGGATTGGGATTCCAGCGCGGGCCTGACTTTCCAGTGGCGGCCCGCCCCGGGGCACGCGGTGAATGGCGGCGGGGCCTACCTGCGCCGGGGCATCCGGGGCGGCGAGGGACCGAACCCCTTCCTTATCAAGGACCAGATCGCCGCGCACCTGGGGTGGGAGTGGCAGGGCTGGCGCCGGATCCGGCCCTTCCTGCTCCTCCTGTACCACGATGCCCTCACGTCCCAAGGGCCGGGCGCCACCCTCGACAAGCCTTCCGTCATCCACGACCTCGGGGTGCACGTCCGGGTGGGGCCGCGTTCGGCGCTGACCCTCAGCTACCTCAACAACCTCACGCACCACGAGAACACCGCCGACATGGGCCTGGCGCTGAGGCTCTCCGTGAAGCCGTAGGGTCCATGGCATGATGGGGCGTCATCACCTCCGAGCACGTCCCCGGAACGCAGGTCCCTTCCAGCAGGTCCCGAGCCCGTGAAACCCCTCCCGATCGCGTGGAACCCCGTCAGCCCGGTGAGGGCATGAGGTCGAGCCATCTCATCCTCATGGCCTTCGGACTCGCCGTGCAGGGCGTGGGCTGGGTGCTGCTGCCCCGGCGCTGGAAGCCGCTGGCGGCCCTGCTCGGCCTCGTGCTGGACGGGGCCTGGTTCATTTGGTACGCCCGGGACGACCGCAGCCTGAGCGTCTCCGGCGTGTGGGCCCTCTCGCCGGTGGCCACCTGGCTGAGTTTCCACCTGCTCCTGGGCCCCGTGGTCGGCGTGGAGGGGCTGGCCGCCCTGCTGCCCTGGCGCCGCCGCTGGGTGCGGGGCATCGGCCTCGGCCTGATCCTCGGGGGCTACGCCTGGGGCCTGGGGGAAGCCTATGGTCCGCCGGTGCTCACGGAGGTCACGCTTTCGTTTCCTGATCTGCCGCCGGCCTTCGACGGGTACCGCATCACCCTCATCGGGGATGTCCACGGCGGCCTCTACGCGGGAGGGCGCACCCTCGGAAGGTGGGCCAAGGCCACCGATGACGCGCAAGGGGAGCTGCTGGTGGGGGCGGGCGACTTCGTGACCCATTCGCCGGAGGAGGCGGAGCGCGCGGGCGTGGCCTTCGAGCAGGTGCATCCGCGGGACGGGCGGGTGGGCGTGCTCGGCAACCACGACCAGTACTCGATGACGGACGAGGTGGCCGAGCGGCTGCGCCGCCACGGCTGGGTGATGCTCCTGGACCAGAGCCTGGTGATCGAGCGGGACGGGCAGCGGCTCGTGTTCCTGGGCTCTCGCCATCCGGCCAGCGAAGACGAGACGGCCTTCCGGCCGGCCTGGGAGGGGAAGCCCTGGGCGGACGGCTTCCGCATCGGGATCTGCCACAGCCCCGAACAGTGGTCGCTGCTCCGCCAGGAAGGCGCACGCCTCACCCTGGCGGCCCACACCCACGCCGGCCAGGTCAACCTGAGCCCCCTCTACAACGCCGGGCTGGAGCGGACCAGGTATCTGCAGGGGCTCTTCCGCGAGGGGGCCGACAGCCTGTTCGTGACCCGCGGACTCGGCTGCACGGGCATTCCCATCCGCTTCCGCTGCCGCCCCGAGATCGCCCGCATCACCCTGCGCCGCGGGCACTGAGGCGGCCTTCGGCTGGCGTCGCGTGAGTCCGGCAGGGCCAGGCCCGCCTGAATTCAGGCGACCTCGAAGTCCGCAGAGGATCGCGGACCTCGAGGTCGAAACGCCTGAAAAATACTTGGTTAGGAGCGATTGACGATAAGAAAAAGCATGAAATTTACCTGTCAATTTCATAAACCGTATACACTTCTCGGACACTCAAGCATGTAGAACCCCGTGCAGGGAGGCCAACCATGGAAGGACACGCCAGGACCATTGCCCTGCCCACCCTGTTCGCGGTCGAGAATCCCTTGGCCAGGCAGGCGGGGAAGCAGGCCGTGGATGGGGTGCTCGCGGCCGTGGCCTGGCTCATCGCCGAGGGGCTGTGGGCCGGCTTCGACTGGCACCTGCGGCGGATGCTGATCTGGACCCTGATCGCGCTCACGGTGGGAGGGGTGTTCCAGCTGACCAAGAATGTCTACCGGATGACCGACCTCCGGGACGGCATCCGACTGGGCATGGCCACCGCCACCCTGATCGGCCTCTCGATCCTCCTGCGCATCCTGACCGGCAGCCTGGAGTTGGCGCCCCAGATCGCGGGCATCGCGTTCGGAGCCGCCATCCTCACCGGCGGGTTCTGGGGCACCCTCCGCATCGGCTGCCGCTGGTGGCGGGAGTCCCACACCGGCAGCGCCCGGTTTTCAGCCCAGGCGAAGGCGAACCGGAAGTGCACCCTGATCGTGGGCGCGGGCAAGGCCGGCACCCTGGTCCTCCAGGAAGTTCGGCGCCATGCGGAACTGGGCTTCCACGTCGTGGGATTCATCGACGACGACGCCTCCATCCGCGGCGAGCGGGTCCACGGCATTCCTGTCCTCGGCGATACCAGCCGCCTCGAGGAAGTGGTCATGCGGCACAAGGTGACCCACGCCATCCTGGCGGTGCCGAGCGCCTCCGGCCCCATGGTCCGCAGGCTGAACGCCGCCCTCCAGACCCTTCGCGTCCAGATCAAGACGGTCCCGGGCATCTACAACCTGCTGGGCACCCAGGTCTGGAAGCCGGTCATCCGGGACGTCTCCATCGAGGACGTGCTCCGCCGCGAGCCCGTGCACCTCGACCACACCGCCCTGCGTGCCACCATCGAGGGCTCCGTGGTGCTCATCACCGGCGCGGGCGGCTCCATCGGCAGCGAGCTGGCGCGCCAGATCGCCACCTTCAAGCCCAAGCACGTGGTGCTCCTGGGCCGGGGCGAGAACAGCCTGTGGATGATCCAGCGCGAGTACCAGCGCCTTTTCCCCGACCAGGCCTACTCCCTCGAGCTCATGGACATCCGGAAGCGCGCCGGACTGAAGGAAGTGTTCCAGATGTACCGGCCCGACATCGTCATGCACGCCGCGGCCCACAAGCACGTGCCCTTCCTGGAGACCCACCCGGTGGAGGCCGTGGCCAACAACATCTTCGGAACCTTGAACGTGGTGGAGGCCGCCCTGGAGATGGGCACACCGAACCTGGTCGCCATCTCCACGGACAAGGCCGTGAACCCCACCAACGTGCTCGGCGCCTCCAAGCGGGTCGCGGAGTGCATCGTGCTGGAGGCCTCCAAGAAGGCCAAGGCCGGATCGCGCTTCGTGAGCGTGCGCTTCGGCAACGTGCTGGGCAGCCGGGGCAGCGTCGTGCCCATCTTCCAGGAGCAGATCGAGCGGGGCGGTCCCGTCACCGTGACCCACCCCGACATGACCCGCTACTTCATGACCATTCCCGAGGCCAGCCAGCTGGTGCTCCAGGCGGGGCTCCTGGGCGAGACGGGAAAGGTCTACGTGCTTGACATGGGCGAAGCCGTGAAGATCTCCGACCTCGCCACGGACATGGTCAAGCTCGCGGGGCTCACGCCGGGCCGGGACATCGAAATCCAGTACATGGGCCTGCGGCCGGGCGAGAAGCTGCATGAGGAGCTCTTCCTCGACCAGGAGCGCCAGAACACGGAACTGCACACCAAGGTGTTCGAGGCGAACCCGCAGGGAATCAGCTCAGACAAGCTGCTTGAAGGGCTGGATGGCTTCCGCAAGGCCGTGAACCTCCCCTTCCAGCAGCGGCAGCCTGAAATCGTCCGCCTGCTCCAGTGGATGGTACCCACCTACACGCCTTCGCTCCTCGGCGTGGGCCGGTACGGCGGCTTCGCCTGGAACCGGCGCCAATCGAACCGCCCGCTGCCACCCAAGGTGGCCTGCCGCCGCAAGAACCCTCCCCCCAACGACGCGACCGCCCCTTGGCTGGTCCAGAACAAGACCAAAATCTGATCCGCGCGCCAAGATCCTGGGCGGTCCTCCGCCCTTCATCCAGAACCCACGGAATGGAGGTGGCCGATGAACCAAGTCCTTCCCGGATGGCTCGCCCTGCACTTTTTCGGTCGCCACGTTCGCCAAGGGCTCGCGGTCCTCTGCCTGGCCGCCCTCGGGCTGGCCTGCGGCAGCAAGGGCGCGGAGACGACGTCAACCACCCAGCCGCCGCCCCCTCCACCTCCCCCGCCGCCGCCCACGAACACCCTGAAGGAGATCTACGTCGCCCCCAATGGCCTCGCCGCGAACCCAGGCACCCTCGAGGCGCCGACCACCCTGGAGGGGGCGCAGGCCCTGGTCCGCACCACGGCACGAGGCAGCGCCGGGGTGATTCGCGTGCTGCTCCGGGGCGGGCTCTACCCGCGGACGGCGAGCCTCGCGCTCACCGCTTCCGATTCGGGTTCCGCCTCGAATCCCGTGGAATGGGCCGCCTACAACGGCGAGACCCCCCGCCTCGTGGGTGGCGTGTCGCTGAGCCCCCAGGCCCTCCATCCCGTCGATGCCGCTGATCCGAACTGGTCCCGGCTGGACGCCACGGCGCGGTCGCAGATCTACGTGGCGGACCTCACGGCATTCCGAACCGGCCTGGGCAGTCTGGGCAGCCGGGTGGGTGGCAGCGGCGACGTGAACCGCGCCATGGAAGTCTTCGCAGACGGAGCGCCCTGCACGCTGGCCCGGTACCCCAAGGCTGTCGACCCCGAATCGGCGGTTCTCGCGACTCAGGCCACGGTGCGCGTCTCCGGCACCATCTCGCCGGACGCGACGGGAGATTACGCCTACAAGGGCACCGACAGCCGCGGCCATCCCTATTACCAACAGGTGAAGGGCACGGAGACCTGGTCCATCGCCGTCACGAGCTCGGGTGCGGATTGGTACCTCTCCAACCGCCGGGACCTGGGCGGGAAGGGCACCGCCGCCTCCTGGGGTACCTACGAGAGCTTCTCGGGGCCGGCGGGGCGGTTCGACGCGGCGTCCGGCGCGGCCTCCGGCCAGGCCCTGCTGGGGCGGGCCGACGGCTCCCTGGCGATGCCTGGCCATCTGCTCATCCAGGGCACCAATGGAAGCTCGCAAATCCAGGTGACCGAGCCGCGCATGAGCCTGTGGCGTGCCTCCGAGGCCATGTACTACGGCGCCGGTTACTACACCTGGGCGGCCAGCCACTGCGCAATTTCCTCGCTGACGCCCTCGACGGGGAGCATCCAGCTCGCCACCGCGCCTTCCTATGGGCTGCGACTGGGGATGCCCTTCTACCTCTACAACCTGCTGGAGGAACTCACGGCGCCGGGAGAATACTTCCTGGACCGCACCAATGCCCGCCTGTACCTCCGGCCGCAGGGAAGCGGGGTTCCCGGGGAGATCCTGCTTTCGACGCTCTCATCGCCCCTGGTGACCCTGCGCAGCGTGAGCCACCTCAGCTGGAAGGGAGTCACCTTCGAGGTGGCCCAGAACCATCTGGTGGACGCCCAGTCCTGCTCATACGTCGGGTTCACCAACTGCACGTTCCGCAACGCCGGCGGATGGGGGCTCCTACTCGGCGGCTCCTCGAACCTGGTCGACCGCTGCGACCTGAGCCAGCTGGGCAAGGGAGGCATCTGGGTCTGCGGCGGCGACCGCCGCACCCTCACGGCCAGCGGCACCGTGATCCAGAACTGCGACATCCACCACTACGGCCGGCTGTTCGCGAGCTACAACCCGGGGATCTACGTCCACTCCATCACCAACTACGCGTTCACCGACGACTGTTCGGGCATCACGGTCCAGCACAACGAGATCCATCACGCCCCCCACCAGGCCATCTACTTCCAGGGGAACAACCACACCATCCGTTACAACCACCTCCACCACTACTGCCAGTGGTCCAACGACGCAGGGGCCATCTACTCGCAGCGGGATTTTGGCAGCCAGGGCAACCTGGTCCAGTTCAACCTGATCCGGGAAGGAGGGGGCCCCTTCGGCAACTGGGTCCTCGGCCTGTACCTGGATGCCTGCGGCAGTGGGGTCGCCATGGAAGGCAACATCCTCTACAGGGCCGGCCCCACCCTGGCCATCCAGCACAACGGGGGCCGAGACGTGAAAATGCGCTACAACGTGATCTCAGGCGGCTGGTTCGGCGCCGTCACGGTGAACTACGCCATGACCAGGGCGAACAACACGCCGGGCAGCAGCCTGAACCTCCTGGAGAAGCTCAGCCACTTCAGCTACCAGTCGCCCACCTGGGCCGCCGCCTATCCCACGGTCGCCGCCATTCCCAACGACTGGACGCTGGTCCAGGGCACGCACTGGCTGGAGCCGGAGAACTGCGTGTTCTACGGAAACCTGTTCCAGGGCGGCACGGCCGACGCCATCCGCCAGGAGAACGTCTATCCGAGCCTGGCGCCGCCGCTGTCCTGGTTCACCCAGAATTCTGGCAACCTCAGCCAAGTGGACCCGCAGTTTGTCGATCCCGCCGCGCTGGATTTCCGCCTGAAGGCCACCAGCCCCATGTTCGGCATCCCGGGTTTCCCGGGAATCGATGCCGCCAAGATCGGCATCCAGCCCTGAACTGAGCCCCATCGTTCCGGAAACGCCGGCCTGCATCACGCGTGGGAGCGGGCCCGGCGCAGCCTCAGGAATCGGAAGACCGTCAAGTCGAGGGTCGGCTGAATGGCCCCGAGCCACACGGTTCCGTAGGCGAAAGAAAGCACGATCTTGAGCCAGTTGGGCGCGGCGGGCATGCTGGGCCGGTACAGCCACACGGACAGGATGGCGAGCGAGATGCACGAGAAGAAGGTGATGTAGAACGTGGTCCGGAACTGGCGCTTCGTGACGCCCAGGAGCTTCTCGCAGTCGGCGAGATCCTGGTTCCGGCTCACCTGGAAGTAGGCCTGGTAGCTGCCGAGGATCGAGCGGAGCAGCGTTCCCTCCGCGTGGCTGGCCAGGGAATGGAAGCTCGTCTGCTCGATGAGACTCAGAAACTTGACCGCGGTGCCGCCCTCGTCGCTTCGCACCACAAGGCCTTCAGCCAGGAGGGGGTGGGTGCCATCGCCGTCGGGTACAGGGATGGCCACGCGGCACTGGGTGCCCACGGGCAGGTTGGTGGCGGAACGGAGCAGGACACCCCCCATCCCGATGTTGATGGCCACGGTGTAGGCCGCAATGCGACCCATGGAGATCACCTTGACCTTCTGGCTGAAGGGGATGCGCTCATGGGTTCGCTGGTCGGGGACAGCGTTCATGGTTGACCTCTAGGGAATGATGTTAAGTCTCCGGTGGATATTCGCAAGGAATGGTATAAACTAGACCTGTTCAGGCCCACCCACCCTGATCGCCAAGTGTCATGTCTACAGGGGGCTCCCGATGCATGCTGGGAGTATCCAAGTACGCATTTTGGGCATCCTTGCAATCGGGGTGGTGGCGTCCCTCATTGCCTGCAGCGGCGGAAGCGCGGCCACTCCGGCCGCGGTGGCCCCGACCTCTGTGGTCCTGGAAGTGGATCCTGCCACCACGGAAGTCGGTGCGGGTGAGACGCTTTCCGTCACGGCCAGGGTCTCTGGTACCGCGAACACTTCCGTGACGTGGTCGGTCGACGGCGTCCCCGGCGGCAACGCCACCGTGGGTACGATCTCGGGCACCGGCACCACCGTCACCTACCTCGCCCCTGACACGGAGGGCAGCCACGTTCTCACGGCCACCAGCCAGGCCGACACCACCAAACGGGCCACCTCCACGGTACATGTGCGATCCACCAAACCCGTGGGCGTGTCCCTCAATCCCGGGGCAGCCACCCTGGTGACCGGGGCGACCCAGTCCTTCACGGCCACGGTCACCAACACGGTGGATACGGCCGTCCTCTGGACGGTCGACGGCGTGTCCGGCGGCAGCGGCACCGTCGGTACCGTCACTGGAACGGGTCTGGTCGTCGTCTACACCGCCCCGCTTACGGTGGGGACCCATTCCCTCCGGGCCTCCAGTGTGGCGGATCCGCAAAAATCGGCCTCCGCCACCGTGACTGTGGTGGAACAACCGCCCGCCGTGAGTGTGGCCCTGAATCCTGCGGCCACCAGCCTGGTTGCCGGGACCAGCACCTCCTTCACGGCCACCGTGTCGGGGACGACCAATCAGGCGGTGACCTGGGCCGTCGATGGCATCGCCAGCGGCAATGCGAGCACGGGCACCGTGACCGGCACAGGCTCGACCATCACCTACACCGCCCCAGCCACGGCCGGCACCCACACCCTCTCCGCCACCAGTTCGGCGGATCTGACCGCTGTGGCCTCTGCGACCATCACGGTGCAGCCTCCGCCCGCCACCATCGGCGTCTCCCTAAGCCCCGGCGCAACCACGCTCCAGACAGGCGCTGTTGCCTCCTTCACGGCCACCGTGACGGGCACCACCACCACCTCCGTGACCTGGAGCGTGGATGGTGTCGCGGGAGGGAACGGGACGGTGGGCACGGTCGCCGGCACAGGCAACACCGTCACTTATACAGCCCCCGCCGCCGCAGGAAGCCACACATTGACCGCCACCAGCACGGCGGACACGGGCAAGTCTGCCTCTTCCGCCATCACCATCCAGATCCCGCCCCCCGTGGTGAGCGTGGCCCTGAACCCGACCTCCACCACCATCTATACCGGCACGACGGCCTCCTTCTCGGCGACGGTATCGGGGTCGTCGAATCTGGCCGTCATCTGGACTGTGGATGGCGTGAGCAATGGAAACGCCACCACGGGGACCGTCACGGGCACCGGCAACACCGTCACCTACACCGCGCCTGGCGCGGCCGGGACCCACACCCTGACTGCCACCAGTGCGGCGGACGCCAGCAAGTCCGCGAGCGCCACCATCACCATCCAGGTCCCCCCCACCACGGTTGGCGTGACCCTCAACCCCAGCTCCACTGCCGTTTCGGCGGGCGCCACCGCCTCCATCACCGCGACGGTGAGCGGGGCCACCAGCACGGCCGTGACCTGGACCGTGGACGGCGTCCTCAATGGGAATGCCACCACAGGCACAGTCAGTGGGACCGGCAACACCATCATCTACACAGCACCTGCCACAGTGGGCACCCATACGCTGGTGGCCACCAGTGTCTCGGATACGAGCAAATCCGCATCCTGCACGATCTCCGTGCAGACACCGCCAGCGGCGGTCAGCGTGGCGCTCAGCCCCAGCACCACCACGCTGACCACAGGCGCCACGGCTTCCTTCACGGCCAGCGTCACCAATGCCGCGAACACGGCCGTCACCTGGAAGGTGGATGGCATCGCCGGTGGGAATGCCACGACGGGCACGGTCACAGGAACGGGCACGACCGTGACCTACACCGCTCCCGCCACCGCTGGAGCCCACACACTGGTGGCCACCAGCGTCGCGGATACAAGCAAATCGGCCTCCTGCGCGATTACAGTACAGACGCCGCCGCCGCCGGTGAGTGTGACCCTGAGCCCCAGCAGCACGACCCTCAACACAGCCGCTTCGGGTTCCTTCACGGCCGCGGTGTCGGGTTCCACCAATACCGCAGTCACCTGGAAAGTGGACGGCGTGGCCGGTGGGAACGCCACCACGGGCACCGTCACCGGCACCGGGACCACCGTGACCTACACCGCCCCAGCTGCGGCGGGCAGTCACACCCTGGTGGCCACCAGCGCGGCGGACACGAGCAAGTCCGCCTCCAGTGCCATCACGGTGCAGGTCCCGCCTCCAGCGGTGAGCGTGGCCCTCAGCCCCAGCAGCACCACGATCACCACCAGTTCCACGGCCACCTTCACCGCCACCGTTTCAAATGCCACGAACACTGCGCTCACGTGGACCGTGGACGCCATCGCCGGCGGCAATGCCACCACGGGTACCCTCACGGGCACCGGAGGCACCGTCACCTACACAGCCCCGGCCACGGCGGGCAGCCACACCCTGGTGGCCACCAGCGTGGCCGATGCGACCAAGAGCGCATCGTCGGCCATCACGGTCCAGGCTCCGGCCGTGGTGACCATCACCCTGAGCCCCAGCGCCCCCACCATGAATACCGGGGCCGTATTGACCTTCACGGCCGCCATCACCGGGTCCACGAACACGGCCGTCACCTGGACGGTGGATGGCATCCAGAACGGGAATACCTCGGTCGGGACGCTCGCGCCGAGCGGGAGCACGGCGGTCTATACGGCCCCCGCGACGGCCGGAACCCACGTCATCATCGCCACCAGCGCGGCGGATACCTCCAAGACGAGCACGTCCTCGGTGACGGTGCAGACTGCGGCGGCCCCCTCCGGGTTCGTGGTGGCGCCCAATGGGGTCGCTGGGAATCCGGGCACGGTGGCCTCGCCCACCACCCTGGAAGGAGCCCGGACCCTCATCCAGAACGCCAGCCGGGCCACGGCAGGGACGCTGCGCGTCCTGCTCCGGGGCGGCATCTATCCGCGGAGTTCCACCTTCACCCTGGGCTCCACCGACAGCGGGTCCGCCACCAATCCAGTGGAATACGCGGCCTATCCCAATGAGACGCCACGCATCATCGGCGGCGTGGCCCTCAACCCCGCCTCTTTCAAGCTGGTGGATGGCACCGACCCGAACTGGTCTCGCCTCGACGCGGCCGCCCGGTCGTACATCTACGTGATGGATCTCACGGCCTACAAATCCTACTTCGGTACCTTCGCGAGCCGGTCGGATGGCAGCGGCGAAGTCAACCAGGCCATGGAGGTCTTCGCCGATGGCGCGCCGCTGACGCTGGCGCGTTACCCCAAGGCCGTCGATGCGGAAGCGGCCACCATCGCGCCCCATGCCACCATCCGCGTGAGCGGAACACTCACCCCCGATGTCACGGGCGACTACGCCTACAAGGGGCTGGATAGCCGTGGAAGGCCCTACTACCAGCTGGCGAAGGGCGGGGACACCTGGTCCATCGCGGCCTCCGCCACCAGTCCGGATTGGCGTCTTTCCAATCGCAAGGACCTGGGCGGCACCGGCACCAGCGCTTCCTGGGGCACCTGGGACACCTTCGCCGGGCCGGCCGGCGCGTTCTTCAGCGGCTCCGGCGGCTCGGGCACGGCCTTCCTGTCCCCCGCGGACGGGTCGAACGCCGTGCCGGGTTTCCAGCTCATCCGCAGCACCAACGGCAGCTCGCAGATCGTCGCACCGGATTCTCGCATGAGCCGCTGGCGGGCCGCCGAGGCGATGTATTTCGGCCTCGGGTACTACAGCTGGTCCGGCAGCCACAGTCCCATTACCTCTCTGGACCCCGCCACCGGGACCATTGTGCTGGCGAGCGCGGTCGACTACGGACTGCGTGTCGGCCAGCCGTTCTTCCTCTACAACCTGCTGGAAGAGCTCACGGCCCCAGGCGAATACTTCATCGACCGCACCAACTCGCGCCTCTACCTGCGGCCCGTCGGGGACGTGCTGCCCACCGAGATCCTGATCTCGACCTTGCAGGGGCCGGTCGTGCAGATGACGAGCTGCAAGTACGTCACCTGGGATGGCGTCTCCTTCGAGGCCGCCAAGGACCGCCTGGTCTATGCCACCGGCGCCCAGAACGTGACCTTCCGAAACTGCCAGTTCAAGAACGCGGGCGGCTACGGCCTCGCCCTCGGCGGCTCCGCGAACCTGGTCCAGAGCTGCGATTTCAGGGACCTGGGCAAGGGCGGCGTATCCATGAGCGGCGGAGACCGAACCACCCTGACCCCCAGCGGCTCCACGGTGGAGAACTGCGAGTTCCAGCGCTTCGGGCGCCTGTTCTGGACCTACCAGCCGGGCATCAACATCGACGCCAACAGCATCGGCATCACCGCCCAGCACAATGAGCTCCACCATTCGCCCCACGCCGCCATCCTCTACGGCGGGAACGAGAACATCATCCGCTACAACCACATCCACCACGCCACGCAGTGGACGAACGACGCGGGCGTGATCTACACGACCGGGCGGGAGTGGGGCACCCAGGGGAACCTCATCCAGTTCAACCTGATCCGGAACTGCGGAAGTTCCCTGGGCACGGCGCTCTCGGGCATCTACATCGACGGCGTCGGCAGCGGCGTCAAGGTGGAGGGGAACATCCTCTACTACGTGGGCTCGCTCTTCGCCATCCAGCACAACGGCGGCCGGGATGTCATCACCCAGTACAACATCATGTATGGGCATTGGTACGGCGTGGACATCAGCAATGTGGGCTTCGAGTTCGTGAACAACACCGCGGGGTCCAGCTGGGACCTCCTGGGCAAGCTTCAGAAGTTCAACTACCAGTCGCCGCCCTGGTCCACGGCCTATCCCCACGTGGCCGCGATCCCCAATTCATGGTCCCTGCTGCAGGGAACGAAATGGATCGAGCCAGGTGGCTCCGCCTGCTATGGGAACCTCCAGTACGGCAACTCCTCGGACGTCTACCGCCAGCACAATTCGGCCACGAACCTGGCGCCGCCGGTTTCCTGGTTCAACCTCCTGGGCTCGAACCTGAGCCAAGTGGATCCGCTGTTCGTGGACCCGGCGAATCTGGACTTCCGACTCCAGCCTGCGAGCCCCATGTTCGCCGTGCCTGGGTTCCCGGGCATTGACGTCGCGAAGATCGGGATCCAGCGATAGGGGTGTCCGAGTGCAATGGGCCGATCAACCTCCGCGTCCAAGGCGCCCCGTTGGAGGGGGTGCCTCGCCATCTGCCCTGAAGGATTCAAGCATTTCGGGCGGGGCACACTAGGTTTGCGCGGCCATCCCATGGGTCGTGCAGAGGGTGACGCGGTCGTGATGCCCCTTCAGGGCCTGCCCGCTGAACATCCAGTCTGGGCGGTCCGGGTCCTGGACCACGGGGAGCACCACCAAGCCGAATTGCAGGAGCGGCGACCACCCATCCTTGTCGAAGGAAATGAGGCGGGTCCAGGTGGCGTCGTCGCGGCTGCCATAGAGGCTGCAATGCTGGTCGGTGTTGACGGCGCTGGCCTCGACGCTGGTGGAGATGATGGCCATTCCGCCGACATCCGCCGCGTAGAGGGAGCTGCCCTCCACGGGCTGGAGACGCTCCCATCGGGCGGTCTTCTTGTCCAGGCGGATGAGATGGTTCGGCTCCATCTCGGAATCAGAGCCGTAAAGGAGGCAATCAGGGCGGGGCAGGACGCTCACGGCCCGCACCATCTGGTGCCCGCGGTCCAGCCAGTCGAGGTGGCGGCCATCCCTGGAGAGCGCCGCGATACCCGGCATCCGCCCGTGGTCGCCGGCCAACACCCAGTAGTGGTCGGCGTAGGGATCCACCACCACGTTGTGGATGTGGTGAATGTCGCCCTTCGGGAATTCATACAACGGCTCGAAGTGTCGACCGCCATCCTCCGAGAGGTAGACCCTCACGCCCACGCGGTCCATCTCCATGCCGCCGTACTCACCGAAGAGGACCCGCTGGCCGTCAGCCGAGAGGTTGATGGGACGCGATCCCCGCGTGACCGCCCAGGTCCTCTCCATGCGGGATTCGCCCGGGGCCGCCCGGTAGATCCCATCCCGGGCCACGGCGACCCGCGTGCCATCCTGCAGCAGCTGGAAGGCCTGGATGTTGAATCGGAGCAGTCGGGCCGCCACGGCCGAGGCGGCCGCCACCGGCTTCCATCCGGAGGTCGGCACCTGGCAATCGAGCGCCCAGCTGAGGCCCGCATCATCCGAGCGGTAGATCCGGTACTTCCGGGCCACGTAGAATCGGCCCTCCCGATCGATGAGCAGGGCCCGGCCACGGGCGGCCCCCCGAAGCTGGAGGGGGGTCCCGGGGTCAGGCATGGCCGGTCCTCCTGGGTCTCGTGGGGGGCAGGAGCGGCAGCCCGCTCGGTGGCTCGGGATTCGCCTTCGGGGAGGGGGCGCTGGCTGACCGCGCGGGTACTGGACAGCGGGCCTTCAATTCGAGGCGCAGATGAACCAGGCGACTGGAGCTCAGCTCGGGCACCTCGACGAACCCCACGCGCTCATTGAGCCTTCTGGCGCGAAGGTTTTCCCACCGCACACCGGTGACCACAGCATCCACGCCCCACTCGAGGCAGACCTGGATGGAGGCATCCTTGAGGGCGCGTCCAATGCCCTGGCCGCGGGCCTCCGGCGCCAGGCCCGTGAACGCGACCTGCGCGACCTCCGAGTGGCCGAGCTCCCCCTGGCGCAGCAGGAGGCTGCCGAGCCGCACCAGCCAATCGCGCCTGAACAGGAGCCGAGGGCGGTGCAGCAGGCCCGCCAGGCCCACCCACTTGCAGGCGCGGAGCATGGGCAGGTTGTAAGGACGGCGGGAGAGGGCGGTGAACCCGATGAGGTGCTTTCCGTGGCAGGCCAGGAGGACCCTCGTTTCCGGGGAGCGGATGAACCAGCGGTAGACCGCGTCAAGGAACGGGCGCCCCAGGGCCAGGGCCACGTGTTCCTGCTCCGTGAAGCAGGCGAGGTGGAGCGCGGTCAGGGCCGGCAGGTCGGCCAGACCGGCCGGGCGGATCTGTATGAACTGACCCTGAAAGACGGGCCCTTCGTGGCCGAGGGGCGGCCCGGAGTCGAGGTGACCGCAGAGGGCCTCCCGCCTGGCCTCGAGCAGCTCCGGGAAGGGTTGCCGCGCCAGAGGGAGCTGGCCGTTGAGGTAGAACCGCGCGAGCCCTTCGGCTTTCCGGATGTATTCGTTCTGCGGGCTGAGGGTCGCCAGCCAACGCAGGACGCGGCCCGCGGCCGGGCCCACCAGTGGAGCCAGGCGTGGATGAAGGACCACCCGCTGTCGGACCGGTTTCGCGGTGTAGCCGAGTCTCGCCTTGAACAGATCCACGGAGCTCGGCGCGTCCAGCGAGTGGAGGCCATTGTGGATGCCACGGACGCCGGGCCGCGCCACCAGGTTCCTCGTGGTCTCGAAGAGCAGGGCGTTGTTCACTCGGAAAGGCAAGCACTCGTGGAGAGACTGTTGGTAGAGCAGGTTGATGTGGTCGTCCTGCCGCACGAACAGGAGCGTCGCCCCCAACCGCCCATTGACCTCGGCTCCCCAGGCCTCGAAGCCTTCGAGGCCTTCCGCGGCGTGGATCATGCTGTCCCACCGAACCTGGTCGAGACGCGAGTGGCGCTGCTGGCGGACCAGAGTGTCCTGCTCGATGGCCCAGCCCTCCTCCGCGTAGCGTTCCAATGGGATCTGGCCTACCTGGCAGGCCTCCAGCCCTCGGCGGACCTTCGAGCGGACGGAGGCTTCCACGTCCTTGAGGTCGTAGGTGGGCCGTTCGTAGACCATGTGATAGCTGCAGAGCCCTATCTCCGCAGAAAGGGGCGTTGAATACCTGAGCCCCACAGCCCCTTCATCGAGCAGGAGGGTTCGCAATTCGTCCTCGTCAGGCTCGATCACCCAGTGGTACGGGAAGGCCTGGTACACCCGCGGGCCGCGGTCGTACCAGTAGCTGCTCTTCGTGCGGATCACATGGTGACCTTGGCGGCGAAGCCACTCGGCGAAGATCTCCGGAGTCATGCGGGCCCCACGTCGAGCTGCAACCCGCGTTCCCCTCCTTGGACCGGGGCCACCTGTTTTCCAGGCTGCTTCAGCATCCCGATGCCGCCCTTCTGCGTCCAGGCGCCCACTGGGTCAGGTGCGCCAGGGTTCCGGCTGGGATCCGCCGCAGGCACCCTACGAGGTGGGTCGCCCAATCACCGCCATAGGGGATGTAGCAGCGGACGCGGTAGCCGTCAGCGACCAGGCGGTCCTGGAGCTCGGGCTTCACGCCATAGAGCATCTGGAACTCGAAATCCTGCTTTCCCAGACCCAGCCGCTGCTGCAGGGAGAGGGTCCAGGCGATGGCGTCCGAGTCGTGCGTCGCGATGGCTGGCGAGGCGCCCCGGGTCATGAGCCGCTCGATGTCGCTCAGGAAGGCGGCGTCCACCTCGGCTTTGGCCCGGAAGACCTGCTCGGCGGATTCCCGGTAGCCACCCTTCACGAGGCGGATGCGGGCGCTCCGGGCCATCAGGCGATCCAGATCGCCCGACCGGTGGCGGAGGTAGGACTGGATGACGAGCCCCACCCGTTCAGTGCCGTAGCGATCCTGCATGTCCTCGAACAGCCGGAGGGTGGCATCGGCGTAGACCGCCTCCTCCATGTCCATCCGGACGAAAACGCCGGTCTCGGCGGCCGTATCCAGGACCCGGATCAGCTGCGCGCGACAGAGGCAGGGATCCACGTCCAGGCCGATCTTGGTGAGCTTCACCGAGACATGCGAATCGAGATTCTCGGCGCGGATCAGCCGCAGCGCCTGGATGGCCTCATCCGCGGAGGCGATGGCCTCGCCTTCCTCCAGCACATGCATGCCGTGGAAGTTCAGGGAGGCCTGGATGCCGCGTGCATTCAAGCTGCGCGCGGCCCGGGCACCCGAGGCCAGGTCGTCGCCGCCGACGAAGCGGCCCGCCAGGTCCCGCAGTACCGGCGTGCCCAGGAGGAATTTCCTGAACCAGGCCTGCCGGGCGAGGAGGTTGGCAGCTTTCCGGATCATGGTGCCTTCGTGGAGGCAGGCCTCAGTGCGAAGCCGGCTTGGAGATCAGGTAGGGGCCAAGGGCCAGGTGCAGCAAGCCCGACCGCTGCATCACGTCGATGGCGTCCGCGGGGGAGGAGACGATGGGCTCCCCGTGGATGTTGAAGGAGGTGTTGAGGAGCGCGCCGCGTCCCGTCCGTTCATGGAACTGCTCCAGGATGCGGTGGTAGGCGGCGTTCTGGGCCTTGGTCACCACCTGGGGCCGGATGGTCCCGTCTTCGGGGTGGCAGGCCGCCTTGACCTCTGGGGTGTTTCGGGAATCGAAGGCCAGGATCATGTACGGCGCCACGAAGCCCTTCGGGTTGTGGATGTAGCGGTCGGCGCATTCGGACATCACGGAAGGCGCGAAGGGCATCCAGAAGTCCCGGCACTTGATCGCGTTGTTCACGACGCGCACGACGTTCAGGCGCGTGGGGTCCGCCAGGATGGAGCGGTTCCCCAGGGCGCGCGCGCCGAACTCCTCGCGGCCGTGGACCCGGGCCACCACCTCGCCCTGGCTCAGGAGGTCGGCGACCGAGGCCTCGAGGTCCGCCGGGGTATCCACGGTCCAGCCCAACGCCCGGGCCTGCTCGGCAGCCTTGGCGTAGGCCTCCGCGCTGTGTTCCGGGCCCAGGTAGAGCGACTCGAGGGGCTGGATCTGCTCGGCGAGCCCGTGGTCCGCCATGTAGGCCCAGGCGGCGCCGAGCGCGTTGGTCTCGTCGCCACAGGAGGGGAACACGTACAGGTCGTCCACCTCGGGCAACTCGCCGATGGTCTTGTTGAGCTTCACATTCATGAAGACGCCGCCGGACAGGCGGATCTTGCGGCGGCCGGTCTTCTTCAGCCAGCCCCGGATCCACTCGGTGATGAACTCCTCGGTGAAGTTCTGGAGGCCTGCGCAGATGTGGTCGAAGCGGGTGAATTCCAGGCGCTTGCGCCAGTACTCGTAGGCGAAGCTCGGGTTGGGGACGCCCGGTGCCCGGCGCCAGACGCCATCGGACAGCTCGAAGGCGCTGCGGAAGATCCGCTTGGCGTAATCCACGCGGTCACCGCTGGCATAGGGCGCCATGCCCATGAGCTTGTATTCGTGCTCCATGGGCACCATCCCCATGAGGGCGGTGATGACCTCCCACAGGTTGCCGATGGAGTGCTGCTCATGGATGGTGCTGATCCGGTTCAGCTGCCCGCCCGGCCCCGCCAGGGAGACCGTCGCGCAGAGCGAATCGCCCGCGCCATCCACGGTGATCACGAGCGCGTCCTGGTCGGCTCCGCGTCCGAAGTGGGCGGTGGCCGCGTGGCAGCGATGGTGCTCGATGGTGGAAATCCGTTCGCGCGGCACGCCGTGCGCGAGGATGCGCTGGATCTGGCGCTCGCGGCGCAGGTGATGGACGAATCCCCGGGCCGGGCTCTTCTGGAGCAGCTGCTTCAGGTGCCCCTTGAGGCCAGAGTCATCCTTGTAGCTGCGGATCCGCTTCGCGGTCTCATTGGTCCTCGAGGTGGTGTCCGCGTAGGAACCGTGGCCCCCGAAGATGTAGGCATCCACGTCCTGCCAACCCAGGCCCTGGCTCTCCAGCAGGCGGTCGATGGCCTGTTCGGGGAAGCCGCGACGGTTCTTCTCCCGGGTCGGGCGCTCCTCCTGCAGCGCGCCGAGCAGCTTGCCGTCGCGCAGCAAAGCTGCCGAGGCGGTGTGACTCGGGTTGATTCCACAGATCAGCATTCCCTTGCCTCCGGCGTCTGGTTGCGTGTCAGGTCTGGAGGTTGAAAGCCTCGCGTCAGGATGTTGAACCGACTCAGGCGTGCAAGGTCCAGTTGGGCGACGTGATGTGATGGGGCGTGTACGGACTTGGATGCTATCAGTTCTGACGGACTTATGTGATGTTTTTTTCTCAGTGCCTTCAAAGGTCGCATGATCAAGTAGGGGCACTGTCCCATGGGCAACCTGGGTCATTCGCCTTCCGAGGCGGCCCCGGGGACCCCTCCGGCCGGGTGGCCACGGGCCGACCGGAGCGGGGCGGGGGCGGCATCGAAGAAAGATGTCTTCACGAATGGTGGTATCGGATACCATGACTGGCAAATAAGGCATCAAGGCGGAAAAAATGGACATCAAGGAATCGAAATCCAGGTCTGGAACCAGTGGGCCTCGAGGACCCCTCCGGGCCCGACTCGCAGGGCGTGTCCCATCGGCTGACGCCGCCGGAGCTGCCCGCCGATGAGTCGGCCCGTGAACTTCCGGACCAGTGGCTGGGCCTCCCCGCGCCGATCGGACCTGGGTACCTGCCTCCTTTTCCTTGTCGAGGGCCGATGAACACCGACACCTTCGCCGAATGGATGCGCCGGCAAGGCCACCGTGTGGTTCGGACCAAGAGCAGCTATTGGTACAACGCCGCCCCAGGTGTGCTGCAGGCCTTCCCCTACGACTGGGTCATTACCCCCACTGAGGCGGAAATCCAGGATCTGATGCTCCGCCAAGGGATCATCGCGGTTCGCTACTCGACGCCCCTGTCGTTCCCCCGCGGGCTGGCCAGTTACCACGTCATCCTGCGCGAGCCTTATTCCCTCGAATTGCTCAAATCCCAGGCCCGCAATGGCGTGAAGACGGGCCTGGACCACTTCCAGGTCGAGCGGATCTCCTTTGAGCGGCTGGCGGCGGAGGGCTGGGTCCTGCAGCAGGACACCCTCGCGCGGCAGGATCGCCTCCGCAGCATGAACCAGGAAAGCTGGGAGCGTCTCTGCCATGCCGCAAGCGACCTCCAGGGCTTCGAGGCCTGGGCGGCCACCTCGAACGGCGAGCTGGCCGCGGCGCTCATCGTGGCCCGGGTGCAGTCCCTCTTCTGTGTGCCCTACGCGATGAGCCATCGGCGCTTCCTGGGCGACCACGTGAACAACGCGCTGTTCTACGCCGTCAGTCGCGAGCTGCTGCAGCGGCCTGGGGTGGAGCGCATCTTCTTCACCGTGCAGTCCCTGGATGCGCCGGCCAACGTGGATGAGTTCAAGTTCCGGATGGGGCTCGAGCCTGTCCTGGTGCGCCAGGTCGTGGACTTCAACCCGCTCATCCAGCCCCTGGCCATGCCGATGGTTCACACCTGGGCGCGCAAGCTGCTCGCTCGGGATCCCGCCAGCCCCTTCCTGGCGAAAGCGGAGGGCATGCTCCGGTTCCACCTGGAAGGTTTGAAGCCGATCGCGGAGCAGACATGGCACGAGCGGTTGCTGCCGGAACGGGAGCGCCTCGCGCCGCGCCCGATCGTGCGCGGGAAGGGGAAGGGTTTCCAGGTGACGTCGGCCACGCCGTTCGATGTCAACGCCCTGGTGGAACTCCACGGCGCCTGCTTCTCCAAGGAGGAGCACATCCCCGTCCAGCTGGGACAGCCTTTCCTCCGGGCCGTGTACCGCTGGTTCGTGACCGCCCCGGAAACCTCCGTCCTTGTGGCCCGGAAGGGCGACCAGCTTCTGGGTTTCACGACGCTTTCCGACCGTCCGTACAACCTCCCGATGCTGCGGGCGTGCCGCCGTGAACTCCTCCGGGGCTGCCTGCGCCACCCCACGGCCATCTTCAACACGGAGCTGTTCCTTCGACTGGCGCGGCTGTTCCTCCTGGGCCGGGTGGACCGCGCGAGCGAGAGGGTGGCGCAGATCGCTTTTACCGGGGTGCACCCTTCCTGCCAGGGGCAGGGCATCGGCAAGGCCTTGAAGCAGGCCTCGATCCAGCTGTGTCGCGAGCGGGACATGGTGGCCGTCGCCACCGGCGTCCGCCGGCAGAACCAGAAAGCCCGGCAGCTGAACGAACAGGCGGGTTTCGTCGAAGTGCCGTCCAAGAGCACGCAGCGCCTGATCTACATGCGCCTGGATCTGCAGGAAGTCGCCCTGCCGGAGGAGGCGGCCCGGCTCTCGCCGAGAAGCGAAGCTGTGCCGACGTGACGCCGCGTCGGATGACCTGACCCCCACGAAGGCGACCCCCAGGCCCCCACCGAGGAAGCGCATGACCCCCGACTCCCACCCCGATCTCTGCCCCAGGCAACCCGTCCCTGGGACCGACCGCGGTCACATCATGATCATCACGCCCTACTACTGGCCCACGCTGTCGGCCTCGACGCATCTCATGAAGACCCTCGCCGAGGGCCTCCGGGACGACGGATGGCAGGTGACGGTCCTCACCAACGGCCCTGGCGCGGGCGTCCCCGTGGGCCCCGAGGATCCCCGGCTGGCCGGCCGGATCCACCGGGCCGCCAACCCCTTCCTCCGTCGCCTCGGCGTGTTTGCGAAGCTCTGTGAGTACATGTGGTTCGTGGGCTTCTTCCTCCTCCGAGGCCTCCTGGTGAGAAAGGTGGACATCACCTTCGTGGCCTCGACGCCGCCCCTCGCCGGCCTGCCCGCGGCCATGCTGACCCGGCTCAAGGGCGCGAAGCTGGTCTACAACCTGCAAGATATCTTCCCGGATTCGGCGGTGGTGGCGGGCATGCTGTCCGCGGAAGGACTGGCCTACCGGTGGCTCAAGGCGGCGGAAGAAAGCACCTACCGCGTCTCGGATCTGGTGGCCTCCATCAGCCCCGCCTTTTCAGAGCACGTCCAGCGCCTCGTCCCCGGCACCCCGGTGGCCACCATCCCGAACTGGGTGGACACCGATGAGATTCGACCCATGGAAGGCCGGGAACATCTGGAGGTGGCAGCCTTCCGCCAGGGCGGCGCCTTCGTCGTGCAGTACGCGGGCAACATCGGCTTCATGCAGAACCTCGAAGAGGTGGTGCAGGCCGCGGCCCGTCTGAAGGACGATCCTGCGATCCGTTTCGTCTTCATCGGGGATGGCAACGCGAAGCAGTCCCTGCTCGACCTGAGCCAGCGCCTGGAACTCACGAACTGCAGCTTCCTTCCCATGCAGCCTCTGGATCGGGTGCCCCTCGTCTACAACGCCTGCGATCTGGGGGTGATCCCCTTGAAGGCGGGCGCCGGGCGCATCGCCGTGCCCAGCAAGACCTGGAACTACCTGGCCGCCGGGAAGCCCGTCATCGGCTGCGTCGAGGCGGACAGTCCCCTGGCCGTCACGCTGCGGGAGAGCGGCGCCGGCTCGGTGGTGACGCCCGGCGACCCGGACCGCCTGGCCAGCCTCATCCGCGCCTACCGTGCCGCGCCGGAACGGGGGCGCCTCGAGGGGCGCCAGGGGCGAAGCTACGCGGAGACCCACCTCTCGCACCGGATCGCCATCCACAGCTATATCCAGATGTTCGATCAGCTGCTGGGACGGCCCGCCCATGCGCGCGCCGAAGCCCACGCGGCCATCACGCCCTGAACCCACGTCCCTGGAGGAACCGACATGAGGAAGGACTTCCTTTCATACAATCCGCCGACCATCGGCGATGATGAACGCGCCGAGGTGATGGACACCCTCCAGTCCCCGTGGGTGACCACGGGGCCGAAAACGAAGGCTTTCGAGGGAGCCCTGCAGGAGTACCTCCAGGCGCCCTCGGTCGTCGCGCTGAATTCCTGCACCGCCGGGCTCCACGTGGGTCTGCTGGCCCTGGGCGTCGGCCCTGGCGACGAGGTCATCGTGCCCGCCATGACCTTCTGCGCCACGGCCAACGTGGTTGAGCACGTGGGGGCGAAGCCCGTGCTGGTGGATGTCACGCCGGACACGCTCACCCTGTCTCCCGAGGCCGTGCGGGCCGCCATCACGCCCCGCACGAAGGTGCTGCTGCCGGTGCACTACGCGGGCCACCCCGCCCAGATGGACGAGCTGGATGCCCTGGCCGCGCGCCATGGCCTGGCCATCTTCGAGGACGCGGCCCACGCCATTTCGACCAAGTACAAGGGCCGGATGGTCGGCTCCCGGTCGAACCTGGCGGCCTTCAGCTTCTACGCGACCAAGAACCTGACCACCGTGGAGGGCGGCTGCCTGTCGGGGGACCCGGCCCTGGTGGAGAAGTCCCGCATCATCGGCCACCACGGGATGAACCGGGACGCCTGGAAGCGCTTCGACCGCTCGGGCTCCTGGTACTACGAGGTGGTCCTGCCCGGCTACAAATACAACATGACCGACGTGCAGGCAGCCATCGGCCTGCGGCAGCTGAAGCGCCTGGGCGGGTTCCAGAAGCGCCGGCGGGAGGTGGTGGCCCGCTACGAGGCCGGGTTCAAGGATCTGGCGGCCCTCGAGCTGCCGGTGGAGCGCCCCTGGGCCGAATCGAGCTGGCACCTCTACGTGATTCGGCTGAAGGAAGGGGCGCTGCGGATCGACCGGAACGCGTTCATCGACGAGCTGAAGAACCGCAACATCGGCACGTCGGTGCACTACCTGCCGGTGCACATGCACCCCTTCTACCGGGACAAGTACGGCTACCGGCCCGAGGACAATCCCGTCGCCGCGGATGCCTATGCCCGGATGCTCAGCCTGCCCCTGCACGCGGGCCTCGCCGACGAGGACGTGGACGATGTCATCGCCGCCGTGCGGGAACTGGTCCTCGCGAACCCGGCGTGACCATGGCCAAGCGAACCTTCGACCTGTTCTGGTCCCTCCTGGGGCTGGTCTTCCTGTCGCCACTGCTGGCCCTGGTGGCCCTGGTCGTGAAGCTGGAGGACGGGGGCCCGGTCTTTTTCCGCCAGTCCCGCATCGGGCGGGGAGGACGTCCGTTCCGCATCTGGAAGTTCCGCACCATGGTGGTGGACGCCGAGCGGTTGGGCCGTGCCATCACCGTGGGCGAGGATCCGCGCATCACCCGGACCGGACGTTTCCTCCGCCGCACGAAGCTGGACGAGTTCCCGCAGCTGCTCAACGTGGTGGCCGGCGACATGAGCCTCGTGGGGCCCCGGCCGGAGGTGCCGAAGTACGTGGACCTCTACACGTCGGACCAGCGGGCCATCCTGACGCTGCGTCCTGGCATCACCGATCTGGCCTCCATCAAATACCGCCATGAGAGCGAGCTGCTGGCCGCGGCGCAGAACCCTGACGAAACCTACGTCCAGACGATCCTCCCGGACAAGCTCCGCATCAACCAGGCCTACGCCGCCCAGGCCGGGTTGTGGTCCGACTTCCTCGTCATCCTCGCGACGCTTGGCCTCTATCCCCCGGCGCGGATCCGCCAGGGGTAGGCCGGTCATCCCTTGCGCCAGACAAAGCGGTTCACGTAGTCCGTGTAGCCGAGGATGGCGCGGACGACGGTTTCGGAGACCTGCGGGGCATCGTAGTCCCGCACGAGCCGGGTCCGGCGGCCCCCCTGGAATGGCGTGGACCGCAGCATCTGGATGGCCTGCTCGACGCGGCCGATCTCGAGCCCCGTGAGGATCACCGCGCCTTCCTCCATGCCCTCGGGTCGCTCGTGGGCTTCGCGGATGTTCAGGGCGGGGAAGTCCAGGATGGAGGATTCCTCGGTGATGGTTCCGCTGTCGGAAAGCACCACGTAGGCGTGCTGCTGAAGCCGCACGTAGTCGAAATACCCGAAGGGCTTCACCAGCTCCACGCGCGGGTCGGTGGCGAAGGTGCCGGCTTCGAGCCGCTTGCGGGTGCGGGGGTGGGTGGAGACGATGATCCGCTTCCCGTGGGCCTGGGCGAGGTGGTTCATGAGGGCCACGAACTTGGGGAGGTTCACCTCTGAGTCGACGTTCTCCTCGCGGTGGCAGCTCACGAGGAAATAGTCCTGGGGCTTGAGGTTCAGGCGTTCCAGGATCTCGCTGCCGTCGATGCCCTCGCGGTAGCTCTGGAGCACCTCGAACATGGGGCTGCCGGTCTTGATGATCCGGTCGGTGGGGATGCCCTCCCGCAGCAGGTTCTCCCGGGCGTGGCCGCTGTAGGGGAGGTTGATGTCGGCCAGGTGGTCCACCACCTTGCGGTTGGACTCTTCGGGCACCCGCTGGTCGAAGCAGCGGTTCCCCGCCTCCATGTGGAAGATGGGGATCTTGCGCCGCTTGGCGGGGATCACCGAAAGGCAGCTGTTGGTGTCGCCCAGCACCAGCAGGGCATCCGGGCGGCATTCCTCGAACACCTTGTCGATGCCGATGATGATGTTGCCGATGGTCTCGGCGAGGGTCTCGCCGGCGGCCTTGAGGAAATGATCGGGCCGGCGGATCCCGAGGTCATTGAAGAAGACCTGGTTCAGCTCGAAGTCGTAGTTCTGACCGGTGTGGGCGAGGATGTGTTCCGTGGTCTCCTCGAGCCGGGCGATGACCCGCGAAAGCCGGATGACCTCAGGCCGGGTTCCGACCACCGTGAGCACGCGCAACTGGTTCATAGGGCCATCTCCGGCTTGATGCCCCGCTCGAGGAGGGCCTCGCGGACGCAGTCGAGGGTCAGGAGGAGCTCCTTGATCTCGGCGAGGTTGAGGCGCTGGGCGTTGTGGGAATGGTACTCGTCGCTCTGGGACACCTCGAGGTTGCCCACCGAGAAGTACTTCGAATAGTTCAGATCCCGGGAATCCGCAGGCACCCGGAAGTAGTCCCCGAGGTCCTCTGCCCGCACCCGTTCCTCCCGGGAGAGCAGGCTCTCATAGCGCTTCTCGCCGTGGCGGGTGCCGATGATCTGGATCTCGGTGTCCGCCTGGAGCAGCTCCTTCAGCGCGAGGGCCAGGTCGTGGATGGTGGAGGCCGGGGCCTTCCTCACGAAGGTGTCGCCGCCGCGGCCGTGGGCGAAGGCGAATTCCACCAGTTCCACGGCCGTGTCCAGGTGCATGAGGAACCGGGTCATCTCGGGATCAGTCACCGTCATGGGCTTGCCGGACTTGATCTGGTCGAGGAAGAGGGGGATCACCGAGCCGCGCGAGGCCATCACGTTCCCGTAGCGGGTCACGCAGATCACCGAGCCGTCGGGGCCGGGGTTGCGGGATTCGGCGAGGGCCACCTTCTCCATCATGGCCTTGGAGATGCCCATGGCGTTGATGGGGTAGACCGCCTTGTCGGTGCTCAGGCAGACCACCCGCTTCACCTTCTGCTGGATGGCGGCCTGGAGCAGGTTCGAGGTGCCGAGCACGTTCGTCCGCACGGCCTCGAAGGGGTAGAACTCGCAGGAGGGGACCTGCTTCAGGGCGGCGGCGTGGAAGACGTAGTCCACCCCGCGGAGCGCGGTGGCGATGCTCCGCGGATCCCGGACGTCGCCGATGTAGTACTTGATGCGGTCATCGCTGTAGAGATGGCGCATGTCGTCCTGCTTCTTCTCGTCGCGGCTGAAGATGCGGATCTCGCCGATGCCGGTCGTGAGGTATTTCTTCAGGACGACGTTGCCGAAGGATCCCGTTCCCCCGGTAATGAGCAGGGTCTGGTTCTTCAGATCAAGATGGCTGGACAAGGGGCCTCCGGATCATGAGTGTGCTGGAATGAAGTGTCTGGAGATGATTTCGTACGCCCTGGCGGAAGTAAAATGCGATTCCAGGTACCGCCGACCCGAAGCGCCCATGCGGGCGCGGAGCTGCGGATCCGCGGCCAGCTGGTCCAGATGGCGCTGGAAGGCCGCGAGGTCGCCGGCGTGGCACCAGTAGCCGGCCTGCGCGTCGTCGAGCATGGCGCCGAAGTCCGTGGCGCGATCCAAGGCGGCCAGCACCGGCATGCGGATCTCGAAGTAGGAGAGGACCCGCGAGGGGAAGTTGGGAATGGTGAAGCGGGGGTCGAGGCAGACCAGCCCGATGTCGCATTCCCTCGCCAGGGCCTCGTACTCCAGGCGGGGGAGATGGGAAATCTGGGTGACATTGCGGAGCCCCTTGGTGGCGATGGCCTCGGCGAGGCGCTTGCGCTCGGTGCCCCGGCCCACGAGCAGGAAGTGCAGGTCGGTCCGGTCCCGGTTCGCCTCGAAGACCTCCAGGAGGAAATCCAGCCCCTGGGGCACCCCCATGTTGCCGCCGTAGAGGGCCACGACCGCGTCCGGCGGAATGCCATGCCGCTGGCGCAGCGGGCCCGCGGGAGCGAGGCCGGTGTCAGGCCCTGGCATGCGGGTGTTGGGCAGCACCTCCAGCCGTTCCGGCGGAATCTCGGGGCTGTGCTGGCGCAGGAACGCCACGTTCGCGGGCGACATGCAGCCGATGACATCCGAGGTGGCGTAGAGGTTGCGCTCCTGCCGCTTGAAGTAGGCGAAGACCAGCGGGTTGCGGATGATCCCGAGGTCCTTGGCATTCTGGGGAAAGATGTCTTTCAGCATGAGGTAGGTCTTCACCCAGGGCTGGCGGCGCTTCAGGCCGCGAACCACGCGGGAGAAGGTGACGGGCGGGGCCGCGTAGATCACCAGGTCATAGCGGCGCCGCGGCAGGTGCCTGGCCATGGCGCGCCGCAGCAGCCAGGGCAGGGTGACGAGGCTCAGCCCTTTCTCATAGGGCCCCACGTCGAATATGTTCCCGGTACGGACGCGCAGCACGCGGAACGGCCCCTGTTGCGCGACCCGGGTGGGCTGGCCCCGCTTCCGCTCCTCGACGGCCACCACGTCCACCGTGTGGCCGTGGCCGCAGAACACCTCCATGAGGTGCATGAGGTCGGAGGGGGTGTCGGGCTGGGGGAAGCCGATGGTGAGGTAGAGCACGTTCATGGGCGGGGCGCCCGGTTCCGCCAGGCGGACCGGAGCTGCGTCGGCGGCTGCCGCAGGAATCATCAGGCAGGCCTGTAGCGGTTGACCACCGGCATGTGCTTGCCGGAGGCGAGCAGGGGAATTTCTTCCACGTGCTCGATGGTGATGGCGGCCTCGGGCCCGAGGAAGCGGCGGGCCATCGCGACGAAATCCGCATCTGTGTATTGCGGATCGGCGCCGTTCAGGATGATGCGGTACTGCGCCTTGGCCTCCTGGATGAACTGGAACTGCTTCAGCCCGGTGAAGCGCCAGAAGTGGGTGGACACGACGGCCGGGGAAAGCAGCCGATCCTGCGTGTCCCGGATGAAATCCTGGCGCCGGCCATCCAGTTCGCTGAGGGTATCCGTGGCCCATCCGCACCTCGCGGAAGTTTGCCGCACGGCCACGTCCCCCGTATCGTACCGGATCATCGGCATGGCACGGTTGAAGAGGTCGGTGATCACCACCCGCGCCAGTTCCCCGGGGGCGGCCGGCGCGTCCGAATCGAGCCGGAGGTATTCGAAGGCGTAGCTGGCAGTGTTGAGGTGGAACTCCTCGCCGCCGGGGCACTGCTGGGCGAGAACGCCGTTCTCCTGGTTGGAGTACCTCGCCACCACGGTGCAACCAAAGCGGGCGCGCAGATCCTCCCGCATCTCCCTGGGAAGGCGTTCAGAGATGCTGATGATGGCCCGCAGACGGAAGGCATCAGGCCCGTCTCCCGCCCGCTCCAGGTGCTGGAGAAGCGGCCCGAATGTGGAGGGATAGCCGAGCATGCAGCGGATGCCCCGGTCCTTCCGGAGTAGCGTTCGCAGTGATTCGAGCCGGGCGTCGTCGAGCGAGGAGATGTCGAACATGATGGCGTTTTCCCGCAGGGCCACGTGCCAGCGCTTGCGGTTGATGGTGCTCCAGCTCCGGGTGAAGATGTAGCGGTCGCCCACCTCGTAGCCCGCCCGCTTGCCGAAGCAGATCATCTCTGCGAGCACGCGGCGGCGCTTGTCGGGATCCTGCCGGACGGCGAAGGGCGTCCCGGTCGAGCCGCTCGTGCGCATGACATGCAGCCGCTGGCCCGCGAAGGCCTTCGATTGGAAGGCCTCGTACCCGTCCTTGATGCTGGCCTTGGTGATGACCGGAAAGTCCTGCAGGGATGCGAACCCGCGGAATGGCGCGTAGAAGGGGCTGTGCTCGACGGCGTAGTGGAGCAGCCCATCGAGAAGGTCGGTGGACGGGCCGCTTCCGGCCAGGCGCGCTTCGATGTCCTGGCAGTGCTTCCGGATGGGCGCGCCCTGCAACAGATCGCTCGTCCAGAAGCCCAGATTCCGTACCCGCGACGTGAGCATCAACCCGTTTCCTTCATGACTGTTCGTAGTATGATTGTGAAAATACCGCAGAATCTGTCAAGGATAATCCGAAATGTTCAAGCTCATCCGAAGGGGCCGAGGCCTGGGGGCGCCTTGGGATTGCCTGGTGAACCGTGCCAAGGAATGGCCCGCGCGCTGCGCGCTCCTGGTCGGACTGATGGCCCCGGTGTGGGGAGGGGCCGGCCCCTCCGGACAGACCTTCTACGTGTCCCCCGCCGGCCGCGATGCCTGGTCTGGCCGCCTCGCCGCGCCGAATCCCGAGCGCACCGATGGGCCCTTCGCCAGCATTCCCCGGGCCCGGGACGCCATCCGCAGGCTCAAGGAGCGCCAGCCGGCGCCGGGCCCGATCACCGTGCAGGTCCGCGGCGGCCAGTATTTCCTCGACGCGCCCATCCGCTTCGGCCCGGAGGATTCCGGAACCGACCAGGGTGCGATCTCGTACGTGGCCTATCCGGGTGAGGTGCCCGAGCTGATCGGCGGCCGCCGGCTGGCGGTGGGAACCCTCCCCGCGCCGGGGCAGCCCCTGACCTTCCATCTGCCCGCGGCAGAGGGCGGCCCCTGGCGGTTCCGCGCCCTCGTCGTGGATGGGCGGCGGGAGCCCAGGGCGCGATACCCGAATCTGGATCCGGCCGATCCCATTCGGAAGGGTTTCCTCTACGCGACCGACGGGCTCGGCCAAGTCAGTTTCGGCGTCACCGTGGGCGGCATCCACAACGCCGGGGACTGGCTCGAGTACCGGGTGCGGGTGCCCGAGGCCGGACGGTACACCCTGTGGCTCCATTACGGGGCCTTGAACGCGCCCTACGGCCTGAAAGCCATGGATGGCCGCAGCACGGTTCAGGTGGACGGCCGGGACGCGGTGAAGCTCTCCGACCTTCCGGACACGGGCGCCTGGAGCCCGACGCGCTGGGGCCGCGCGGCCACCCTCATCCTCCCGGTTGGGGAGCACCTGCTGCGTTGGCAGAACCGCCAGGGCGGCGGGCTCGTGCTGGATGCCCTCGCGCTCTGTGACGACCCGGCCTGGAGCCCCGTTGGCGCGCGGCTCCAACCGCCCGCGCGCGGGCACCTGGTGGCCGTGTCGGCGAAGGACTTCGTCCGCTCCCAGGGCCGGCAGCTCGTGGTGACGGGCGCCGGGCAGGGGCCGAAGGATGCCATCGGCTGCGCCCCCGGCATGGTGCGCGAGGCCTGGCTGGCGGCTCCCGAAGCGGAGGTGCACGTCTTCCCCTCGGGCGAGTGCCGGGCCTTCGCCGAGATCCTTTCCATCCGCGGCTACGATCCGAAGGAAGGGCGGCTCCGGCTGGGCGGTCCGGAGGCCCTGGCGGCGCTGAACCCCGGAGACCGGTACTTCATCGAGAATGTGCCGGAGGAACTCGACGCGCCCGGCGAGTGGTACCTGGATTCCGGTTCCGGCACCCTTGCCTACCTGCCGCGGGCGGGCTTCTCGGCCGGCAGCGAGGTGATCGTTCCGCGGACCACCCGCCTCATCCAGGTGGAGGGGGATCGCGCCCTCCGCCGGCCCGTGCGGCACCTGCGCTTCGCAGGCCTCACCTTCCGCGACACCGACTGGACCCGGAGCGGCGCGAGCGCGGGGTACGGCGTGGGCGACGACGGCGCCATCCTGCTGCGGGATGCCGAAGCCTGCGTGGTGGAGGACTGCCGGTTCCGGAACCTCGGGACGTACGCCGTGTGCATCACGCGGGGCCGCGGCCACGCCGTGCGGGCCTGCGACGCGGCCCATGCGGGCGGCGGAGGGGTGCTGATCCTGGACAGCCCGGGCAACACCGTCGTCGACAACCACCTCCACCACCTCGGCGAAGCGTACCGGCACGTGGGCGGGATCGTCCTCGCCGGCGCGGGCAGCTCGGACAACACGCTGTCGCACAACGCCATCCACGACACCTCCCGCTACGGGATCTCCCTGAAGAACCCCGGGCGGAACAATGTCGTGGCCTTCAACCGCATCCAGAACACGAACCTGGAGACCGCCGACACCGGCGGCATCGAGGTGACCCAGCACGACCGGACCTTCCGCAGTGGCAGCGCCATCCGGAACAACGTCGTGGCCGACACCATCGGCTACTCCGCCACCTTCGGCACCCCGACCTACCTGTCCTGGGGCATCTACCTCGATTCCTTCGCCAGCGGGTACGAGGTGAGCGGCAACACCGTGGTCCGCACCTGGAA
>JAFJUR010000179.1 GCA_017859995.1 Holophagaceae bacterium | reverse complement strand
CCGTAGTAGATGGCCTTGAAGGTGATGCCGACGACCGCCAGGCCCCAGACCAGGCCGAAGAGCGTCCAGCCCCAGGCCCCGCGCAGCACGGAGAGGCAGAAGGGCGTGTAGGTCCCCGCGATGAGCATGAAGATGGCCGAGTGGTCGAAGACCTTGAAGACCAGCTTCACCTTCGGCCCCCGGAACGCGTGGTACAGGGTGGACATGAGGTAGAGCAGGATCAGCGTGGAGCCGAAGATGGCCGCGCCCACCACATCGCGGGCCGTACCGCGCAGAGCGGCGAAGACCACCATCACCACGAGGCCCGCGATGGCCAGCGCCGCGCCCAGGCCGTGGGTGAGGCTGTTGGCCAGTTCCTCGCCGGGCGTCTGGGGTGTGGAGCCGTGGATGGAAGCCGAGCGGGACATGGCTCCAAGAATGACAGACTCTAGGTGTTCGAGTCCTAGGAGCCTCCATGCGCGTGCCTCCGATCCTGTTCCTGATGCTGTCGCTCTGGGCCCCGGCTCAGGTGCCCAGGGGCCTGGTGGTGAGCCAGGAGCGCCTGGCCTCGGAGGCCGGGGCGCAGGTGCTGCGGGAGGGCGGCACGGCCGTGGACGCGGCCGTGGCCGCGGCCTTCGCGTTGGCGGTGGTGCACCCGGCCGCGGGCAACCTGGGTGGAGGCGGGTTCCTGCTCTCCCGGGCGGCCGATGGCCGGGCCACCTTCCTGGATTTCCGGGAGACGGCCCCGGCCGCCGCGCACCCCCGCATGTGGTTGAACGGCGGCGTCTACGACGAGGCGAGGCACCATGCCAGCCTGGCCTCCGTCGGCGTTCCCGGCACAGTGGCGGGCCTGCGGGAGGCCTGGAGGCGGGAGGGCCGGCTGCCCTGGGCGAGGCTGCTGCGGCCGGCCATCCGCCTGGCCCGCGAAGGCTTCTCCCTGACGGAGAACCAGGCCGCCAGCCTGGCGGCGCAGTTCCCCGAGTTCCGGAAACACGCCCTCACCCTGGCGCAGTTCTCGAAGCGCGGCAGGCCCCTGAAGGCGGGAGACCGGCTCGTGCAGCGGGACCTGGCGCGCACCCTGGCCCGGATTTCGAGGGACTGGATGGATGTCTACCGCGGCGAAACCGCGCGGCTTCTCCTGCGCGAGCTTCGGGCGAACGGCGGCCTCATCCGCGCGGAGGACCTGCGGGCCTACCGGCCGGTGCTTCGGGAAGCCCTCCGCGGATCGTACCGCGGCGTGGCGGTGCTGGCCGCTCCTCCCCCCAGTTCCGGTGGGCAGGTGCTGATCCAGGCGCTGGGCATGCTCGAAGCCTTTGACCTGAAGGCGGCGGGATCCAGTTCGCCCACCGCCGTCCACCTCGTGTCAGAGGCCCTGCGGCGGGCCTTCGCTGACCGGGCGCGGCACCTCGGTGATCCCGCGTTCAATCCGGACCTTCCCCTCGACCACCTGCTCTCGAAGGCCCACGTGGAGGAACTGCGGGCCTCGATCCGCATGGACCGGGCGTCGGTTTCGTCCACGGAGGGTTTTCAGTGGCCGAAGGATCGTCCCGACACCACCCACCTCTCCGTCCTGGACCGCCAAGGACGGGCCGTGAGCCTCACGTACACCCTGGAGGACAGCTATGGGCTGAAGCGCATCGTGCCGGGCGCGGGGTTCCTGCTCAACAACGAGCTGGGCGATTTCAACGCCGCGCCGGGCCTGACGGATGCGGAGGGCCTCATCGGCACGCCGCCGAACCTGGCCCAGCCGGGCAAGCGGCCCCTCTCCAGCATGTGCCCGGTGATTCTCGTGAAGGATGGCGCGGTGTTCCTGGTGAGCGGCAGCCCCGGTGGGCGCACCATTCCGAGCACGGTGCTCGGAACGGTCCTCCAGGTCGTGGATTTCGGCATGGGCGCGCAGGCCGCCGTGGACGCGCCCCGGTTCCACCACCAGTGGCTGCCGGATCGCATCCAGGTGGAGGCGAGTCTTCCCGCCGCCACGGTGGCGGCCCTGACGGCCCTGGGGCACGCCATCAAGGTGGTGCCCAAGCAGGGCTGCGCCCAGGTGATCCTGGTGCGGCATGGACAGGCCGAAGGCGCTGCCGACACCCTGCGGTGGCCGGACAGCGCCTCCGTGTCGGAGTGAGATAGGACTGAATGTTTAACCGCAGATGACGCAGATGAAAAGCAACAAGGCGTTCAGGCTTTTATCTGCGTCATCTGCGGTTTTAAAAACAAAACCCAGAAACCCTACTTCAGATGCTGATCAAACCAGCGGAGCATTTCCCACAGGGTGTGCTCGATGGATTCCCGGGCGATGTAGCCGTGGGATTCGAGGGGCAGGGTGACGTAGCGCACGGTCTGGCCGTTGCCCTTGAGGGCGGCGTAGAGGCGCTCGCTCTGGATGGGGAAGGTGCCGGTGTTGTTGTCGGCCTCGCCGTGGATGAGCAGGATCGGGGCGTTGAAGTGGTTGGCCGCCATGAAGGGCGAGACCTTGAGGTACATGTCGGGTGCTTCCCACAGGGTGCGCCGCTCGCTCTGGAAGCCGAAGGGCGTCAGCGTGCGGTTGTAGGCGCCGCTGCGGGCGATGCCGGCCTTGAAGAGGTTCGAGTGCGCCAGCAGGTTGGCGGTCATGAAGGCGCCGTAGCTGTGACCGCCCACGCCCACCCGCTTGGGATCGATCACGCCCAGTTCGTCGGCCTTGTCGATGGCGGCCTTGGCGCTGGCCACGACCTGATCGAGGAAGGTGTCATTCACGGTCTTGGGATCGCCCACCACGGGCATGGTGGCGTTGTCGAGCACCACGTAGCCCGAGAGCAGGAAGAACAGGTGCGACATGCCGCCGATGGTGGTGAACCGCTGGGCTGATCCGCTCACCTGGCCCGCGGTGGCCGCGTCAGTGAACTCCAGCGGGTAGGCCCAGACCACGGCGGGGCGGCGTTCTCCGGCCTTGTAGTCGGGCGGCAGGTACATCGTGAAGCTGAGGGCCACGCCGTCGGGCCGTGTGTACTTCACCAGCTGCTTCCGGATCTTCCGCAGCTCGGGCAGCGGGTCCGCGAAGGCGGTGAGCGGCTTGGCTCCGTCGCCGTTCAGCACGTAGTTGGGGGCTTCCGTGGGGCTTTCGCGGCGGGTGATGAAGTGGCCGTCCGGCAGCAGGGCCGTCAGGGATTCATAGCGACCCGGCTCGCAGCGGAACCGGCGCTCGGTCTTGAGGGTCGCGGGATCGAAGCGATCGAGGAAGGGGCGGTCGCCGTCGGAGGAGGCCCCGGCGCCGGCGAGGAAGAGAGCCCCGTCCACCTGCCGCAGGGCCGTCTGGCCGTTGGGCAGCAGGCGGGAGAGGAAGGCGCCCGGGTCCTTGTAGCGGTCGTTGCTGCTGAGATCGAAGGCCAGCCGCGCCTCGGCGGGTTTGGCGGGATCCAGCAGCCAGGTGCGCGTCCAGCGGCGGTCCCGCTCATACTCGCGGACCACGGCGAGGTCGCCGCTTTCGCTCCAGTCCAGGCCCGAGAGACGGGCCTTCAGTCGGATCAGCTCCGTGGGGGCGGTCGAGAAGGGCGCAGTCTGCAGCAGGATGCGGTCGCGGAACTCGGCCTTCCGCTTCGGATCGCCGCCGTCCAGCGCCTCGACCCAGGCCAGGGTGGCCGGCTCCGTGGGCCGCCAGTGCAGCCGGCGCGGGCCGGTGCGGACGCCCTCGAGGGGGATGCCCTCGGCCAGCGGCAGGTCCGCGGCGGTGTGGACCAGCTTGCCGGCGCGGTCCCACACCTCCTCGCGAACGGGGAACTGCGACGCGGGCACCAGGAAGGAGAAGGGGCGGCGGATCCGCGACACCAGCAGCAGCTTGCCATTCGGGGAGGGCTGCACGCCCCCGTAGAGGCCGGGCTTGCCGATGGGCGTCACCTGGCCGCTCGTCAGGTCGACCCGAACCAGCTGTGCCTGCCCGAGGAACTCGAAGCGGTCCTCGTCATGGGCGTTCTGGAGCAGATCCTGGTAGGTGGGCGCCGGGGCCGCCTTCCCCTCGTTCTCCTGGATGCGCGGGCCCTGGGGCACCTCGGGGGCCGCGGGCGCCGCGCCCTGGCCGCTGGGCACGACCTTGCACAGGAGGCTGCCGTCCGCGAGCCAGTCGAGGGGACTGCCCAGGATGGCGTTCAGCTTCACGCCCTGGATCTGGCGCAGCTTCCCGGTGCTTGCCTCGCCCACCCAGAGTTCCGTGGCATTCCGGCCCGCGCCGAGCAGGACGAACCGCGCCCCGTCCGGCGACCAGTGGGGCTGGCTGAGCGTCACGCCTGGCGGCAGGGCGATGGGCCGCGCGGGACCGCCCGCCACCTTCTGGAGGGCCAGGGCCTTGAGCTTCTGGGGGCTGTGGGGGCCTCGGGTGACGGGGTTGAAGCGCAGCCCGGCCAGCCGCGCCATGGGCTGGGCCAGCTCGCGGATGGAGGGGTTGCGCACGTACTCCGCGAGCAGGAAGCGATCGCCTTTCGGACTGGCGAGGAGCGCAGGCGTGCCCGGCGCGTCCAGCACGGCCTGGATGGCCTTCGGGGCCTTCTGGTAGGGCGTGGGCTGGGCGATCAGGGCCAGGCTCAGGGCGGGGGCGAGGCCGAGGAGGGGCGCGGGAAATCGCAGCATGGGGAGGCTCCGGAACGTGCCAGGAGCATACCACGCCATGTGAGGCATCATGTGGGCCTGGTGCGATGCCTACTCGACGCGGAACCGGGCGTGGCTGCCGCCGGGGCCCGGCGTGACCTCCAGCCGGGCGGAGATCCGGGCCTTCACTTCCTCGAGGTGGCTGATGAGGCCCACGAGGCGCCCGCCCTGGTTCAGGTCCTCCAGGGTGCGCAGGGCCAGGTCCAACGCCTCGGGGTCCAGGCTGCCGAAGCCCTCGTCGATGAACACAGTGTCGAGGCGGATGCCGCCGGCGTGCCGCTGCACCACGTCGGAGAGGCCCAGGGCCAGGGCCAGGCTGGCCTGGAAGCCCTCGCCCCCCGACAGGGAGCTCACGGCGCGGGATCGGCCCGTGTGCGTGTCGGTGATCTCCAGCTGCAGGCCCCCGGCCCGGCGCTGATCCAGGCTGGTGGCCGTCCGGCGCAGGGCGTAGCGCTGCTTGCTCATGCGGCGCAGACGCTCGGAGGCCGACACGAGCACGTCGTCGAGCAGGGCGCCCTGCACGTAGCGTTCGAAGGACACGCGGTCGCCGTCATCGCCTCGGGCCACGCGGGCCAGGTTCGCCACCGCCCGGTAGCGGCGGTCCTGGAGGCCCATGGCCTTCGTCAGGCGCGTCAGCTCCTGCTCGAGGCGGTCCAGGGCGGCCCGCTCGGACTGGGCGCGGCCCAGGGCCTCCGCGGCCTGGGCG